>NZ_JAENRY010000354.1 GCF_016612545.1 Streptomyces sp. MBT65 | reverse complement strand
TTCCGGAGCCGTTCCGGGCAGCGGACGTCGTGTACGACCTCCGCTGCCCGGAACGGCTCCGGAACGGCGATCACTTCGGGGGTCTGGTCGGGAGTGGCTACGGGTTCGGGCGCCGGCTCGGCACCGTGAACCGCCTCGACCTCAGCACCCTGCTCGTTCGCGACAGCGAACCCGGCGTCGTGGACCTCTCCGGTTTCCGCCACCACGCCGACGGCCTCCGGCAACACCTCGCCCTCGGGGGCGAACCCGCCCTCGGGACCCGGGGCAGCCTCGGCACTCGGGACCGCCTCGGGCTCCTGCACCACCACGGGCTCCGGCACGGCCTCAGGTTCCGGCGCGACCTCGGCAACCGGCACCGCGACGGAAGCCGCGACCTGCTCCGGCTCCTCCGGCCCGCCGCCCGGCACGAACCCCGCATCGGGCCCCTGCTCATCGACCTGAGCCTGCACTGGTGCGTACACCTGGACCGGTGCCTGCAACTGCACCTGTTCCTGCACCGGTTCCTGGTCCCGCACCTGGTCCTGCCCGGCAACCGAACCCTCGGGGCTCCCCGGCAGTTGCCCCGCCTCGGGAACACCGGCGTTGCCGGAGCTCTCCGTACTCACGTGGCTCACCTGGGCGAAAGCGGTCGCGGGCTCCCCCGCGAACGACTGCCCGTGCCCCTGCCAGGCCGCACCGGCGTCGGGAGCCTGCGCCTGACCGCCCCCTGTAGCCGGACCCGGCTCGGACACGGCGACCCCGGTGTCCACGGCCATGGCGATTCCCCCGCCGAGGGACTCGCCCGCCGATTTGCCAACCGGAACAACCGTTTCCGCTCCCGGCACCCCCGCGCCCACCGGCGCCTGGGCGCCCCAGGGAGCCGCGCCCTGCGGGGGCAGGTCGCGGAGTTGGGGTGCGTCGAAGTACTCGGGGGCGGTCGCCGACGGGGCCGGCTGCCGTACCGGCGCGCCCGCGGGGCCACGGTCGGCGAGGGAGCGGACCGGGCTCGCGGAGGTGTCGGGGAGGGGCGGGCCGAGATGCAGCGGGCGACGCGGCGGGACCGGCGCGGGCGGCGGCGCGGGAAGCCGTACGCCCCCCAGATCGACGGAACCGCTGTCACGGCCGGCCGTCTCGTGCGGACCCGGCTCGTGCGCGACGGCCTCAGGTGCGGGGGTCGCCTGTGCGGCGGCCTCGTGCGCGGTCGGCGCCTGCACGCCGGTCTCCTGCGGACCCGGCTCGTACCCGGCGGCGGCCTCGTACACCGCGGCCTCGTGTCGTGCGGGCTCGTTGGCCGTCTCGACGACGGGCTCGGGGGCGGGGGGCGGGACCTCGTTGCCCCAGGCGCCCTGGGCGCCCGGCAGCAGCAACAGGTCCTCGTCCTCGGCGGTGGTCTCGGAGAGGTAGGTGTACGCGCCGTGCGCGGGAACGCCTGGCTGTTCCACCATGCCTGCGTTCTCCGGCAGCCCCTCGGCCGGGATCTGGCCGGTGTCGGTCATGCGTACCCCTCGCCCATCGGTTAGTGCTTCTACGACCCACTCACCGGGAACGGCGCACCGACCGCCCCGCAGTGAAGAACGAGCGTGCCAGTCCAGCGGCACGAACGACCCGACGCCAAAAAGCGACAAAGCCATTTAGACGACAAAGCCATTGACTGGCATTGTCGCGGCCGTTGCGCCGTCGCGACAGGTTGATCCGCGACGGCCCGCTGTGGACTGCGCCACGTTGCGCGTCCTCCGGTTCCGCCGTACCACACTCACCCCAAAACGGGCGGGTTTTCCGGACATTGACGAACGAAGTGCCGGGTCACCCAATGCGGTACAACAGTCCGCCAGCCTACCGCGCGCAGTACGACAACAGGATCACGGGGACGGTACGAGGGGTCGGCGAACCGGTCAGGAAACGCGCTCCGGAAGGAGGCCGCTGAGCAGGAACGCGACGCTCCGTTCCGTCTCCGTCCAGGCCCTGGTGTCGAGTTCGACGGACTGCAACAGGGCACACTCCACGTGGTACCCGTGCTCCGTGAGGTCGCGGCCGACGAGTTCGGCCTCGTCCCGGGTGGAGGCGTGCGCCACGATGCGCTGCGGGCGCCGGTCGGCGACCGCGGAGACGACGGCCACTCCCCCGCCACCGACCCGTACTACATCGGGTTCGGGGAGGTTCTCCAGGATGTGCGGGGCGTCGCCCTGGACGATCTGGAGGTGCACGCCGAAGCTACGGGCCGCGGAGTCGGTGCGGGTGCAGGCCTGGGTGTCGCGGTCGACGGCGATGACGGCGGCGCCGGCGCGGGCCGCCTCGATGGCGAAGGCGCCGCTGCCGCAGCCGATGTCCCACACCAGGTCCCCGACGCGCGGGCCGAGGCGGGCGAGCTGGGCGGCCCGGAGCAAGTCCGTCTCGCCCTCGCCGAGTTCACCGCCGTAGGCCTCGGCGGGCAGGGTCCAGCCGCGGGCGACGGCGGCCGGGTCGCGGCCGGCGATCCAGCCCTCGGCCGGGCCGGTGGTGACGACGGGGCCGACCGGGCCGCCCATGACGATGACGACGTTGGGATCGCGCCAGGTGCGGTCGGCGGCCTTGTCGGAGGTGAGGACGGTGACCTGCTCGCGCTCGTTGCCCAGTTCCTCGCAGATGACGAAGGTGCGCTGGACGCTCCCCAGCAACAGGCCGAGTTCGGCGGGGCCGGCGCCCGGTGAGGTGAGAACGGCGACTTTTGTGTGGGCCCGGCATACGTTCACCGCGCGTCGCAGGGTGCGCCGGTGTGCGACGACCACCTGTGCGTCGTCCCAGGGCATACCGGCGCGGGCGAAGGCGGCGGCCACCGAGGAGACGGCGGGGACGACCTCCACCTCCAGGCCGAACTCGGGTGCGCGCAGGGTCCGTACGACTCCGAAGAAGCCCGGGTCCCCGTCGGCGAACACGACCGCGGTGCCGCGGTGTCCGGCGATACGGCGGGCGGCGAGGGAGACGCTGCCGAGGCGGATGCGCTCGGCGCGCTCCTGGACCTCGGGGAGCGCGAGATGGTGGGGCGCGCCGGCCACCAGGGTGGCGGCGGCGAGGGCGGAGCGTGCCGCGGCGGTCAGCGGAGAGCCGTCCCAGCCGATCACCGTGACGCGGTCGGCCATCGTCGTCAGTCTCCAGGGTGGATTCGCAGGTCGTCGGGGGAAGCGGCCCGCACGCGGGCACCGTGAGGGTACCTGGTGCCGCCGGGCGGTGCTCCCTGTGCCGTACCCGCCGAATTCAGTTCCAGTCGGCGAGTGACGTGAAACCGTCGACGTCGGCGAGCTGTTCGGCCGTGCCCTCCAGGTCCTCGGGGAGGAGGCTCCACACGATGAAGTCGGTGCGGACGTCGCTCCAGGTGCCGTCGTCGCCGTGGACGTGCGCTATGCACGCGCCCCGCAGGACGCCCTCGCTGATGCAGCCGATCTTCTGGGCCACCTGCTGGGAGGCGGTGTTGTCGGCGGCGGTGCGCAGTTCGATGCGCTCCAACTTCTGGTCCCCGAACAGCCATTGGGCGGTGGCGAGCGCCGCCTCGGAGGCGTAGCCCTCGCCGCGGGCCCAGGGGGCGATGATGTACGACAGCTCGGTGGACCGGACGTGCCAGTTGGTCTTGGTCAACTGGACGACGCCGACGAGCCGTTGGGTGAGGAACTCGGTGACGGCGAGGTCGAGGCCGCGGCCCGAAGTGCGTTCGGTGGGCGCGTACTCGGTGATCCAACGGCGGGCCCGGTCCTCGGTGTAGGGCTGGGGGACGTCGGTCCAGGACCCGACCTGTTCGTCGTTCATCATCTCCGTCAGCGCGGGGATGTCGTCCTCGTCGAGGGGCCGCAGCACCAACCGCTCCGTGCTGATGGAGATGTTGGGGAAGGTGCTAGTCATGCGCCACTCCGTAACCTTCGGAAAATGTTCAGGGCAACCTGAACTGCCCAGCATGCAGCATGAAAGCAGTGAACCGCACCGCGGGGTCCACCCGCGGTGAGCGGGTGGACCCCGTGAGTTGCGGCGAGTTGTCTACAAGACGACTCGGAAGGACCGGATGGGTCAGAAGGACGGGATGACCGAGCCGGCGTACTTGTCCTCGATGAACTTCTTCACCTCGGGCGAGGTCAGCAGCGTCGCGAGCTTCTTGACGCGCGGGTCCTTCTCGTTGCCCTTCTTCACCGCGAGGAAGTTGCCGTACGGGTTGTTCGTCGCGGACTCCAGGACGATCGCGTCCGTGGCGGGCTTCAGGCCCGAGGAGATCGCGTAGTTGCCGTTGATGACGGCCGCGTCGACGTCGTCCAGGGAGCGCGGGGTCTGGGCCGCCTCCAGCTCCTTGAACTTGAGCTTCTTCGGGTTCTCGGTGATGTCGGCGGGGGTCGCCTCGTTGCCCACACCGGACTTGAGGGTGATCAGCTTGTTCGCCGCGAGCAGCTTGAGGGCGCGGGCCTCGTTGACGCTGTCGTTCGGTACGGCGATCGTCGCGCCGCTCTTCAGGGCGTCGGCGCTCTTGACCTTGTGGGAGTAGAGGCCGAGCGGCTCCAGGTGGACCGTGACGACGGGCACGATGTGGGTGCCGTTCTTCTTGTTGAAGTCGTCCAGGTAGGGCTGGTTCTGGAAGTAGTTGGCGCCCACCGAGCCGTCCTCGGTCGCCGTGTTCGGCGTGACGTAGTCGGTGAACTCCCTGACCTCCAGGTCGAGTCCGGCCTTCTTCGCCAGGTGGTCCTTGACGTAGTCGAGGATCTCGGCGTGCGGGGTGGGGCTCGCGGCGACGACCAGCGGTCCGCTGTAGTCGGCGGAGGCCGAGGAGGAGCCCTTGTCCGAGCCGCAGGCGGAGAGCGCGAAGGTGAGCGCTCCGGCGGCGAGGACGGCGGTGGTGAGCTTTGCGGTGTTACGCACGAAAAGTGCCTTTCCTGAAGGGTGTCGCGTACTACGACCCCGCGTTGGGTGGTGCGGGGAGTCCTGGAGGGAGAGATCCCGGGGTGTGCTTATGCGGCTTTCAGCAGCCGTAGCCTCGGCGTGGGACCCGACCGTCCGCCGCGCCGGTGCACCGAGCGGGCCGCGTAGTCGCCGGCGAACTGGATGAGGGAGATGACGACCGCGAGGATCGCCACGGTGATCCACATCAGCTGGGTCTCGAAGCGCTGGTAGCCGTAGCGGATGGCGATGTCGCCGAGGCCGCCCGCGCCGACCGTGCCGGCCATCGCGGAGTAGCCGATGAGCGCGACGATCGTGGTCGTGGTGCTGGAGATCAGCGAGGGCAGGGACTCCGGCACGAGGACCTTGCGCACGATCGTCCAGGTGTTGCCGCCCATCGACTGCACGGCCTCGACGAGCCCGCCGTCCACTTCGCGGACAGCCGTCTCAACAAGGCGTGCGAAGAAGGGAATCGCCCCGATCGCGAGCGGCACGATGGCGGCCTCGCGGCCGATCGTCGTCCCGGTGATGGTCCGGGTGAAGTTCATCAGCGCGACCATGAGGATGATGAACGGCAGCGAGCGGGCCACGTTCACGATCTGCCCGATGACCTTGTTGGCGGCGACGTTCTGGAGCAGTCCGCCGCGGTCGGTCAGGACCAGCAGGACGCCGAGCGGGAGTCCGCCGACGACGGCGATGACCGTGGACCAGCCGACCATGTACAGCGTGTCCCAACACGCCTGGGACAGCAGGGGCTGCATCTCCGACCAGCTCACTGGGCACCTTCCTTCAGCAGTACGGGCTCCTGGCCCAACACGTCGATCTGCAGGCCCTGTTCGCGCAGGAAGCCGATCGGCACCACGTTGTCGTCGTAGTGGCCGGGCAGTTCGATGCGCATGCGGCCGACCTGGAGTCCGCCGACGGTGTCGATGGCGGCGCCGAGGATCGAGATGTCGATGTTGTAGGTGCGCGAGAGCTGGGAGATGACGGGCTGGGTGGCGGCCTCGCCGTGGAAGGTGACGTCGACGACGGTCCGGTCCTCGCCGCCCGCCTCGCCGCTGACCGGGAAGAGCGCGGAGGCGAGTTCGGAGCCGGGGGTGCCGAGCAGTTCGCTGACGGTCCCGGACTCGACGATGCGCCCGTTCTGCATGAGCGCGGCGGAGTCGCAGACCGACTTCACGACGTCCATCTCATGGGTGATGAGCAGGACGGTCAGGCCCAGTTGCCGGTTCAGGTCGCGCAGCAACTGGAGGATCGAGCGGGTGGTGTCCGGGTCGAGGGCGCTGGTGGCCTCGTCGGAGAGCAGCACCTTGGGGTCGCCGGCCAGGGCGCGGGCGATGCCGACGCGCTGCTTCTGGCCGCCGGAGAGCTGGGCCGGGTAGGCCTTGGCCTTGTCGGCGAGTCCGACGAGGTCGAGCAGCTCAAGTGCCTTGCGCGAGCGGTCCTTTCCGGACCTGCCGAGGATCTCCAGCGGCAGCTCGACGTTGTCCTGGACGGTCCGCGTGGAGAGCAGGTTGAAGTGCTGGAAGACCATGCCGATACGGCTGCGCGCCTGCCGGAGTTCGCGTCCGGCGCGCGGTCCGCGCCCGGCGAGGGCGGTGAGGTCCTGCCCGTCGACGGTGACCGTGCCGGCGGTGGGCTTCTCCAGCAGGTTGACGCAGCGGATGAGCGAGGACTTGCCGGCGCCGGACGGGGCGACCAGTAACAGCGGTCCGCCGCCGACGCGTTGGAAGACCCGCTCGACGAGTGCGGCCGTGGCCCGCTCCCGGCCGAAGAACCAGGCCGCGTCCCGCGGGGTGAAGGCCGCCAGTCCGCGATACGGACAGGTGGGCGCGCTGCTGTCGGCGGCGGGTCCACCGGCGCGCTCCGCCGGGCCGGTCTCGCGCACCAGCTTGAGCAACTCGCCCTCGGCACCCAGGATCTGGTCGCACTGACGGGCCACGTCGACGGTCGCCCGCTTGACGCCGGTCTCGATCTTGCTGAGATAGCCCTTGCTGTAGTGCGTCCGGCGCGCCAGATCGGCCAGCGACAGTCCGCGCTCCCGGCGCAGCCGTCTGAGCTGCGCGGGAAAGGTCGACGTGAGCTGCGCGGTGCTCTCCGGCTGGTCGGACCGGTCGGCTGCCGCGTGCTGGTACTGCTGGTCCCCCAAGGCGTCCCCCCTGGCACTGCCCGCCCGCATCGTGAGACAGCGGATGTCCAGGCTACTGCGGGGGTCCGACAGGGGGCCAAGCGTTTCACCCGGAGTGGCGAGAAACGGGACTGCCGGGACCGTCGTGGGCCGGTCCCGGCAGTGCTCCCCCGCGGTGAAGGTCTCCGCTACGGGCGGTTGAGGACGATGGAGTTGATGGGGGTGAAGTTGAGGCGGTAGGCCCAGTCCTGGGCGATCGTCTGGGTGCAGTTCGTGCCGTTGTAGCCGTTGCACACGGTCACGGACGCGCCGCCGGTCTGGTTGTTGAGGATCCAGTGGTCGCCCACCTGGTTGCTGAGGTTGTGGGCGCCGTAGCTGTAGTACACGTCGGTCGGGTGCGGGTTGGCGTCCGGGGCGGTCTGCATCTACGGCCAGGGAGTGGACCCGGACGCCAACCCGCACCCGAC
>NZ_JAENRY010000353.1 GCF_016612545.1 Streptomyces sp. MBT65 | reverse complement strand
GCGTAAGCCAGGTTGTTCCGCGAAACCAGCGTGTCCGGGTGATCCTCACCCAACACCCGCACACGATCCTCCAACACCCGCTCGCCCAACCGGATCGCCCGCACCACATCACCCGACACCCGATACGCGTAAGCCAGGTTGTTCCGCGAAGCCAGCGTGTCCGGGTGATCCTCACCCAACACCCGCACACGATCCTCCAACACCCGCTCGTACAACCGGATCGCCCGCACCACATCACCCGACGTCTCATACGCGCCAGCCAGGTTGTTCCGCGAAGTCAGCGTGCTCGGGTGATCCTCACCCAACACCCGCGCATAGTCCTCCGCCGTCCGCTCGTACAGCGGGATCGCCCGCATCACATCCCCCGACTGCTCATACGCGTAAGCCAGGTTGTTCCGCGAAGCCAGCGTTCTCGGGTCGTCCTCACGGAAGAGCCGAGTAGCTGCTACCAGAGAGCGACTCAAGCAGTCGGTTGCCTGACTCAACTGCCCTTGCTCCTGGAGAAACTGTCCCGTCAGAGTGAGGATCGATCCAATCTCAGCCGTGTCCTCGCCCGGTTCGAACGCATCAAGGATGGCTTCGACGTGGGGAAGCAAGGCTCTCCAAGTCGGCCAGCCCGCAACGTTTCCGCTGGGATCCTCCGGAAGCTCACCAAGCATCAGCTCCGTGGCCCGGTCACGCGCAGCCAGGATGCGCGCCTGATCACGATGCGGATCGTCCTCCGACGGCGTGCGGGCCACCATCTGGACCAGACGGTGAATGCCGACCCCTGCCCGGTCGAGCGTGATCATGTTGTAGTCGGCCAACAGACCCAGGAGCTGGGCGAGGTCGATTGGATCCTCTGCGAGCGGCTCGAACAGAGATCGCGGAATGTCTGTCGGGGCGTACCACGCCGCGATCCGCAAGATCTCGACCGCCCTGGGATCCTGCTCCTCAAGCACGTCCAGCGTGATACGCCAGATCCGCGCGACCGTCCGCGCAGGGTCAAAACCGCCCGGTGCCGCAGCCGCCGCACGCGCCGGATACCGCTCCAGCATGGCCCGGTACGCCGCGATCGAGACCTCTCGCTGCGCGATGAAGGCGCCGGCCTGTTCCAGAGCGAGCGGCAGATGACCGAGTTCCTCCGCCAGCGCACGAGCCTCGTCTTCCTCACCGCCCCCAACGAGACCCGCCAAGAGGGCCAACGAAGCCTCCTGGTCCAGCACCTGCAACGAGATCGGGTCGCACACCCAACCCCGCTTGTACCGGCTCGTGATCAAGTGACGTCCGGAAGCCCGTAGTTGACCCGTCCAGGCATGCACATCCCTCGGCTTCTCCGCGTTGTCGAAAACCAGGAGCCACCCAGGATGCGTCTGCAACCACCCAACAGCCCACTCAGCGGCCTGCGTAGTCGTGAGGTCGGACGCCTCCTCACCCCGCAGCCGCACAGTCAGCGCCGCGAATCCCGCCTCGATCAGCTCAGGCGTGTCCGAGCGAATCCACCACACCAGCCGATACGCCCCCGCATGATCATGCGCGTAGTGCAGGGCAAGAGTCGTCTTCCCGACACCCCCAAGCCCGTGCACCGTCTGCGTAATCGTCTGGGACTCCCCCGAAAGCGCCCGCTCCAGCTCCGCCATCACCTCCACCCTGCCGACAAAAATCGGCGAGGGCAGCTCCGGCAAGTTGTTGACGCCCGGCGGGACTTCGACGTCGTACACGGTTGCCGTACGCCGCGCGCCCTCGCGATCAGCAGCCGTAGCCGCAACGTCCTCCGGCACCAACTCCCCCACCGCCGCCACGAACCCGGGCCGCGCAGCCAACTCCACCACCGACACCGCCGTCAGCTGATCCCCGTCGTAATCCCGCCGCCGATCGGTCGTCACGACCCCGATGAGCCGCCCCCGCGCGAAGAGCGCCGCCCCGGACGCGCCCGCCCAGACGCCGGGCACGGCGACCTGGTCGACGTACGCCGTGATCAGTCCACCGGACTTGAGCCCGGTCAGCCTCTCGATGTGGCCGCGGATCTCCTTCGTGTCCCGGATGCCGTCCCGTACCTCGGACTTGGGGAAGCCGACCGCGACGCACGCAAGCCGTCCCTCGTCCGGGACGACCGGGCCGGCGTCGATCCGGCCCCAGCGGACGGGGTCAGCTCCCTCCGGCGGGACCCATCCGGCATCCGTGATCCTGACCAATGCCCCGTCCGCCTGAGGCTCCCGCTCCAGATCAGGCAGTGGCTCCGTCAGCGGCCACAACACTTCCGCCGCACGCCATTTGGAGTCGCCGTCGAGACCCCTGACCTCCAAGACCCCACAGCCCAGCACATTGTGAAGGGCCGTCAGGACGATGTCGTCCGCGACCAGATAGCCGGTTCCCGAACACTTCCCGACCGGATTCCAGATCTCCACGACCCGCCGCACGTCCACAGCCACAGGCCAACACCCCCGTGCTCCCCGTTACTTGGGGCGTTCCCCCGAGTCGTCCGCGATACGCAGATCCGCGCCCTCGGCGTCGACCGGCTGGAGCGTGAGCTTCACGCGGCTCGTCGTGCCCTTCGACCGGGACGCCTTCGCCTCCGCGCCGAACGGGAGCACCAAGACCTTCGCCCGTGCCTCGCCGTCCTTCTTCACGTCCACGGCGAACTCGATCTCCACCGGGCCCGTACGGAACTGGATCTCCTCCCCCGCTCCGTCCCGCGCCGCCCGCTGAAGCTCCGCCCGGATCGCCCCGATCGCCTCGGCCAACCCCGCCCACGCCTCGTCCGCCATCGGGCGTCCCCCTCGTCCCCGTACACGCACATCCCCGTACACGCACTGTGGGGCGCAGCGTACTCGCCGCGCCCCACAACATTCCGTGGAAAATCCCTAAAGGCCCTACTTCACCGGCCTGATCCCCAGCGGCTCGCCCAGTTCCTCCGCCATCACCCGCCCCGCCTCGAACTCCAGCGTCTCGTCGCCCATGCTCACGTCCGTGTCCAGGCCGTCCAACTCCGGGAGGGGCTGGTTGAGGCGGACGTGGGCGACCAGGGACTGGAGGGCGCGGAGGGTGGCCGAGGCGGTGGAGCCCCAGTTGGAGAAATAGGAGAACTGCCACCACCACAGGGCCTCCGTGGTGCGGCCGGCGCGGTAGTGGGCCATGCCGTGGCGGAGGTCGGTGATGATGTCGGCGAGGTCGTCGGAGATCCGGGCCGGTACCGGGGCCGTGCGCGGATCGTAGGGGTCGAAGACCTCCGAGTACACGTCGATCGGCTCCAGCATCACCGCGAAGCGCTCGCGGATCTCGTCCACGTCCGGCTCCGGGCCCAGGTCGGGCTCGTAGCGCTCGTCCGGGAGGATGTCCTCGTGCGCGCCCAAGCGGCCGCCCGCCAGGAGGAGTTGGGACACCTCAAGGAGGAGGAAGGGGACCGCGGAGTCCGGGTCCTCGCCCTTCGCTACCTCGAACACGGCCACCAGGAAGCTCTCGACCTGGTCCGCGATCTGGACCGCGAAGTCGTCCGGGTCCGGATCGGTGGCATGCAGCGTGGCGTCAGACATCTAGGAGTCGTCTCCCCTCGAAGGCGCGGCCGAGGGTCACCTCGTCCGCGTATTCCAGGTCGCCGCCCACCGGGAGGCCGCTGGCCAGGCGGGTGACCTTGAGGCCCATGGGCTTGATCATGCGGGCGAGGTACGTGGCCGTGGCCTCGCCTTCCAGATTGGGGTCCGTGGCAAGGATCAGTTCCGTGACCGTACCGTCGGCCAACCGCGCGAGAAGTTCTCGTATACGCAGGTCGTCGGGTCCGACACCTTCGATCGGGCTGATCGCGCCGCCCAGGACGTGGTACTTGCCCCGGAACTCACGGGTGCGTTCGACCGCCACGACGTCCTTCGGCTCCTCGACCACGCAGATCACCGAGAGGTCGCGGCGCGGGTCGCGGCAGATCCCGCACAGCTCTTCCTGCGCGACGTTTCCACAGGTCGCGCAGAAGCGGACCTTCGCCTTGACCTCCATCAGGCACTGCGCGAGCCGTCGTACGTCCGTCGGCTCCGCCTGGAGGATGTGGAAGGCGATCCGCTGCGCGCTCTTGGGACCGACGCCGGGGAGCCGCCCCAACTCGTCGATGAGGTCCTGGACCACGCCTTCGTACAACGGACTGCCTGCCCTTCCGTGGAGTCATGCGGTACGCGTGACACGTACGTACCGTAGTTGGCTGCGGCCTGTCTTAGAAAGGCAGACCCGGGATACCGCTGCCGCCGCCGCCCAGTCCCTGCGCCAGCGGGCCGAGCTTCTGCTGCTGGAGGGTCTGCGCGTTCTCGTTGGCCGCCTGGACGGCCGCGACGATGAGGTCCGCGAGGGTCTCGGTGTCGTCGGGGTCGACCGCCTTCGGGTCGATCTTCAGCGCGCGCAGCTCGCCGGCGCCGGTCACGGTGGCCTTCACCAGCCCGCCGCCCGCCTGTCCGTCGACCTCGGTCCGCGCCAGTTCCTCCTGCGCGTTCGCCAGGTCCTGCTGCATCTTCTGGGCCTGCTGGAGCAGCTGCTGCATATTGGGCTGGCCACCACCGGGAATCACGATCAGCTCCTGGTTTCGTACGGCTGTGCAGGCGCGGTTCCGCCCGCTCGGCACGAGCCTACGTGCTCCGGGCAGTCATCGCTTCAGCACTCTTTCGAGTGAGTCTTCACCGTGTCCTATACCTGATCAAGACCCACTTCCGGGCGGAAAAGAGGTGAAACCAGATCCTTCGCCACCCATTGGGCGGTAGGAAGGATCCGGCACATCAGCATCAGGTGTCACACGACGTAAGGGAGTGCCGGGTGGGTCAGCCGGAGATTCAGCCCGAAGGCGGCGATGTGGCCGGGCGGACGTTTCCGCTCGGGGACTGGGGCGAGCCGACGGCCCGGCTGGACGAGCTGTACCGGTGGGTCGAGCGCGGGGCGCTGGATACGGCGGACCGGTATCTCACCGACCGGGTGTGGAAGCGGCGCGGGGCGCGGGCACTGCGCGCGGGCGCCGCGCTGGGCGCGCTGGCGGGGGCCGCGCTGCCGCTGCTGGACCTGACCGGGGTGGCGGGCGGGCTGGCCGACTGGGGCTATCTGGCCCTGCTGCTGGGGGCGGCGTGCGTGGCCGGGGACCGCTTCTTCGGGATGACGTCCGGGTGGATGCGGGACGTGGCCACCGCACAGGCCGTGCAGCGACGGCTCCAGGCACTCCAGTTCGACTGGGCGGCGGAGGGCGTCCGGGAGTTCCTGGGCCCGGCGGAGGGCACCGCGAGCGAGGCCGCGGACCGGTGTCTGGGGGTGCTGCGGCGCTTCTCGGAGGACGTGACGGAACTGGTGCGGGTGGAGACGGCCGACTGGATGGTGGAGTTCCGGACCGGGGCGGGGCCGCTGGGCATCCAGTCGGCGCCGGTTCCCGGCGGGCGGCAGGAGGGGACCGTCGTGCAGGGCAGGTTCCCGATGCCGCCGGGGCCGGGGGGACCGGGTGGCGGTGGGAGCCGGCCCAACATGCCTCGGCAGCGGCCGCCCGAGCCCCGGTGAGGTGAGGTGGGCTGCGGGGTCATGCGCAGAGCTTCAGGCCCTCCGGGGTCCAGCACGGGATGTGGCCGTGGGTCCGGATCACGTCCTGGCCGTTGCCCCGCGAGAGATACGTCAGGAAGCTCGACGCCAGGGAGTCGGCCGGGGGCTGGCCGTAGGTGTAGGCGTACTCGATCTCACGGTACGGGTACGCGCTCGTCCCGTGTTCGATGGCGTCCACGGAGGGCGGGTGGCCGTCGAGTTCGAGGGTGTGCAGGCCCTTGGCACTGGACGCGAGGGTGAGTTCGCTGTAGCCGATCGCGCCCTTGAGCTGCGCGACCTGGGTCAACACCTGGTCCGTGGAGTCGAGTTCACAGCGGATGACGGGTGCGGTCGGGTCGTCCTTGTGAACGCAGTCAACAGAGGAATTGGCGATCTCGCCGCGCTTCAGCACCCGCCGCTGGAACACCTGCCGCGTCCCGGAGTTGGCGTCCCGGCTGACCAGGTGCACGGCGAGATTCGGCCCCCCGAGCTGCCGCCAGTTGGTGATCTCGCCCCGGTACAGGCGCCGTACGTCCGCGGTGGACAGGTTCTTCAGACGGACGTCGTCGTTGACGACGATCGCGAACACCGACATCGCGATCCGGTTCTCGCGCAACTGCGGCATGTCGCTCGGCTTGGGACCGTCCGACAGGGCTACGACGGCCGGTGAGCCCTTCGTCGAGGCGAGCCCGGCGGCCTCCAACTCCCGTACGCCCGCGGTCGATCCGTGCGGGTCGACGACGACCTTCGCGCCCTCGCAGTCCTGCTCGTACTTCTTCGCGACCTCCTCCACCACCGGCGCGAAGGCGGTCGAACCGGTGACGGTGAGGGTGCCGCGGGCGCAGCCGATCGGGGGCGGGTCGTCGTCGCGGACCACGATGATCGCCGCCAGGGTCACCACGCACAGCGTGAGCATGATGGTGATCATCCGGGAGGCGCGGCTGAACAGGGGCAGGGTCTCGTCCGGGGTCGCGCTGCGGTTGGGGTGGACCTCGCCGTCGCGGATGCCGCCGATGAGCCGGATCGGGCAGCCGACGTCGCCGCCGGAGAGCAGCACGAGCAGTTTGAAGTGGTCGCCTCGGTTGAGCGGGACGCGCGGGATGCGCAGGGTGTTGCCGTCGTAGCCGAGGCCGGCCGCCGGGGTGAAGTGGTCCATCAGATGGTCGGTGCCGACCGGCTGGGTGACCGAGACGCCGCGGATCGTGCGGTCGGTGAACAGCGCGGTGAGGCCGTGGAGTTCGCGCCCGGTGTAGTCGTTGTCGGCGATGCTCTGCGAGCCGTCGTTCTCGATGCGCAGCAGGACGAGGGTGGCGTCGGACATGCCGGGGGCCTCGTCGAAGAGGCCGAGGCGGCGGTTGGCGCGGCCCGAACGGACGTCGTCGCCGATGGGGTTGTCCATCTGGACGCGGTAGCCGATGCGCTTGCGGCGCGGCACCCGGCGTTCGTACCAGACCATCACGCCGGACGCGACGATACCGAGCAGTGCGGTACCCACGGCGATGACGTTCTCCGCGCTCAGCCACTCCACTGCGGGCCCCCGCTCCCCAGTCGGATCGTGGGGTCACGGTACGGGGGGCACCGGAACAGGCGGGGGGTGCCGGCCGAAGTTCGGGTGACGTACAACTGGCCCTGAGGTGAAGGGAGTTGGGGTGGAGAGAGGTCAGCCCGCCTTGGTGTACGTCAGCTTCTCCCCGTTGCTGGTGCTCACGCGCTCCAGGGTGGTGGACGACAGCAGGGTGATCTCGGTGGCGGAGCCCGGGTTGCAGGACGACAGCGGCTTCCCGGAGGTGACGGTGGAGGCGCCGATCGCCAACGGGCCGTCCCCGCCCGGTGCTTGGGCGAGGTCGGCGGTGAACTCGCAGTGATAGCCGGGGCCGTCCGCGACCAGGGTCAGCACCGGGGATCCCACCTTGCCCTGCCGGATGGTGAGTTGACGGGTGTTGTGGCCCGTGGCGTTGTCGATGGACGCGTTCCAGGTGCCGAGATAGCCGCTCGGTACGGCGCCGTCGCCGGACGAAGTGGCGGAAGGGGACGGCGAGTTGGTCGGCGACGGCTGCCCGGTGGTCGGACCCGGGGTCGTGGGCGCGGCGCCGGTGGCCCGGCCGCCCGCACCGCTCGCCTTGCGGCCGCCGTCGCCGCCGTCCTTCATCAGCGCGTACACCGAGCCGCCGGCGCCCAGCGCGACGACGAGCGCGACGGCGACGAGCAGTGCGGTGGAGCGGCCGTTGCGGCGCGGTGCCTGGGGCTCCGGGTAGGGGCCCGGGCCGTAGGGCGGGGTGGTGCCGAGGCCGGGGTTGTGAGGGTACGGGTTGTAGGGGACCTGGCCGCCCCAGCCGACGAGTTGTCGCGCGGGCAGGTGCGGATAGTCGGTGGCGGCGGGTGGGGCGGCCA
>NZ_JAENRY010000352.1 GCF_016612545.1 Streptomyces sp. MBT65 | reverse complement strand
TTCCGTACGCGCGAGCCGGCGGGCGCCTGCCCGGCGACCCGGTGCCCGACCCGGGCCTCGGCCCCGACGAGGGCCGGCGGATCCCGGACACCCGCGCCCTCACCTTCGTCCGCCGCCTGCCCCCACTGCTGCTGATCGTCGGCGCCTGCTACGACTACTTCACCCCGCAGGACTTCACGGCGGCCCCGTTCTTCACGGCCGCCCCGCTGGTCGCCGCCCCGCTCTACTCGCGGCGCGGCACCGTGCTCACCGGCCTGGCCTCCGTCGTCGTCGGTCTGGTGGTCCACCTCCGGCTCGGCATCGTCTTCCGCATGGACGCGATCACCGAGGCGGCCACCGTGGTGACGGTCGCCGTCCTCGCGGTCCTGATCAACCTCCTGGTCCGCCGCGGCAGGGAACAGCTCGCCTCCGCGCGCGAGATCGCCGAGGCCGCCCAGCGGGCCGTCCTGCCCGAACCGGCCGAGCGGATCGGCGGGTTCGCGATCGCGGCACGGTACGAGGCGGCGCAGGAGGGCGCGTTCATCGGCGGCGACCTGTACGCGGTGCAGGACACCCCGCACGGCGTACGGCTGGTTGTCGGCGACGTGCGCGGCAAGGGGATGGGCGCGGTCGCCGCCGTCGCGGTGGTGATCGGGGCGTTCCGGGAGGCCGCCGAGCAGGAGGCCACCCTGGAGGCGGTCGCCCAGCGGCTGGAGCGGGCGCTGGCGCGCGAGGGCACCCGGCGCGACGGGCTCGACGCGTTCGAGGGGTTCACCACCGCCGTCCTGGCCGAACTCCCGCACGGCGACGGCGTCGTACGGATCGTCGACCGCGGGCACCCGCCGCCGCTGCTCCTGCACGAGGACGGCACCGTGGACACGTTGCTCGTCAAGGAGCCCGCACTGCCCCTGGGCATGGGCGAGTTGGGGTTCTGGCCGGACCGCGCCGAGGAGTTCGCGTTCCCGGGCGGGGCCACGCTGCTGGTGTACACCGACGGGCTGTCCGAGGCGCGCGACGCCCGCGGGGTCTTCTACGACCCGGGGGAGCGGCTGGCCGGCCGGACCTTCCGCAGCCCCGAGGCGCTGCTCGACATCCTCGCCAAGGAGGTGCGCCGCCACTCCGGGGGCTGGATGACGGACGACATGGCGATGATCGCCGTACGCCATCCATGACGTCTGTCGCTGAGGGTGACTGAGCGACCGCCCTCCGCATAACAACTGACATACCGTCAATAGCTGTGGGAATTCTGAGACTTGGCCAACTCGCCCGTTTTTCGCCGGTGGTGGGCCGTTCGTCCAGCAAGGAAAGGTTAATGATCAAGCGGAACAGCTTGGAAAGGGGCGCCTGTGTCTATTAACGTTCGATAACGCAGCGCGGTCGTCCCAGCCGTCACAAGAGACAGCTCCGTGCGCACGCGCCGAATCCCGCAAGGGAACCGGGGAACCACCACTTGGGGTGAATCGCTCGTCGACAGCCGTGGGAACACGGCAGGTTGACGCGCGTAGGAGACCTTCCTGCTCCGAACCCGTCAGCTAACCCGGTAGGCGAGAAGGAAGGAAAGGAGCACGCCCACGTGGCGTCCAACCAGGCTGCCCCTGAAGCCCCTGTCGTCTACGGCGGTTACCGCCCCGACGAGGGCCCCTGGGAGGAGTGGAATCCCAGCGCGGAGTCCGTCCTTCCCAACCGCGGCAAGCACCGTGTCGCCAAGCAGCGTGGTGGCGGAGGATTCGCCCGCAGCTCCACCGTCCTGGGCGTCGGTGTCATAGCCGCCGTGAGCGCGGGCGGTATGGCCAGCGCCAACACGGGCAAGCCGCCGGTCTCCATATCCATGCCGGATCTGCCCTCCGTGGGCCATCTGCTGGACGACTCCGCCAGCGCTCCCAAGGGTTCCGCGACCGCGCTCAGCAGTATCGGCGTGGCCACCACCGAGACCGCCAAGGGCGGCTCGGACGCGGGTGAGCTGCTGCGCAACCGGATCATGGAGCAGGCCGAGCTCCAGCAGCTCCAGGTCGACGGCAAGTCGAAGGCCGCCGCCGAGGCCGCCGTCGCCAAGCAGGTCGACGCCGCTGCCGCCAAGGCCGAGAAGGACGCCGCCAAGAAGGCCGCCGACGCGAAGAAGGCCGCGGAGGCCGCCGCCAAGAAGAAGGCCGAGGCCGCGAAGCTCGCCGCGCTGGCCAAGCAGTACACACTGCCGGTCGGCTCGTACACGATCACCGGCACCTTCGGCCAGGCCGGCTCGATGTGGTCCTCCGGCTACCACACCGGACTCGACTTCGCCGCGCCCACCGGCACGCTGATCAAGGCCATCCACAGCGGCACGGTCACCGAGGCGGGCTGGGCCGGGTCGTACGGCTACCGCACGATCCTCACCCTCGACGACGGCACCGAGCTGTGGTTCTGCCACCAGTCCTCGATCAACGTCAGCGTCGGGCAGAAGGTCGCCACCGGTGACGTCATCGGCCGCGTGGGCGCCACCGGCAACGTGACCGGGCCGCACCTCCACCTGGAGGTCCACATCAACGGCGCGGCCACCGCGAGCGACCCTGCGCCCTGGCTGCGCAGCAAGGGCCTCAACCCCTGACACACCCTTGAACCACCTGCTGGAATATCCGGTTCCGGCCCGGCGGTTGACGTAGAGCATGACTTCTCTTCGCAAGCTGGGCCGGTCCGATCTGGAGATCTTCCCGCTGAACCTCGGCGGCAACGTCTTCGGCTGGACCGCGGACGAGGCGACCTCCTTCGCCGTGCTGGACGCCTACACCGCCGCGGGCGGCAACTTCGTCGACACCGCGGACTCGTACACGGCGTGGGTCGAGGGCAACAAGGGCGGTGAGTCCGAGACCGTCATCGGCAAGTGGCTCAAGGCCCGCGGCAACCGCTCCGACGTCGTCATCGCCACCAAGGTCAGCCAGCACCCCGAGTACCCGGGCCTGTCCGCCGCCAACATCAAGGCCGCGGCCGACGCCTCGCTGAGCCGCCTGGGCACCGACTACATCGACCTCTACTACCCGCACTTCGACCAGGTCGAGGTGCCGGTCGAGGAGATCGTCGGCGCGCTCGACGAGCTGGTGAAGGCGGGCAAGGTGCGGCACATCGCCGCCTCCAACATCTCCCCCGAGCGCCTCCAGGCCTCCCTCGACTTCTCCGACCGCGAGGGCCTGGCGCGCTATGTCGCGATCCAGCCCCACTACAACCTGGTCTCCCGCGACACCTACGAGGGCGAGCTCCGAGACGTCGCCGAACGCGGCGGCCTCTCCGCCCTGCCGTACTTCTCGCTGGCGGCCGGCTTCCTCACCGGCAAGTACCGCCCCGGTACGACCGTGGACAGCCCGCGGGCGGGCCGCGCGGCGCAGTACCTCGAATCGGAGCGCGGCGTACGGGTGTTGACCGCCCTGGACGAGATCGCCCAGGCCCATGACGCCCCCGTCGGGACGGTCGCCCTGGCCTGGCTCGCCGCCCAGCCCACGGTCGCGGCCCCGATCGCCTCCGCCCGCACGGTCGAACAGCTCCCCGCGCTGCTGGCCGTGGCCGAACTGGAGCTGACGGAGGCGGAGATCACCCAGCTGACGGACGCCTCCGCCTGAGGGCCGTCAGGACCGGTACGGGTTGTACAGCGGAGTCGCGTACGACCCGTACACCGGCGGCCACGGCGGCACCACCACCGGCACCGCAGGCGCCGTCCGCCGCGCCGCGTAGTCCAGCGCCGGCCGCGCGACCTCCCGGCGCAGCCACAGCTCGTGCAGCAACTCCCTTTCCCGTACGACGAATTCGGCGCCGGTGCGGCCCCGCGCGGCCCGGTGCCGCAGGACCGCCAGGGTGGTCGCGTACGCCTCGTACTGGGCCACCGAGCGGCCCGCCGGGCGGCCGAGGTGGTGGCGGGCGTACTCGCGGGCCAGCCGCCGCGCCTTCATCGAGCCGAGCACGAACGGTTCGGCCGGGGTCAGCCAGCCCGCGTAGACGTAGACGGGCAACTCCTCGCGCACGGTGCGCAGTTCGCGCTGCCGGGTCCAGACCGCGAGCCAGGTCAGCAGGCCGAACGAGGGGACCATGAAGACGCCGTAGACCTCGAAGAAGCCGTACTGGCCGAAGGTGGAGGAGCCGTTCCAGATCGCGTGCATGCCCATCGCGAGGAGCAGGCCGGTCAGCGGGACCAGGACGCGGCGGAGGTGGTGGCGGTCCGGGGAGAGCGCGGCGATGCCGAAGCCGATGCCGGTGAGGACGGTGAACAGGGGGTGCGCGAAGGGGGACATGACGATGCGCACGAAGAAGGTCGCCGCGGTGACGGAGGTGAAGCCGCGGTCGCCGGTGAGCTGGTCGGTGCCGAAGGCGGTGCCGAGGTAGAGGATGTTCTCGGTGAACGCGAAGCCGGTGGCGGTGACCCCGGCGATCACCACTCCGTCCACGATCCCGGTGAAGTCCCGTCTGCGGAACAGGAAGACCAGCAGGACGGCCGCCGCCTTCGCCGACTCCTCGACGATCGGGGCTATCACCGTCGCGCCGAGGGTGTCCGCGCTGGTCGGGTCGGCGGTCGTGGTCGCTATCCATCGGGTCGCGAAGCTGTTGGCGACGATGGCTATGAGGGCCGCGGCGCAGGCTCCCCACGCGAAGGAGAAGAGCAGGTTGCGCCAGGGGCCGGGGTCGACGCGGTCCAGCCAGCGGAACGCGGCGACCAGCAGCGGCACGGGCAGCACGGCGAGCCCGAGGCCCACCAAGAAGCCTTCCGTGCCCGTCTGTTGGCGCACCAGCGCGAGGATGACCAGGCCGGAGAGCGTGAGCAGGGTGATCAACGCGCCGTGCCGCACCCAGTTCCGCCGCCACCAGCGCTCGCGCCGCCCGTGCCCGGGCACACCACCGGCGAGGTGGCCGGGGTGCGGGGGGTACGACGAAAACGTGGCCACGGCATCGACCCTAACGAGGTAAGGGCACGGCCCGCGATGGAGCCTGGCGTCAGCGCTGGTCGTCGTGGGGTACGCGACGGAACAGCAGATCGTTCACCACATGTCCCTTGTCCAGTCCCTGGCCCTCGAAACGGGTCAGCGGCCGGAAGTCCGGACGGGGCGCAAAACCGCCGTCGGGTTGGCTGTTCTCGAAGTCCGGGTGCGCGCCGAGGACTTCGAGCATCTGCTCCGCGTACGGCTCCCAGTCGGTCGCGCAGTGCACGGTCGCGCCGGGCCTGAGCCGGGTCGCGGCGAGCGAGAGGAACTCCTCCTGGATCAACCGCCGCTTGTGGTGCCGCTTCTTCGGCCAGGGGTCGGGGAAGTAGACGCGCAGCCCGTCGAGCGAGTCCGGGGTGAGCATCTCGCGGAGCAGGATGATGGCGTCCCCGTTGGCGACGCGGATGGTGGACAGGCCGTGGTGCTCGGCGAGGCCCAGGAGGTTGCCCTGTCCCGGGGTGTGCACATCGGCGGCGAGGATGTTCGTCGCGGGGTCGGCCGCCGCCATCTGCGCGGTGGCCTCGCCCATGCCGAAGCCGATCTCCAGCACGACGGGGTTGTCGTTCCCGAACAACTCGGCCAGGTCGAGGAGCTGTTGGCCGTCGATGTCCAGGCCCCACTTGGGCCACAGGCGTTCCAGCGCGTCCGCCTGGTTCGCGGTCACCCGACTCCGGCGGGGCTGGAAACTTCGGATGCGGCGCTCGAAGTGGGAGCCGGCGGGGTCGGGCCTGGGCCCGTCGGGGAAGCGGGGTTCGCCCTTGGCTCGGACGTTGGGGGAGTCAGACACAATGGGGCGATTTTACGGGAGGGTGCGGGTGGTGGCGTCCGCCTGGGCGTCCGTCACGGCCCCGCGCCCCTTCAGCGGTACTGCGGTTCTCGGTGCAGTGCGGCCAGGGCCCGTCTGGCCACCTCTCTGCCGATGGGGAGGGAGGCGGTCGCCGCCGGGCTCGGGGCGTTGAGGACGTGGACCGTCCGCGGGCCCTCCTTGATGAGGAAGTCGTCGACCAGGGTGCCGTCCCGCAGGACCGCCTGGGCGCGCACACCGGCCGCCGACGGCGTGAGGTCGTCCGGTGTCACGGCCGGGAGCAGCCGCTGTACGGCCGCCGTGAACGCGCTCTTGGACACCGACCGGCGCAGCTCCCCCGCCCCGTACCGCCAGTGCTGTCGGGCCATGTGCCACACCCCGGGCCAGGCCGCCGTCGTCGCGAGCTCCCGGGGGCGTACGACGCCCCAGTCGTAGCCCTCGCGGGCCAGGGCCGGTACGGCGTTGGGGCCGAGGTGGACGCTGCCGTCGATGCCGCGGGTGAGGTGGACGCCGAGGAAGGGGAAGGCCGGGTCGGGTACCGGGTAGACCAGGCCCCGGACCAGCTCGGGTCGGGTGAGGGTGTAGTACTCGCCGCGGAACGGCACGATCCGCATCTCCGGGTCGTCGCCGGTGAGGCGGGCCACCTCGTCGCAGTGCAGTCCGGCGCAGTTGACCAGCACACGGGCGCGGACGATGTCGCCGCCGGTCGCGGTCACCGTGCGGACGGCGACCCCGCGCTCCGGGCGCCGGTCGATGTGGGCGACGCGCGCGCCGTAGCGGATCTCCGCGCCGGAGGCCTCGGCCAGGTGGCGGGCGACCTCGGTGTAGTCGCAGATGCCGGTCGTCGCGACCTGTATGGCCGCGAGGCCGCGCACCTCCGGTTCGTACTCGGCGATCTGCCCGGCGCCCAGCTCGCGCACGGGGATGTTGTTCTCCCGGCCGCGCTGCACGAGCGCGTGCAGACGGGGCAGCTCGGCCCGCTCGGTCGCGACGATCAGCTTCCCGGTGACGGCGTGCGGAATGCCGTACTCCGCACAGAACTTGACCATCTCGGCGGCGCCCCCCACCGCGTACCGCGCCTTGAGCGAGCCGGGCCGGTAGTAGATCCCGCTGTGGATCACCCCGCTGTTGCGGCCCGTCTGGTGGCGGGCGGGCCCGCTCTCCTTCTCCAGCACGGTGACCCGGGTGCCCGGCGCGGCACGGGTGATCGCATACGCCGTGGACAGCCCGACGATCCCACCACCGACCACCAGCACGTCACAGTCGTACCCCACCACGTGCACCACCTCCCGCCTCCGATAGTGCACTGCACCACTGACAGTGCCTTCAAACGCAGGGAAGGCGAATCACCGTGAGCGAGCCACGCAGACGACTAGGCGGGCGCCATCAACAGAGGCCGAGCCCTCTCCCGCAGCTCGACCACCCGCGGCTCGTCCCCGTACGGCTCCAGCCGGTGCAGCAGATCCTTCACGTACTCGGTCGTCCGCGCGGAAGAGATCCGCCCGGCGACCTCCACCGCCCGCACCCCCTGCTCACACGCCGCGTCGAGGTTCCCGGACTCCAGCTCGGCAACAGCCGAGACGACCAACCGGAGACCGTGCGAGCGCACGAACTCCTCCGTCGGCTTCGACAAGGCCTGCTCCGTGAACCGACGGACCTGGCGCGGCGCCTTCAAGTCCCGGTAGCACTCGGCCGCGTCCGCGGCGAACCGGTCGTAGCCGTAGAACCCGAGCCACGACGGATCGTTGTCGCCCTCCCGGGACCGCTCCAGCCACCCCTCCGCCGCCTTGAGCGCCGCACCGGCCGCCTGGGCGTCCCCCGCGCGCGCGTGGGACCGCGCCTCGACGAGCCGGAAGAAACTCATCGTGCGGGCCGTGGCGAGGCCTCTGTTGCGCTCCAGGGCGGCCTGCGCGAGGTCGACGCCCTCGTCGCCGAAGCCCCGGTAGGTCGCCTGCAAGGACATCGACGCCAGGACATAGCCCCCCAGCGGTACGTCCGCCGCCGCGCGGGCCAGCCGCAGCGCCTGGATGTAGTACCGCTGCGCCGCCTCCTGTTGGCCGGTGTCGAAGGCCATCCACCCCGCCAGGCGCGTGAGTTCGGCACTCGCGCCGAACAGCGCTCTGCCGACCTCGTCGGAGTACGAGCCGAGCAGCAGCGGTGCCGCCTCCACCCGCAGGCACTCCGGCACCATCGACGAACGCCAGTCACCGCCGCCGTACTTGGAGTCCCAGCGCCTGGCGTCCTCCGCGGCCTCCCGCAGCTTCTGCACGTCGCTGTGGCCGACTTTGAGCGGTGTCCCGGAGCTCTCCGCGGAGTTGGCCTCGCGCGCCACCGAACTGTCGGCCGGGGTTATGAGCCACCGTGAGGCGGGCGTTGCGTATGCGCTGACTGCGAACGACCCGGCGAGGGACTGCCAGATGCCGCCGGAGCCGGCCCGGCGGCCGGCGAGGTCGAGTCGGTACAACTCCGTCGCGGAACGCACGGCTTGGCCGACGTCCCGGGGAAAGGCGAGGCCCACTTCCGGTGCGGGATCCGCGTCCGCCAGGCCGATCTCGTGGAGCGGCACAGGGCGGCCGAGCTTCTGGCCGATGGCGGCCGCGATGAGGTGCGGGGCGGCGCCCTGGGGCACCATCCCCTTCGACACCCAGCGCGCCACCGACGTCTTGTCGTAGCGAAGTGTCAACCCGCGTTGAGCGCCAAGATCGTTGACGCGACGCGCGAGTCCTGCGTTGCTGATTCCCGCGAGGGCGAGAACGGTGCCGAGTTTTTCGTTCGGCCCGCGTTGCTCCCTGGACATGCGCCACCCCTCGACACAGACGGCTGCCGTTGTGGCATAACCACCCGGCATTCGTAAACCCAGCGTAGTTCGCCGCATCCCAAGCGTTAAGGGGCATTGTTCCGGATGGCGGGATTGTGGTCCGTACGCGAGTGCGGGGTTTGCACGCAGGGTTGCGACGTGCCCCCCGCCGTGTGGCCGTGCGCCTGTGCGTGCGCTCTTCTCCGGCCATCGGGGGAGCGGTTCCATGGATCGTGCGTGGGTCGGCCCGCTGTACTGGATCCAGTGGGCTGGGGGACACCGCCGCCTACATCCCCGCGGGCGGCGGACCGGTCCGGGAGGCGTACTCCGCCTCCCGGACTGTGCGCGGTGCGAAGCGGTGCGCACGGCATGTACGGAGCGTGCGCGAAGCCGTGCCCCTCGCGCCGATTTGGCCGAAAATCGCCCCTGCCTCTCGGCGCCGAATACCGCTCCTACCACGGGAGTTGAGGGCGCGTTAGGTGTTTTGGGGGAGCGTATCGGGGGCGCATTCGCGTCGCGGACGTAGGGTCTTCCTTGTCCGGTTGTCCCTCGTCCAGGGCGTCTTCACGCGATCTCAAGCGGCTTCTCCGGCCCTCCGGAAGGCGTCCTTCATGGCAGCATGGTGCCCAGTTCGTGCGGTGCACTGGTTGTCCACAGCCTGTGGAGGCGTCGATGCGGTGGTTGGTGGGATGGAGCAGTACCGCCGCTGGAGCCGCCGCGATCGGTTCCGCGGGGGCGACCGGACTCGACGGTGAGACGGTGCACCCGGTGGGGTCCCAACTCCTGTGGGGAGACCCGGATCCGCTGTGGGCGGTCGGCGACTGGCGGCCCGACGAGGTACGGGTCGTGAAGGTCGACGCCGAGACCCGCATCGCCGTCCTCGGCACCTGCGGCGCCACCGACGAGGAACTGCGCCTGAGCCTGTTCTCCGCGCGCGGAGGGGCACTTCGGCATCTGACGGCCTGGTCGGGCAGCTACACGGCGGTCGTCAAGGTCAACCGCCGCACCATGGTCTGCGGCGATCTCGCGGGCGCCAAGCCGGTGTTCTACACCCCCTGGGCCGGCGGCACGGCGTACTCCACGGCCGCGCTCCCGCTCGCCGACCTCATCGAGGCCAACCTCGACTTCGGTCATCTCGCCGCGCTCCTCGCCGCCCCGGACGTACCGGCCGCGCTGCACGACTCGACGCCGTACGCCGGGGTACGGCGCATTCCACCGGGGCATGCGCTGGTGCTGCGCGCCGGGGCGCGCGAGATCGCCGGGTACGAGCCGGTCGCCTCCCTCGCGGTCGCCGCGGCGGCCGTCGACCCGGACAGCGCGGTGGACGCCGTACGGGACGCACTCGTCGACGCCGTGCGCGTGCGGCTGTCCGCGCCCCGGCACGTTCCCGACATCGACCCCGGGCCGGTGCCCGGGATGGGGCCCGCCGAGCGGCGTGCCGCGCGCGGGATGCCGGTTCCCGGGATCGGGGCCGACCTCTCCGGGGGGCCCGCCTCCGGGACCCTGGCCCTGCTCGCCGCCGGGCTGCCGGGGGCCCCGGGCACGGTCCTGGGGCACGGCACCGGCGCGGGCGAGCGGCTCCTCGCCGTCACGTTCAACGATCTCGCCGTCCCCGGCCGCGAGTCCGAGGTGGAGCGCGCGGGCACCCTCGCGGCCAACCCCCGTCTGCACCACGTGGTGGTGACCGGCGGCGAGGACGTCCTGCCGTACGCCGAACTCGACGGCCCCCTCACCGACGAACCCGGCCCCTCCCTGATCACCGCCGCCCGCCACCGCGCCCGGCTCGCCGCGGGCAGCGCCGACCACTTCACCGGCTACGGCGCCCGACAGGTCCTGGACGCACACCCGGCCCGCCTCGCCGACCTCCTGATGGACCGCAAACGACGTCACCTGGTGCGCCCGGTGGCCGCGTTGGCGAAGGCGGACGGCTCGGTGATGGTCCCCGGGCGTGTGTACGGCGCCGCCCGCCGCCTCGCCCGTACGCCCTACGGCGCCGGCCTCGAAGTCCTCGCCGATCGACTTCTGCAGAAGCGCTTCGACGAGCCGGGAGGCGCCGTCGGGGCCTCCCTCGCCGCGCTCACCTGGGCCAGACCAGGGCCCGCCGCCCGTTGGCTGACCGGTGAGGCCCTGGCTGAAGTATCGGTTCGCCTACAAGGTGCGCCGAGCCGTCAGGGCAGCGGCCCGGGCCAGCGCCCCGGCGACTTCCGCGCGCGTGCCGCCCTCGCCCGCCACGCCTCCGACCTCCGCGTCCTGGAACAGGCCGCCGAGATCCGCTCCCAGCGCCTGCACACCCCCTTCCTCGACAACCAGGTGGTCCGCGCCTGCCGGTCCCTTCCCGAGGCGCTACGGGTGCGGCCGGGCGCCCGCGCGGAGATCCTGCGTACGGTCCTGGAGGGCGCCGGCGTCGGCGACCTCCCGCCCGGCTGGGGCGCCCCCTCCCACGCGTCGACGGCGGCCGCGGCCCGCAAGGGCCTGAGGGTGTCCGCGGACTCCCTGATGGACCTCTTCGCCACGCCGCTGCTCGCGCAGGCGGGCCTGGTCGAGGCCCGCGTCGTCCGCAAGGCCCTGCGCGCGGCGGCCCAGGGCGAGCCACTACCCCTGGACGGCCTCGCGGACCTGGTCTCCCTGGAACTGTGGCTGGGCCGCCGCGCGCAGGGCCTT
>NZ_JAENRY010000351.1 GCF_016612545.1 Streptomyces sp. MBT65 | reverse complement strand
GGCCCGCCCCGCCCGCTGCCGACCGGCCGCCTGCGACGCCCGTACCGTCGCGAGCGCGCTCAGCCCGCGCGCGTGATCGACCCTCGGCTCCCGCGCCAACCCCGAGTCGACGACCACCCGTACACCGGGAACCGTCAGCGACGACTCCGCCACGGACGTCGCCAGCACCACCCGCCGCCGCGTCCCGGGGGACAGCACCGCGTCCTGTACGGCGGCCGGCGCGCGCCCGTGCACCTGGAGCAGCTCGGCCCCGCCCAGGTCGCCCAACTGCCCCGCCACGCGCGCGATCTCGCCGACCCCGGGCAGAAAACACAGCACGTCCCCGTCCCGTTCGCCCAGCGCCCGCCGTACCGTCGCTGCCACGTGCGTGAGCAGCGCCGGGTCCACGCGCATGCCGTGCGGCGGCCGTACGGGACGCACCGGAGGCGTCCAGACGACCTCCACCGGGTACGCGACGCCCTCCGCCTCGACCACCGGCGCGTCGCCCAGCAGTCGGGCCCAGCCCTGCGCGTCGGTGGTCGCGGACGCCGCGACCAGCCGCAACTCGGGCCGCAGCGTCTCCCGTACGTCTACGAGGAAGGCGGCCACGGTGTCCGCGTCCAGGTGCCGCTCATGGCACTCGTCCAGGATCACGGCGTCGACGCCCGCCAACTCCTGGTCCCGTTGCAGCCGTTGGAGCAGCACTCCGGTCGTGACGACCTCCACGCGTGCGTGCCGTCCGACGATCCGCTCGCCGCGCACGGTGTACCCGACGCTCTCGCCGACCTTCTCGCCCAGCAGCCACGCCATGCGCCGGGCCGCCGCCCGCGCCGCGATCCGCCGCGGCTCGGCGACGACCACCCGCCGCGCGGGTCCCTCGTTCCCCTTGCCGAGCAACCCGGCCAGCGCGAGCGGGACCAGTGTCGTCTTGCCGGTGCCGGGCGGCGCGACGAGAACCGCCGCACCGCCCGCCTCCAGAGCGGCGTCGAGTCCGGGCAGGGCGCTGCGGACGGGCAGCGCGTCGAGGGCGTCGTAGCGGATCACGCACCCAGTGTCGTACGCCGTGCGAAACGACCTCTACGCGCGCGTGCCCGCGTTCCGTCAGTCCCTCGGTGGTCCCAGTCCCTCGGTGGTTCCTACCGGTCGCGTTCGCACACGAAGATCGTCGTCCCCGGGATGAGGTTGCCGCGCAGGGGCGACCAGCCGCCCCACTCGGCCGTGTTCCAGGACGGCCACTCCGGCTCGACCAGGTCCACCAGGCGCAGATCCGCCGCCACGATGTCCCGGACGCGGTCGCCGAGCGTCCGGTGATGCTCCACGTAGACCGCGCTTCCGTCGTCGGCCTGTTCGACGTACGGCGTGCGGTCGAAGTAGGAGGCGGAGACCGTCAGGCCCTCGGGGCCCGGCTCGTCGGGGAACGCCCAGCGGATCGGGTGCGTGGTCGAGAAGACGAACCGGCCGCCCGGCCGCAGCACCCGGCGCACCTCGCGCAGCACCAGCAGCGGGTCGGCGACGAACGGCATCACCCCGTACGCCGCGCAGACCAGGTCGAAGGAGGCGTCCGCGAAGGGCAGCGCGCTCGCGTCGGCGCACACCAGAGGGAACGATCCGCCGATCCGCAGCGCGTGCTGGAGCTGGCGGTGGGAGAGGTCCAGGGCCACCGGGCGGGCGCCCTGGGCGAGGAGCCAGCGCGAGCACTGGGCCGCGCCGGCGCCGATCTCCAGGACGTCCTTGCCCTTCAGCTCCTCCGGCGGGCCGAGGAGTTCGGCCTCCACCTCGTCGAGGCCCTCGGGGCCCCACACGAAGCGGTCGTCGCCGAGGAACGTGCCGTGCTCGACCTGGTAGTCGTCCGCGTTCCGGTCCCACCAGCCCCGGTTGGCCCGGGAACTCTCGGTGACGTCGGCGTCACGTCGGGTGGCTTCCGGCTCGAACGCATCGGGCTCTTGGATGATCGGCTCCCTCGTCGTACTCTTCCGTCACCTCTACGGTGCGGCTGTCCCCGGCGGCGTCACTGAAGGGGTGGTTCAGGCCTGCGTGGCCTCGCGGGACACGTTTTGTGCCGGGTATGCGGCGATCCGCCCCGGGTGTGCGCCTTCGCGCATTGACCCTGCCTGGCTGCCCCCGTATGCTACAAGTTGCGCTGCGGGCCTGCGCACCTCAGACGTAGCAGGTTGCGCTCGCATCTGTATGTATGTCCCCTCGGTTTTCGAGGCGCCAACAGGACACCCTGGTGTTCTGGACTGGCGCTTCCTTGGCTGTCCGGCCTTCTGCAGAGCGAAGCGAAAAAGGCTCTCGGCGTGAGCAGTACCTACGACTTCAATGTCCGTACCGGAGCCCTTTCCCACATGACGAGCAGCACCGAGACCACCGCCACCACCCCGCAGGTAGCGGTCAACGACATCGGTAACGAGGAAGCTTTCCTCGCCGCGATCGACGAGACGATCAAGTACTTCAACGACGGCGACATCGTCGACGGCGTCATCGTGAAGGTCGACCGGGACGAGGTCCTGCTCGACATCGGTTACAAGACCGAAGGTGTCATCCCGAGCCGCGAGCTCTCGATCAAGCACGACGTCGACCCGAACGAGGTCGTCAAGGTCGGCGACGAGATCGAAGCCCTTGTTCTCCAGAAGGAGGACAAGGAAGGCCGCCTGATCCTCTCGAAGAAGCGCGCCCAGTACGAGCGCGCCTGGGGCACCATCGAGAAGATCAAGGAAGAGGACGGCATCGTCACCGGTACCGTCATCGAGGTCGTCAAGGGTGGTCTCATCCTCGACATCGGCCTCCGTGGCTTCCTGCCGGCTTCTCTCGTCGAGATGCGTCGTGTCCGCGACCTCCAGCCCTACGTGGGCAAGGAGCTCGAGGCCAAGATCATCGAGCTGGACAAGAACCGCAACAACGTGGTCCTGTCCCGCCGTGCCTGGCTGGAGCAGACCCAGTCCGAGGTCCGCCAGACGTTCCTCACGACCCTCCAGAAGGGTCAGGTCCGCTCCGGCGTGGTTTCCTCGATCGTCAACTTCGGTGCCTTCGTGGACCTGGGTGGCGTCGACGGTCTGGTCCACGTCTCCGAGCTGTCCTGGAAGCACATCGACCACCCCTCCGAGGTTGTCGAGGTCGGCCAGGAAGTCACCGTCGAGGTCCTCGACGTCGACATGGACCGCGAGCGCGTCTCCCTGTCGCTGAAGGCGACCCAGGAAGACCCGTGGCAGCAGTTCGCCCGCACCCACCAGATCGGCCAGGTCGTGCCCGGCAAGGTCACGAAGCTGGTTCCGTTCGGTGCGTTCGTCCGCGTGGACGAGGGCATCGAGGGTCTGGTGCACATCTCCGAGCTGGCCGAGCGCCACGTGGAGATCCCGGAGCAGGTCGTCCAGGTCAACGACGAGATCTTCGTCAAGGTCATCGACATCGACCTCGAGCGTCGCCGGATCTCGCTGTCCCTGAAGCAGGCCAACGAGTCCTTCGGTGCCGACCCGGCCTCGGTCGAGTTCGACCCGACGCTCTACGGCATGGCCGCGTCGTACGACGACCAGGGCAACTACATCTACCCCGAGGGCTTCGACCCCGAGACCAACGACTGGCTCGAGGGCTACGAGACCCAGCGGGAGGCGTGGGAGCACCAGTACGCCGAGGCGCAGCAGCGCTTCGAGCAGCACCAGGCGCAGGTCATCAAGTCCCGCGAGGCCGACGCCCAGGCGGCGGCCGAGGGTGTCGACACCCCGGGTGCGGCTCCGGCCGCGGCCGGTGGCGGCGGCGGTTCGTACTCCTCCGAGGGTGCGGACACGTCTGGTGCCCTGGCTTCGGACGAGGCGCTCGCTGCCCTGCGTGAGAAGCTGGCCGGCGGCCAGAGCTGATCACCTGAGCAGTAGCTCTTGAACTGAGGGGCCGTACCTTTCGAGGTGCGGCCCCTCAGCCGTTTCCCCGGGCCTGCAGAAACTTGTGGGATACATCAGTAACTGCCGTGCCGTAATGGGTCGTTGGGAGGCTGCCCCGGTTATTCGTGATCGGGAAGGGGATCCGGACCATGGCAAGGAACCAGAGCCGACGTGCCTTTCTGCGCAACGTGGGTCTCACCGGTGGCGCGGGCACCATGTTCGCCACCATGGGGGCCCTCGGGCTCGCCCCCACCGCGCAGGCCGCCCAGCGGGAACAGCCCTTTCGCGCCCTGAGCGCCGGCGACTTCCATCTCACCGGACGCGGTGCGGCCAAGGTCGTCATCGTCGGAGGTGGCATCGCCGGACTGACCACGGCGTACGAACTCGGCAAGGCCGGCTACGACTGTACGGTCCTGGAGGCCAGGGACCGTACCGGCGGCCGCAACTTCACCGTACGCGGCGGCGATTCGACGACCGACCTCTACGGCAACCGGCAGACCGCCCGTTTCGCCGACGGCCACTACATGAACTGCGGTCCCGCGCGGATCCCGCAGTGGATGGTCACCCTCGACTACTGCCGTGAACTCGGCGTCCCCATCCAGGTGTTCACCAACGTCAACGCGGACGCGTACATCTACAACGAGTCCGCCGGGATGACCAAGCCCGAGCGCTACCGCACCGCCAAGGCCGATGTCTACGGCTATGTCTCCGAGTTGCTCGCCAAGGCCACCGACAAGGGCGCCCTGGACAAGGAGTTGACCGCCACCGACCAGGAGCGGCTCGTCGAGTTCCTCAAGGGCTGGGGAGAGCTCGGCGACAAACTGACGTACCAGGGAGGTGACTTCCGCGGGTACTCGACCGTCCCGGCCGCCGCGGGCACCCCTGGTGTGCTGCTGGGTGACGTACCCACCGCCTCCGAGGTCCTCGCCAGCGGTGTCGGCCGCTACTTCTCCTTCGAATTCGGCTTCGACCAGGCCATGTTGATGTTCCAGCCGGTGGGCGGCATGGACCAGATCCCGAAGGCGCTGACCCGGGCGATCGGTGCGCACCGCATCCGCACGGGAGCGGTCGTCTCGAAAATCACCGACAAGGGGAGCGGTGTTTCGGTCACCTACACCCAGGGCGGTCGTACGAAGGTGGTCGAGGCCGACTACTGCGTCGGCGCCCTCCCGCCGAACATCCTCGCCAAGATCCCGCACAACCTCGGCACCGGCGTCCAGACCGCACTGGAAGCGATCACCCCGTCGTCCGCCGCGAAGATCGGCCTGGAGTACAAGTCCCGTTGGTGGGAACTCGATCACCGGATCTACGGCGGCATCACCGAGACCGACCAGGACGTCACCCACATCTGGCACCCTTCGTACGGCTTCCACGGTGAGCGGGGCGTCCTCATCGGGTACTACAACTACGACGACAACGCGGACTCCTACGCGAAGCTCACCCCCAAGGGGCGGGAAGCGCGGGCGGTGGCCGCGGGCGTGAAGATCTACGGGGAGAAGTACCGCACCGAACTGGCGTCGTCCTTCTCCCACCACTGGCGTCAGACGCCCCACCTGGAGGCCGCGTGGCACGACACCCCCGGTGGCCCCGACGACGTCCGCTACAAGCCGCTCAACGACCCCACGGGACGCGTCTACTTCGCCGGCGACTGGCTCACCTACACCGACGCCTGGCAGCACGGCGCGTTCTCCTCCGCCCGCAAGGCTGTGACCGCACTCCACGCGCGCGTGCTGTCCTCGTGACGTGACCGTTCTCCCGGTGACGCGGGGGAGCGGCGCATGAAAAGCCCGTAAGAGGTGCCTGATCAGGGGCATGGGCGGGAATGCCCATGCCCTGGAGGGCGTTGTGCAGTACGAACACGAGGAGGAGCGGTCACTGTGCTTGATCCGCAGGGTTTGTACGCATGGGAGCCGAAGGGCCTGGCAGTCGTCGACATGGCGCTCGCACAGGAGTCGGCCGGTCTTGTCATGCTCTACCACTTCGACGGATACATCGACGCGGGCGAGACAGGCGATCAGATCGTCGAACGTCTGCTCGATACGCTGCCCCATCAGCTCGTGGCCAGCTTCGACCACGACCGGCTCGTCGACTACCGCGCCCGCCGCCCGCTGCTCACCTTCAAGCGGGACCGCTGGACCGAGTACGAGGAGCCCACCCTCGACGTACGACTGGTCCAGGACGCCACCGGAGCCCCCTTCCTGCTCCTCTCCGGCCCCGAGCCGGACGTGGAGTGGGAGCGCTTCGCCGCGGCCGTCCAGCAGATCGTGGAGCGGCTCGGCGTCCGGCTGTCGGTGAACTTCCACGGCATCCCCATGGGCGTCCCGCACACCCGGCCCGTCGGCGTCACCCCGCACGGCAACCGCAACGACCTCGTCCCGGGCCACCGCAGCCCCTTCGACGAGGCACAGGTCCCCGGCAGCGCCGAGGCGCTCGTCGAGTACCGCCTCATGGAGGCCGGTCACGACGTCCTGGGCGTCGCCGCGCACGTCCCGCACTACATCGCCCGCTCCCCGTACCCGGACGCGGCCCTGACCGTCCTGGAGGCCATCACGGCGGGCACCGGACTGGTCCTCCCGGCCATCGCGCACTCCCTGCGCACCGAGGCCCACCGCACCCAGACCGAGATCGACCGGCAGATCCAGGAGGGCGACGAGGAGCTCGTGGCACTCGTCCAGGGCCTGGAGCACCAGTACGACGCCGCCGCGGGCGCCGAGAGTCGCGGCAACATGCTCGCCGAACCGGTCGAGATCCCCTCGGCGGACGAGATCGGGCAGGAGTTCGAGCGCTTCCTGGCGGAGCGCGAGGGCGACAACTAGCGTGCGGGCGACGCCCGGGGGCAGACCCCGGGCGGTCTCCGACGGTCACCGGACGCCCTGTCGGTGACAGGCCGTAGGCTTCGGTCCATGCTGAAGGTCGGCCTCACCGGGGGCATCGGTGCCGGTAAGAGTGAAGTGTCGCGGCTGCTGGTGGGACACGGCGCCGTGCTGATCGACGCCGACCGCATCGCGCGCGAGGTCGTCGCGCCCGGAACTCCCGGGCTGGCTGCGGTCGTCGAGGCCTTCGGTGAGGACGTGCTCGGCGCGGACGGCGGCCTGGACCGTCCGAAGCTGGGCTCCATCGTCTTCGCCGACCCCGAGAAGCTGGCCGTCCTCAACGCGATCGTGCACCCCCTCGTCGGCCGACGCTCCCGGGAGCTCGAAACGGCCGCGGCCGACGACGCCGTGGTGATCCACGACGTCCCCCTCCTCGCCGAGAACGCCCTCAGCGCGCTCTACGACCTGGTGATCGTCGTCGACGCGAGCCCCGAGACCCAGCTCGACCGGCTGGTCCGGCTGCGCGGCATGACCGAGGACGACGCACGCGCGCGTATGGCCGCCCAGGCGACCCGCGAGAAGCGGCTCGCCATCGCGGACGTCATCATCGACAACGACGTACCCCTGAAGGTGCTGGAACGGCGCGTACGGGACGTCTGGGACGAACTCGTCCGCAGGGCACACGCGCCCCAGGAGCCACCCCAGGAATAGCGGCCCATTTCCCGGGCGTTGAAACGTCCGAGTGAGGGAAGGAATTCGCCGTGCCCGAGAACAGCGGAACGACCGGACGTACTCCGGAGACGCATGTCATCGACTTCCGCGCCGCCGAGCAACTGCTCGCCGCGCGGGACCCGCGGGGCGCGGTGAAACTGCTCGACCGTGTCATCGACGCGCACCCGGAGAACACCGCCGCCCGGTTGCTGCGCGCGCGTGCCTTCTTCGCGGCCGCGCAACTGCGCCCCGCCGAGCTGGAGTTCACCATCGTCCTGGAGCGCGAGCCGGACAACGCCTTCGCGCACTTCGCGCTCGCCCGCACCTACGAGCGACAGGGCCGCGCCGACCAGGCCAAACGCCACTTCCGGCTGGCCGCCGCGCTCGACCCCCAACCGCAGTACCTGAAGGCGGCCCGCTTCGACGGGTAGGCCCTCCTCCGCGCGTCAGGGGTGGCGGTGCTCCGGCGGTCGGTACGGCGGGACGTCGGGGCCCGGCTGGTAGTGCGGGCCCTGGCGCATGTGTCTGAGGATCATGGTCATGTCGACCGTGACGACCAGCCACAGCACCGCGCAGGCGGCCGCCCATCCGGGGCGCCCGGTGAGCGCGAACGCGACCGTACCGAAGATCGTCCAGACCAGCCCCCACACGCTCAGCCAGAACCGCGTCCGCAGCGCACTGCGGGCTGTCGTGGGCTCACTGCCTGTACGCATCAGGATCACCGCTCCTCCTTGAAACGTACTCTTCGGGCCGGACGTTCTCCACAGGGAGTTCTCGACAGAGAGTGCTCCACGGAGAGTGCTGAAGAGAGAGTTCTCCACAGGGAGGGGAAGCACACCGTGCTGCCGGACGCCGACGAACTGCCCGAGGTCCTGCTCGACCTCGCCGTACCCCATGAGGACATCAACGAACTGGTGCGACTGCGCCGGGTGTTGACGCGGGACACCGACGCGACGCGACTCCTGGAGGAGTGCCTCGGCGAACTGGTGAAGGACATCGGAGAGCACGGCCACTGGACCCGGCTCACCGAGCTGTTCCTGGCCCGGCTGCCCGAGGCCCCGCCGGAGATGGGCACCTACTTCTCCGTGTACGTGTTCGTCGCCGCGCTGCCCTACACGCGCGCGTACCACCGCGAACGCGACATCCCCGCCGACATCTCCCGGCGCACCCTCGCCGACCTGGGACGCAACATCGCGGTCAACCGCAGACGCTACGGCGGGGGAGGGGTACCGATCCCGCAGTGGCTCATCCCGCACTTCCGCGGCGAGCTGTACCAGCTGGGGCGGTTGCAGTACGAGCGGGCGCGGCTCGGCGAGCGCACCGCGCGGGGACTCATGGCGACGGGGCTGGAGGCGACGCCCGGGACTCCCTCCCTGAACCTGCACATCCCCGACTTCCAGGGACCGCTCACCCCGGCCGCCTGCGACCGCTCGCTGGACCTGGCCCGCGCGTTCTTCGCCCGGCACTTCCCCGAGGAACAGCACGAGGTCGCTACCTGCCACTCCTGGCTGCTCGACCCGCAGTTGAAGCGGTACCTGTCCGCCGACTCCAACATCGTCCGCTTCCAGGAACGGTTCCGGGTGGCCTACGAGGACACGGAGCCGGCCGACACCGAGCCGGTCCAGTTCGTCTTCGGCCATCCCGATCAGCGGGCGGAGAGCCTGCCGCGGGGTACGTCCGTGGAGCGGGCCGTCGGGGATCATCTGCGGGCGGGCGGCCACTGGTACCTCGGGCACGGGTGGTTCCCGCTTCGAGAGTCTCCTCGTTGATCCGAAGGTTGCCTCGTTGGTCCGTCCCGTGCCTCGCTGACCCGACGGTTGCCTCGTCGAGGGAAATTGGCTCGTACGAGTGAACCAGTGCGAGTCGGGAACGGGTGTACGGACACGGGCCGTTGGACGGGCATGCGAATCGAAATGCGTGAGGGGCACGAGGGGACAGGACCCGGGGCGATCACCCCGGACGGCTGCGCGGTGGAGCTGTACTCGCGGCTCCCCGTGGGAGAGGAACCGGACATCATCGCGGCGGCGGTGCCGGCGGGCGCGCGCATTTTGGAGCTGGGCAGCGGGGTGGGGCGGATGACCCACCCCCTCCTGGAGCGCGGATTCACGGTCACGGCGGTCGACGAGTCCGCCGAGATGCTGGAGCGGGTCCGAGGAGCGCGCACGATATGCAGTCCGATCGAGAACCTCGATCTGGGCGAGACCTTCGACGTGGTGATGCTCGCGTCGTTCCTGGTGCACGCCGGGGACGAGGAGGAACGGCGCGGACTGCTGCGGACCTGTGTACGGCATGTCGCGGCGGGCGGCTCTGTGCTGATCCAGCGCGAGGGCGAGGACTACCACTCGAACGTGCCGCGCGAGCGGGTCGACCCCAGTGGCTTCACCGTGCGGATTGTGTCGGCGGAGCCGGTCGGGGACGGGGTCGACTCGGTGCGCGCGGAGTATGTGTTCCCGGACGCGGTCTGGACCCAGACGTTCCTGGCCCGGCCGTTGACCAAGGACCAGTTCGAGGAGGCGCTGGCGGAGGCGGGACTGAGAGTGGACAGCTATCTGACACCGGACCGGATATGGGTGCGGGCGGTGCCGGTGGCAGGGGAGGCGGCGGACTAGCGGCGGAAATCCCGTGCGGCGGCGATGAGTTCGAGGACGCGGGCCGGTCTACCCCTGTGACAGCAACACGGACCGCTTCCCACAGGAGACCCTCATGTCCGCAACCACTCCGACCACTCCGACCACCCCGCCCACCGCTTCCGTGGCCTCCGCGAACTCCCGCCCCGTCCTCGCCGAGTCGGCGACCCCGCGCGGTCGCCGCGCCCGGATCGCGCTGCGCGTCCTCCAGGTGCTGATCGCCCTCTTCTACGGCATCGCGAGCGCGCTGCCCAAGCTGATAGCGCACCCGTCGGCCGTGGAGTCCTTCGACAGGATCGGCTGGGGCAGCGGGGCCATGTACACGATCGGCGCGCTCGAACTGGCCGGCGCCGTAGCGTTGTTGGTCCCGCTGCTGCAGTCGGTGGCGGCGACGGCGCTCAGCGCGCTGATGGTGGGTGCGTTCGTCGTGCAGATGACGGTGTTCCACGGGGAGAACGCGGCGACACCGCTGATCCTGATCATCCCGCTGGCCTTGATCGCCTGGGCACGGCGGGGACAGAACGGGGAGTTGCTGCGCCTGGTACGACGACGGGCGTGATCCGGGCCGTACGGCTACAGCCGGGGCAGGGCGACGGTGGCGTCCGGTGGGTCGAGAGACCCGGGCCGGAGGTCACCGTTGCGGGTCGCGGCGGGTACGGCGGCGGGCGTCGCGGTGGGAGTCCCGGTCCTGGTGGGCATCGGGAGGGGTGGCGGCGGGGCCGGTGCCGGGGAG
>NZ_JAENRY010000350.1 GCF_016612545.1 Streptomyces sp. MBT65 | reverse complement strand
ACGGGTAGGGGCGGCGGGGGCGAGGAAAATCCGCGCGACACCCAACCCCACCGACCTACCGTGACCCCATGACCCCCCGCGCAAACAACCGCGAAGCCGACCTCGCCGTACGCCCCATCACACCCCCCGACATCCCCGACTGGATCCGCGCCCTCAACACCGGTTTCCTCCGCACCCCGGACGTCACCGACGACGAACTCACCGACCGCAGCAGCTACATCGACCTGCCCCGCACCCTCGGCGCGTTCGACGCCGGCCGCTGCGTAGCCACCTTCCGCTCCTTCCCCCAGCAGCTCACAGCCGTGGGCAGCACCCCCGTCCCCGCCAACGCGATCTCGAACGTCACCGTCACGACCACCCACCGCCGCCGAGGCCTCCTGACCCGCATGATGGAACGGGACCTGGCGGCGGCGAAGGAACGGGGCGACGTCGTCGCCACGCTGATCGCCGCCGAGTACCGGATCTACGGCCGCTACGGCTTCGGCCCCGCCACCTCCGCGACCCAGTGGGAGATCGACGTCACGCGGACCGGCCTGGACCCCCGCTGGTCGGCCCCGGAGGACGGCGGCCGTATCGACCTGGTGGACGGCGAGGACGTACGCAAACTCGGTCCCGAACTGCACGAACGCCTGCGCCGCGCCCAGCCCGGCGCGATCAACCGCGACGACCGCTGGTGGCAGGTCGCGACGGGGGCGGTACGGCTGACGCGCGCGGCACCGTGGGCCGAGCCGTTCTACGCCGTGTACCGCGCCGCGGACGGTGAGGTGCAGGGCCTGGCCGCGTACGTCTGCGACGACACCTGGAGCGACGCCAAGCAGCCGCTCGACACGGCCACGGTGAAGGGCCTGATCGCCACCACCCCGGCCGCCGAACGCGCCCTGTGGCACCACCTCTGCTCGATCGACTGGGTGGCGAAGGTGAAGTCGGGCTGGCGTTCCCCCGACGACCTGCTGCCCCTCCTCCTCCCGGACCCGCGCGCGGCCACCATCACGACCCAGGCGGACTGGCTGTGGGTGCGGATCCTGGATGTCGTACGGGCCATGGAGGCGCGGTCGTACGAGGGAGAGGGCGAGTTGGTGTTCGAGGTGGTCGACGCGGCCGGACTGGCGGGCGGGCGCTACCGGTTGGTGGCCACGGCCCAGGGCGCGTCCTGCACGCCGACCACGGACAGCGCCGAACTCACCTTGGACGTGCGGGAGTTGGCGACGTTGTGGCTGGGGGACGAGTCGGCCGTACGGCTCGCGGCGCTGGGCCGGGTGCGGGAAGAACGAGCGGGCGCCGCCCGTGTGGCCGACGCCCTGCTGCGTACGTCCAGGCGGCCTTGGTGCCCGGACATCTTCTGAACGACCTTTCACCTGGTGCCTGTTGAAGGACTCACTGGACTCTTGCTGGACTGCTGGACTCATCCGTAGCTGTTCAGTTGTGGCTGTTCAGTTGTGGTGGTGCCGGCCGCCGGGCTCTCGGCTCCCCTCCAGGAGAGAGACCCGGTCGGCCAAGTTAGCCAAGTTGGTGACCAACTCTCTTCTAGTTATCTCCTCTTGGGTACGTCTCATAACCACCTTTCCTTGAACTGCCGAAAGATGGCGGGAAGTTGTAGTGTTTGGTCGTGGACCCGGAACACGCCACCGTCAATGGACGGACGAGGTCACCACGGCCACAGTGGTCACACCACGAGCTGGCTGACGAGCTGCGCACCCGGATCAGGTCCGGTGTACTGCGGCCCGGCCAGCGCATGCCCACCCAGGCCAAGCTGGCGGACGAGTTCGGCGTCGAGCGAGGGGCCGTACGACAGGCGCTGCGCATCCTGCAGTCCGAGCGGCTGCTCACCAACGTCTCCAAAGGCAGCCCGGCGACCGTGGCCCCCGACCTCACCCTGGCGCTGACCGGCCCGGGAGCGCCGCCGCAGCCGACGACGGTGGGCCTGGGACCGCGGATCGCGGCGGCCTTCGCGCAGCCGCACGTCGAGATAGAGGCCCTCTGTCTGACCGCGGTCTCGCTCACGCTGGCCATCGGGGAGCCGCTGCGTCAGATCCACGCCGGACGTCTGAAACCGGCCAAGGTCGACGTCCGGGTGCTGCTGCCGAGCAGCGACATCGACCTCGCCTTCCCCTCCCGGGTGGACCGCGAGGACCGGGCGGACGCCTCGTTCGACGGCCGACTGCAACGCCGCTGGCTCGCCCAACGCAACGCCCAGGGACAGGTGTTGAAGCACAACCTGCTCGCGTTACGCGCGACGCACGGCATCGACGTGCGCGTCACGTTCCGCGCCCTGCCCTTCACCCCGCCGGTGAAGCTGTATCTGCTCAACGGCGCGGAGGCGCTCTTCGCCTACTACACGCTGAACCGGCGCGAGGCGGAGATCGGGCAGGAGCAGGTGGAGATGTACGACGCGGAGGGCACCCAGTCGATGCTGTTCGCCTTCGAGCAGGGTGCGGGACTGCGGGACACGACGTTCGTGGAACAGTCGCACCTGTGGTTCAACGCACTGTGGGAGACGATCAGTTCGGAGCTCACGCTGACACCCACGAGCTGATCACCTCCCGCGGCGGCTGACCCGACAGGGGCTCGTCGTACGGGTCACAGGGCCGGACCGGTGAGCAGCAGGGCCAGGACGACGGCCCCGATGGAGCTGATGGCCGGGCTCTTGGCCTTGATGCCGATGGAGAGCAACAGCAGACCGACGATGCCGGTGGCGCCGTACTTCCACTGGACGATCTGCTCGAAGCCGACGACGAATACGGCGGAGAGGAGGGCGATGGCAGGCACGGTGGTTCCCCCTTCGGGCTGCGGAAGCAAAACTTCCACCAACTTGAAGCAACTCAATGAAGTTGGCAGCCAACTCTGCTTAAGTTGTTCCCGATTGGCACCTACTCACACCTACTTACAATCAGGTTCCAAACAACTCCCCTTAGATGGGGCAGAGTTATACCGTTTGGTCGTGACCCAGGAGAACGTGGCAGTGAACGGCAGCAGAAGCTTCTCGCCCCAGGAGATCGCCGACGCCCTACGGGACCGCATCCGCACCGGGGACCTCAGGGCGGGGGACCGCCTGCCCACCCAGGCCGACCTGGCCGAGGAGTTCGGCGTCGAACGCGGCGCCGTACGCCAGGCGCTGCGTCTGCTCCAGGAGGCGGGCCTGCTGACCAACGTGAGCAAGGGGAGCCCGCCGCGGATCGCGGAGCGGATCCCGGTGCCGGGCGAGCCCCAGCCGACCATGGTGGCCCTGGCCCCCCGCCTGTCCGAGGCGTTCACCAAACCGAACGTACGACTCGACGCGGCCTGCCTGACGGCTGAGAGCCTGATGCTCGCGGTGGGCGAGTCGGTCCGCCTCATCCACGAGGGCCGCGCCCGCCCGACCTCGGTCGACGTCCGCGTCCTCCTCCCCTCCCGGAAGATCGCCCTCGCCTTCCCGATCTCGGTGGAGGACCGAGGCGACGACGACCCGGTCCACCAACGCTGGCTGACGATGCGCAACGCCCAGGCCCAGGTACTCCAGCACAACCTCCTGGCCCTGCGCGCCACCCACGGCATCGACGTCCGTGTCACGTTCCGCGCCCTGCCGTTCACCCCACCTATCAAGCTGTACCTCCTGAACGAGGAGGAGGCGCTGCTGGGGTACTACGTGCTCGACGAGCGGGAGGAGGAGTACGACAGCCAGACGCTGGAGATGTACGACGCTCTCGGCTCCCAGTCCGTCCTCTTCTCCTTCCTGCGACAGGCCGGTCAACGGGACGCCGCCTTCGTGGAGCAGTCGCAGAAGTGGTTCGATGCCCTCTGGGAAACCATCACGACGGACCTGACACTCTCCTAGTGACTCCTGATACGGCGCAGACTGAACCGGTGACAGCAGAGACAGCGGAAGAGACCAAGAACCTGCGGGAACTGATCACGCGTGCGCGAGTGGTGCTGTGGGACTTCGACGGGCCGATCTGCCGGCTCTTCGCGGGACACAAGGCGGCGCGAGTGGCCGTCGAACTGGTGGAGTGGTTGGAGGGACGAGGCCTCCACAGCCTGCTCACGGAGCCCGAACGGCAGTCCCTGGACCCGCAAGTGGTCCTGCGAGCCGTCGACCGCCGGCATCCCGGTAGCGACCTGGTGGCGGAGTTGGAGGAACGTCTCACCCAGGAAGAGGTGAGAGCCGCCGCCTCCGCGATGCCCACTGCCTACGCCGACCCGCTGATCCGCACCTGGAAGGCGACGGGTTCCCGACTGGCGATCGCCACGAACAACTCCCCCCGGGCGGCCCGCACTTACCTGGCGGACCGAGGTCTCCTCCCCTGCTTCGCCCCGCACATCTACGGCCGCACCCAAGATCTCCACCGCCTCAAACCCGACCCGCACTGCCTCAACCGAGCCTTGAGCGCCATGGGGGCCGCGCCCGCAGCCGCCTTGATGATCGGCGACTCCCCCTCGGACTTCGACGCCGCGCAGGAGGCCAGGGTCCCGTTCCTCGGCTACGCGCGTAACGCGCGTAAGGCCAAGCTTCTACGGGAGGGCGGAGCGGAGCACATTGTGGACTCTTTGGAGCCCTTGCTGATGATGCTCCGGAAATAGCCGGGGTTTGGCGGTTGTCGGGGTGCGGTACCTACGGCGAATGACGGGGACGGGCAAGGACGAGGCAGGCGGCCAGGAGTTCCGCCGGGTCGCGGAGGAGCTCCGGGTCCGGATGGCGGACGGGGTGTATCCGCTGGGCTCCTATCTGCCCGCGCAGTTGGCGCTCGCGACGGAGTTCGGAGTCTCCCGCAACACCGTGCAGCGGGTTCTGGAGGAACTGCGCAACGAAGGCTGGATCGAGTCCCGGCAGGGCAAGGGCTCCCGCGTCATCAAGAACCAGCGCATACAGTCCTGGACCCCCCGGGCCAGCAGGTCACGCCAGGCTCTGACGCTGGGGCCTCTCATAGGAGAGGCGTTCGAACAGCCCGAAGTCACCCTGGATGTCTACACGTTGACGTCCGAGTCCCTGGACGCGCACATCCGCACGCAGGCGGAGCGGATCCACGCCAGGAACATCGCTCCGCAGCGCATCGCCCTGCGCGTGCTGCTGCCCAGCGAGTCGATGACCCTGCCGTATCCGCGGGCCAAGGACGACCAGGACGATCCGCGGCTGCAGGACCGGCTGCACCACATCACCAAGCGGCACACGGAGTCCCTTCGTGAGGTACTGACGGCTCTGAAGACCGAAAACCTCGTCCCGTCCGTCGAGTTGGAGATCCGCCACACGCCGCTGACGCCGACCTTCAAGCTGTATGTGATCAACGGTGCCGAGGTACTGCACGGTGTCTACACAGTCATCGAACGTGCGGTGGTCCTGGACGACGGGGACAAGATCACGGCGCTCGACGTGCTGGGCTTCGGCACCACCCTCACCCACCATGTGAGGGACGCCGACCCGACATCACCGGGGTCCGTCTTCGTGGACGGCATGACGACATGGTTCGAGTCCGTCTGGACGCGGCTGGCCGACCGGCTCTCCTAGGGCTGGGGCATCAGCATCAGCAGGGCCAAGATCATGGTTCCGGCGGACAGGCACCACGTGTTACGTGTCCGGTAGCCGACCCCGAGAAAGAACAGGCACAGGGTGCCGAGCACGCCGTAGCGTGACTGGAACCATTGGCCGAGGACGGCGTACACCACGTCCAAGATGAACACGACTCCCCCAAACCACCGCTTCCCGAGAAGCGATCAACTACTCGTCCAATTGGACTGGTTGACGTGATTCGGGTGTTCCCTGGGCTGTTGATCCCTTAACCGGCAGGCAAGTTGGTGGGGTGATTTGACTGGAAGTGGTTTGTTCGGTGGCGATGAGAGGTACGGTCGCCGTGTGAGTGACAGCACCCCGAACGATGGCGGCGGCAGGGAGTTCGAGCGCGTCGCGGGTGAGCTGCGGTCGCGAATGAACGACGGAAGCATCTACCCCAGGGGCTCGTTCCTGCCTCCGCAGCGTGAACTGGCCGAGGAGTTCGGGGTCTCTCGTGACACCGTGCAGAAGGTTCTCCGGGAGCTGCGGAGCGAGGGCTGGATCGAAACGCGTCAGGGAAGTGGTTCCAGGGTCGTCAAGGGTCAGCAGGTCCACTCACCGACGAGCAGCGGGATGGTCACGCTGCGCCCGCTCATCGATCACGCCTTCGGTCAGAGCGAAGTGACCCTGGACGTCTTCACGTTGACGTCCGAGTCGCTGGACGCGCACATCCGCATGCAGGCGGAGCGGATACGGGCTGGGGAGATCGCGCCGCAGAGCATCGCCCTGCGCATGATGCTGCCCTCCGAGTCACTGCAACTCCCGTACTGGCGGACTGGGCAGCCGGCGCAGGACAAGCGGCTGAAAGCGCGGTTCCTGAGCATCACGGAGCGGTATGCCGAGTCCTTGCGTACCGCGCTGAGCGATCTGGAGACGACTGGGCTGGTGCCCTCCGTGGATCTCCAGATCCGCCGGAGTCAGTTGATTCCGTACTCCAAGCTCTACCTTCTCAATGGGACGGAGGCGGTGGTCGGTCCGTACAAGGTGTACACGCGGTCCATCGAAATGGAGGACCGTAAAGTGATCAAAGGCGCCCTGGACGTCGAAGGCCTGGGCGCCGGTCTCACTCACCATGTGAAGGACGCCGAACTCCATTCGCAGGGAACGGTGTTCGTGACTGGCATGCAGGAGTGGTTCGACTCCGTGTGGGAGTACCTCACCGATTAGCTCGGAACTTCTCGGCGGCCGCGATGATCGAAAGATGCGTGGAGACCACGGCGTCCGCGCCGCCCTGTTCCATTTCCTTGGCCCTCCTTTCTTCCTGGGTGTATCCGATGAACCAGGTTCCGGCCTTTCGAGCCGCTTCCAGATCGGTGATCTGATCGCCGATCAGGATGCACGAGGAAGTGGGAAGTCCGAGGTGTTCGATGGCTCGGAGAACGCAATGGGGATCGGGTTTCATAAGGCGGGCGTCATGCGGATCACGGCCGAATACACCCTCGAACTTCTTGTGGAGATCCGGGTGTTCGAGATAGGTGCGGATTGGGCCCTCTGCGTTGTTGCTCACGACCACCAGAGGCATGCGGAGTTCGCGCAGTAGGTCCACGAGAGTGACGATGTACGGGGCGGGTACGGCGGTCCGGAGCGCCCCGGACTCCTGTTCGGTGACAATCTCTTCCGCCCGCTTCAGCGGTTCCGCCGAGAGTCTCTTCGAGGTCGGCCGCTCGTACATGTCCCTGAGACGGCGGAGGATGCCGTGGGAGTCGTAACAGGACTCGACTTCAGGTTCCAACAGGCCCTGGTCCTGCGGATCGCGCCAGCCCCAGTAAGGTCGTGCCATCTCCTTGACCTGCTCCGCGACGTCGTCCGTGGGCGCACCGCGGAAGAGGTCGCAGACGGGGCCGTCGAAGTCGAACAGCACGGCAGGGGTGTCGGTGCCGGTGCTGATGAGCAGGCGCAGCAACGCGTCCTGGTCGTCGGTCGCGTTGGTCGCGTCGGTCATGGGGCTCCTAGTCGTCGCGACAGTCTGTCCCGGACGGGTTCGCGTTTTCCACTGTTCGCGTGTCCCAACGACCGGGGCTCGACCCGGGCACGAAGCGCCCGAGTCCGTCGTCGCGTTGAGCGAACATACGTCCCGTAGCCCGCCGCGGTTCAATGGGCGGGTTCTCCACCAGCGCTCCAAGCGGGTGGAGTAACGTGCCTCATCCCTTACCTCATCGGCTCAAGTCGGAACGGGCTGAACGCAGCGAATGACATCTCCACTCTCCGACGTTCGGCTGCGAGCCGACGAACTGGGCGGCGTGAACGGCGTGGTCAGAGGCCCTCTCAAGGGCTACCACCACGAGACGTACGTCCTGACCATGCCCGGGGAGACGCGCATGGTGAAGTTCCGGGAGCCTCGCGAGGAGATCCTGTGGTTCGACCGCAGATGCTTCCGCTCGGAGGAGGATCTGCTCCGCGCGCTGCAGGGGAAAGTCAGCCGCATCCCCCCCATTCACGATGTCGCGGGCATGGCGCTCCAGGGGTTCATCGCGGGCCGGACCCTCAAGGCGCGTCCCTGGGGAGACCGGAGAGTTTCTGAAGCGGTCCTCGTCCAGATCGTCGACCTGTTCCGGGAGATGGCACGGATCACGCCGGACATGCTCGATGTGCAGCGCCGCTGCGAGCCCGAGGACCGCCCCGAGAACGGCGACTGCGACGGCTTCCTGGAACGTCTGATCGTCTTCGTCGAAGACCAGGTCTACAAGAAGAACTACCCGGTTTTCGGGCGGCTCTTCGAAGACCTCGGTATCGGCGACGAAGTGTTCGTCAACTTGAGAAAGAACGTTTCCGGGCTGAAGGAACGTGACTTCTGTCTGCTGCACGCGGATCTGCACCGAGAAAACCTCGTCCTCGACCCGCTCGGCCAACTCTGGGCCATTGACTGGGAGTTGGCGATGTTCGGGGATCCGCTCTACGACTTGGCGACCAACCTCTACCTGATGTCCTACCCGGAGAGCCAGGAAAGCCGTGTCCGCGCAGGATGGTTGAGAGTCGTCGACCGGGTGCGCCCCGGCAGCACACAGGACTGGGAAGAGGATCTGGATCGCCTTCTCGCCTTCAAGAAGGCGCAGTCGGTGTTCACCGACGTCATTCGGCTGTCCCTCTTCCTGCGTGACGGGCCGAGAATCAACTGGGTCAGACTTCCCTCGGTGGTAGGGAAACTTCAGGCCATTCTGGCGGCCGCCGAACGCCCGTTGGGACTGTCCGAGGTTCCGAGCAGATCCCGGATCGCGGCGGCACTCGTCCGCTAGCATCAAGGAGAGCCGCGCGTCTCTGTTCGTGCAATGAGACCGCGAAGATCCTTTCTCGGAGTGCCAGTGGGCATACCTCGTGATCCCCGCCTCTCTGACCTGCAGGCGCTCAAGGCGAGCGTCATGAATAGCGGACATGCCGCGAGCGGCTTTCACAACAAGAACTACGTGTTGCCGCTCACCGACGACTTGGCGCGGCTGGTGGGCCGCCCGGCGGGCACGTCCGTGACCGTGCGGGTACCGCGCCTTGATGCCCTGCCGGTCGTGATCAGGACCTGGCAGAACGAGGCGGAGATCCTCCGGGCCATCAAGGACGTACTGCCCCATGTGCCGGAGTGCCTGGTCGAAGGCGACGGCTTCGCTGTCCACAGCTATGTAGAGGGCGTACCTCTCTCCAGCGTCTGCGGAAACGGAAAGCCCGTCGATACGCTCCTCCTGAAGGCGCTGGCGGGCCTCCTCGCCCAGATGACGCAGGTCCGCGGTGACGTGTTGCCGCCCAGGCCGTCGCTCTGGCCCGGCAATCACACGGACAGCCAAGGCTTTCTGCAGACGCTGGCCATGATGGCGGACCTCCAGATCCGCAGGCCCAACTGGTCTTGTTTCGGCGGCCTGTTCGTGGCCCTCGGTATCGCCGAGGACGCCCTGGTCCGGTTGGCCGAGCGGGTACCCGCCATGGCGCGGCGACCGTACAGCCTGCTCCACGCGGACCTGCACCGCGACAACCTGATCATGTCGTATGGCGGTGATCCGCCGCTGATCTGTGTCGACTGGGAGCTGGCGACCTACGGCGACCCGCTGCACGATCTCGCCACCCACCTCGTCCGGATGCGCTATCCGGCGTATCAGTGGGACGGCGTCGTAGAGGCCTGGGCGGAGGCCATGTGGGCCGTCCGGCGCGCAGCCGTCAACGGTGTGGCGAAGGATCTCCGGCACTACGTCGCGTTCGAGCGGGCGCAGTCGGTCTACCCGGACGTCATGCGGGCCGCGAAGTCCCTGGAGGAACGGTTCGACCAGAAGAGCCTGGACGACGCGACGGCGGCCGTTCGCCGGGCCCTGGAGGCCGGTGCTGAACCGTTGCGCCTCAGTCATGTGCCGGGCGAGCGCGAGATCGAGCGGATCCTGTTCCGATGGCGGGCCTCCGCGGGGGCCGGCGGGACGGCACGGCGCGGTACGGCCGGCAGATCGGCGATCCACTGGAAGCCGGACCTGCGCGTGCCCGAGCGCCTCGACTTCCCCCGCGCCGCCGTCCGGGAGGCCCTGTTCCTGGAGGGCGCGGCACCCGCGAGCCGGGTGTTCAAGGGCACCGCGCATCTCAACACCGTGATCCGGGTACCGGGCACCGACTTCCCCGTCGTGGTGCGGCGCAAGGTGGCGAACTTCCGCCGACGTGAGCGCAGCTTCCTCAGCGAGCACGCCGTGCTTCAGGCCATCGAGCGGTCGAACGTGAACGTGGCGGCACCGAGGGTCCTGGCGCTGGGCGAGAGCTACTCCGAATTCACCGTCGACGTCCCGACGTACTCCAAGGACCCGTTCGTCATCCACACCTACGAGGGTCCGAGCGACATCCGTAAACAGCCGAGACACCCGGTGCGTGGGCTGCTGCCGCACGAGGCGGACGGACTCGTCGCCCAGCTCGGCGCGTTGACGGAAGTGGACTACATCCAGGTCGACCCGCTGGCGGCGGGCGTCGGTAGTTTCTACTGGTGGCTGAGCAAACAACTCGTCGCCCTGGTAAGAGATTTGCCGAAGCAGTCGCAACAACTGGCCCGGTTCGTAGGGCTCCCCGACGCTTTCCGGCTCAGAGAGATCCTCTCCCGATACGAGGTGAGCCACCGGGCTTCTGCCCTGCTCCACGGGAGTCTCCACCCGTGGAACTTGATACGCCGTGACGACAGCCTGGCGCTGACGATCATCGACTGGGAGATGGCCGTGGTCGGCGACCCGCTCTACGACCTCGTCCGCCATATGCTCCTCACGCCGACCCGGCCGGAGATCCGCGATCGCATGTTCCGCCGCTGGGAGCGTGATCTGCCCGCCGCGTACACCAGGGACTGGGAGAAGGACTGGCGGGTCTACCGCTGGATCGAGATCGTCCGCTCCGCGTACGTGGACCTCGACCGCCTCGTCACCGGAGCGAGCCTGGACGCCCCCAACGTCCGCCGTGCCGTGGACTCGTACGCGATGACCCTCGCGGCGGCCACCGGCTCCCTGGGCCTGACCGTCCGCCGAAGAGCCAACCCCTATCTTGCCCGCGCCCTGGCATAGGGGAGTTGGCCGCACGAGGAGGGCCGTCTTGGCAGTCGGGGGCAGGGCGATAGCGTCCGTCCCATGACTGACATCACCGATTTCCAGGACATCCCCACGACCACCCTCGCCGACCTGCTAGGCCACGCGCAGGTGATGGATCTCGGCATCCGCGCGCTGTGGAACCCGATGCAGCGGCTCGTCGGGCCGGCGTTCACCGTGCGGTGTCCTCCGGGGGACAACCTCATGCTGCACGCGGCGATCTACCGTGCCGAGCCCGATGCGGTGATCGTCGTGGAGTCCGGGGACGTGGAGTACGCGCTCGCCGGTGGGAACGTGTGTGCCGTCGCGCAGCGGCGTGGTGTCGCCGGGTTCGTCGTGGACGGGGTGATCCGGGATCTGGGGGAGGTGCGGGCGGACGGGTTCCCGGTGTTCGGGCGGGGGACCGTGCCGATCCCTGGCGTCAAGAAGGCCGTACTGCCGTTGAACGAGCGGGTGCGGTGCGGGGGAGTCGACGTCGATCCCGGGGATGTCGTCGTGGCCGATGAGGACGGGGTCGTGGTCGTGCCGGGGGCGCGGTGGGCCGAGGTGCTGGCGGGGGCGTTGGCACGGCTCGTCCAGGAGGGCCGCGAGAGTCTCGACGAGTGGGAGGCGGCGCACCGGGCCCGGGTCGAGGAGCTGCTGCGCGCGGGCGGGTTCGAGGGGTGACCTGCGGGGCGTAGAAGAGGAGTGAGGTGTCCGGCAGGGGAGTGGCGTGAATTGGCGTGACGTGTCTGGCGAGGGAGCGGGATGTGGTCGATCCTGGGCGTGATGCTTCTCTTCCTCGATGTCGACGGGACGTTGCTTCCGTTCGGTGCGTCGCGGCCCTACCCGGTGTACGCGCCGGGCTTCGCGCCGCCCGTGGCCGCCGCTCCTCCTCTGCTGACCCGGATCGATCCCTCGCTCGGGCCGCGGCTCGCCGCGCTGCGGTGCGAACTGGTGTGGGCGACGACCTGGATGGACGACGCGAACGTGTGCGTCGCGCCCTGGCTCGGGTTGCCCCAACTCCCCTTGGTGGACTGGCCCGATCCGGCCGAGGAGGGGGAGGAGGGGGAGGAGGGGGACAGTGCGGGCGGTCGCCTGCACTGGAAGACCCGGTCGCTCGTCGCC
>NZ_JAENRY010000034.1 GCF_016612545.1 Streptomyces sp. MBT65 | reverse complement strand
CCCCCCACCGCCCCACCGCATTCAGCAACGCATCGAACGCCTCCGCCGCGTTCCCCGCCCTGAGCGCGAACACCCCGTTCAGCGCGTCGCTGTCCGTCGTGGTGGCGAGTCTTCGGGCGTGGTCGGTTTCGCCGGACTGCCAGGCGTCGGCGGCGGCGCGGTTGAGGAGGCGGGACTGTTCGCGGGGGTCGGTGGTGAGGGCTGCGGCGCGTTCCACCAGGGCGCGGGCGAGGGCGTGTTCGCCCGTGTCGCGGGCCTTCTGCGCCGCTGTCCGGAGTTCCGCCGTGAGCCGCACGCTGGGGCCGAGCGCTCCCGCACCCCGGTGCCAGGAACGTCGCGGTGTCTCGCCCTCGGCACGCAACACCCGTGCCAGCAACCGGTGCACGTCCCGCCGGTCCGCCGGTGACCCGGTCTCGTACGCGGCGATCCTCGTCCACGCGTCGCGGAAGACCACCCCGCCGGCCGTCGCATGGGCGACTCCGGCGGTCTCGGCGGCTTCCAGGGGGCGGGTGTCCAGCCGGGCCGCCGCGGCCGCGCGCAGGAAGGCGTGGGTGGGGACGGGGTACTGGTCGGCCGCGGCGAGCAGGAGGAGGAGGCGGGTGTCGTCGGGGAGGGCCCGGATCTCCCCGCGGTGCCGGGTCAGCAACTCCGGTGCCAGGGAAGCCGGTTCGGTCGGCAGGGGGTCGAGGCCCGCGGCCTGGCGTGGGGTCAGGCGCGGGAGGAGTTCGGCGGCGGCGCGCGGATCGCCGTAGACGATGCGCAGGAGTCGGATGCGGACCCCTTCGGGAAGTTCCGGGAGTTCCGGAAGATCCCGAAGTTCGGGGTCGAGGGTTCGCCCGGTGTCGATGCGCGACGGTGGCGAAGTGCGGTCTAGAGAAGTGGGGTTCACCGGAGTCAGCACACAACTGACGTTACTGGCGAGTTAATTCACCCGTAAAGACCGGCGATTTCGCCGATGCGGCGCGCGTAGACCCCCCTGACACTCCTGACAACCCCACCCGTATCAGGAGGCATCATGCAGCGCCACAAGCGTCGCATCGCCACGGCCCTGTCGGCCGTGACCACCTCGCTCCTTCTGTCACTCTCCCTGGCCTCGACGCCCGCTCACGCGGCGAGCCACGACCCCATCATCTTCGTGCACGGCCTGAGCGGTTCGGCGAGCGGCTGGGACGACTGGGTCGCGGACTTCGAGGCCGACGGCTACTCCTCGTCCGAGCTGTTCGCGTGGTCGTACGACTGGACGCAGTCGAACGTCACCACCGCCTCGCAACTGGCGACCGAGGTCAAGAGCGTGCTCGCGCAGACCGGCGCGTCGAAGGTCGACATCGTCGGTCATTCCATGGGGACGCTCAGCTCCCGCTACTACCTCAAGAACCTGAGCGGCACGTCGTACGTGGACCACTTCGTGTCCGTCGCCGGCGTCAACCACGGCACCTCCATCGCCTCGCTGTGCGGCTGGCTCTACACCTCCTGCAAGGAGATGCAGACCGGGAGTTCCTTCCTCACCGCGCTCAACTCCGGTGACGAGACGCCCGGCAGCGTGTCGTACGCGGCCTACTGGTCGGACTGCGACGAGGCGATCAACCCGGACACCTCGGCCGAGCTGAGCGGCGCGACCAACGTCGACGTCGGGTGCATCTCGCACACGAACATGAACAACGACCACGGCGTCTACGAGCAGGTGCACGACTTCATCTCCTGACCCGCCCCGGAGCGACAGCGGGGGTGGTCACGGCCCGTAGGGGGGACAATCCCGGTAGGGACCGGTTTCGGCCCGGTCCGGTCCGGGAGGTCGCCATGCCGCTACGGTCCGCAGGCTCCGGCACTGTGCCGCGGGACGCCGTCCACCACCCGCTGTTCGCCCGTTACTACGCCCGCTTCAGCGTGAGCGCCGAGTCGCGGCTCGGCCTCGCCGGGCTGCGGGAGAGGCTGCTCGCCGGACTCTCCGGGCGGGTGATCGAGATCGGGGCCGGGAACGGCCTGAACTTCGCGCACTACCCGGGCGCCGTCTCGGAGGTCGTCGCGATCGAACCCGAGCGCACGCTACGGCAGTTGGCCGTGGAGGCCGCGCTCCGCTCCGAGGTACCCGTCGACGTGGTGCCGGGCGCGGCGGAGAAGCTGCCCGTCAAGAGCGAGGCCTTCGACGCGGTCGTCCTGTCCCTGGTGCTGTGCAGCGTGCGCGATGTGCCGAGGGCGCTCGCAGAGGTACGGCGGGTGCTGCGGCCCGGTGGAGTCGTGCGGTTCTTCGAGCACGGCCGGGGCGGCGGGCCGGCGATGGCATTCACCCAGCGCGCCCTGGACCGCACGCTGTGGCCACCGCTGAACGGCGGCTGCCATCTGGCCCGCGACCCGGTCGCCGCGCTGCGCGACGCGGGGTTCGAACTCGGGCCGTACCGACGGGTGTTGATCCCGGAGAAGGGGCCGACCCTGCCGACCTCCTACTGCGTCCTGGGGACGGCCTGGCGCCCGGTCACGGACGGGTGATCACAGGCCCCACCGACGCAACGCGATCACAGGCCCCACCGACGCAGCGCGATCACAGGCTCCACTGGCGCAGCTCGTGCGCGATGTCGTCGACGGATGCCTCGCCGCTCTTCACCAACCGGGCCAGATCACGGACCTGTTCGGGCGAGGTGACGACCTTCAGACCGCTGGCGACGAGGTAGGCGTACGCGACGGCGGAGGCGAAGAGGGCGTTGGAGCGCTCCAACGCGGGGACGTGGATGAGGAGTTGGAGTAACGCGGCGGCGCGGGCGTGCGGGCTGTCGTAGACCGGGACGTCGAATATGTCGGCCTGGTGGCGGGCGACGGCGGCGACGAGTGCGCCCCAGTCGGTGACCGCGGGGTCCCCGGGGGTCTTCTGTTCGGCGAGCATCAGCAGCCAGGCGAGGTCGATCCTGAGGTTGTTCAAAGGGATCAGCGGCGACCTTCGCGGGTGTGCTCCCCGTCCGTGCCGAACTCGTCGGCGAAGACGGACTCGTACTGCTTCATGAAGTCGGCGGCCGCCTCGACGAACGTATGGCCGACCTCGCCGGTGTCCTGTCTGACCAGCTCTTCTATGTAGCGGTTGACGCTCATCCCACGGGCCAGGGCACGCTCACGGGCCGCGCGGGCGGTGCCCTCGTCCACGCGCACGTTCAGCTGGGTCTTCGCCATACCCAGACGCTAGCGCCGGATCGCTAGCATCGGCAAGGGCTCAGCCCGTGGGTGGAGAGTGCCCCTTACACCGGCATCGGGGGCCCGACCTGGGGTGGAGACCGCCTCGGCCGCACGGGGGATATCGGCTGTGCGTCGCGTCACACTAGGCTCGGTCCGGAGTACGGAGTCGGCGCGTCAACCAGCGACGGAATCCCAGGGGGCTGTCTTGTCCACATCCGCTGCGGAGCACGTTCCGGGTCAGGCCTCGGCCGGCCGGATCGCGGCCCGCGCCCACGGTCTGACCAAGGCGTACGGCTCGGGCGAGACGACCGTGCTCGCCCTGGACTCGGTGGACGTGGACATCGCGCGCGGCCGTTTCACCGCCGTCATGGGCCCGTCGGGCTCCGGGAAGTCCACGCTGATGCACTGCCTGGCGGGGCTCGACACCGTCTCGGCCGGGCAGGTGTGGCTCGGCGACACCGAGATCACTGGGCTGAAGGACCGCGAGCTGACCCGGCTGCGCCGGGACCGGATCGGGTTCATGTTCCAGTCGTTCAACCTCATCCCGACCCTGAACGCGGCCGAGAACATCACGCTCCCGATGGACATCGCCGGCCAGAAGCCGGACCAGAAGTGGCTGGACCAGGTCATCGACACGCTCGGGCTGCGGGACCGGCTGAAGCACCGGCCGTCGCAGCTCTCCGGGGGTCAGCAGCAGCGCGTGGCGTGCGCTCGGGCGCTCGCCTCCCGCCCCGAGCTGATCTTCGCCGACGAGCCGACCGGCAACCTCGACTCACGGGCGGGCCTCGAAGTGCTCGGCTTCCTGCGCGATGCCGTCGACGATCTCGGCCAGACCGTCGTCATGGTCACCCACGACCCGGGCGCCGCCGCCCACTCCGACCTGGTGCTCTTCCTCGGGGACGGGCGGATCGTGGACGAGATGGAACGGCCGACGGCGGAGGCGGTGCTGGAGCGGATGAAGCGGTTCGACCTGGTCAGGGGCCAGCTCGACGGGCCGTCGACACAGACCGACGACAAGGACTGAACCGTGCTCAAGGCGACCCTCCGCAGCTTCCTCGCGCACAAGGGACGACTGCTGCTCTCGGCGCTGGCCGTCGTGCTGTCGGTGGCGTTCGTGGCCGGCAGTCTGATCTTCTCCGACACGGTGACCCGCACCTTCGACCGGCTCTTCGCCTCCACGTCCGCCGATGTGACCGTCGAGCCGAAGCAGGACCTCAAGTCCTCGGTGCCCACCGGCGCGACGGAGACCGTGCCCGCCGCGCTCGCCGGGCAGGTGGCGAAGGTGGCCGGGGTCGCCTCGACCCACGCCGACGTGTCCGTCGAGAACATCGTGGTCGTCGACAGCGCGAACAAGTCCGTCGGGCCGACCACGGGCGCGCCCACCATCGCCACCGACTGGTACCTCACCGACCGCAGCCCGGTGAAACTGACCTCGGGCCACGCCCCGCACGGTGCCAGCGAGGCTCTCCTCGACGCGGACACCGCCGACGACAAGCACGTGAAGATCGGCGACACGCTGACCGTGCAGGCGCAGCCCGGCAGCTTCAAGGTCGAGATCGTCGGCATCGCCACCTTCACCACCACCAACCCCGGCGCCGCCCTGGTCTTCCTCGACCCCGCCACCGCGAAGGACCAACTGCTCGGCGCACCCGACCGGGCCACGAGCATCTCGGTGGACGCGGCGAAGGGTGTCGACGACTCCGTACTCAAGCAGCGGGTGACCGCTGCGATCGATTCCTCCGGTACCTACGACATCAGGACCGCCGACGAGCAGGCGAAGTCGGCCGCCGCCGACCTGGGCGGCTTCCTCGACGTGATCAAGTACGTGATGCTCGGTTTCGCGGGTATCGCGGTCCTGGTCGGTGTCTTCCTGATCGTCAACACGTTCTCGATGCTGATCGCCCAACGCACCCGCGAACTGGGCCTGTTGCGTGCCCTGGGCGCGGACCGGAAGCAGGTGCGGCGGTCGGTGCTCACCGAGGCGCTGCTGCTCGGGCTGGTGGGTTCGACTCTCGGTCTGGCGGCCGGGATCGGGCTCGCGGCCGGGCTGATCAAGCTGATGACCGCGTTCGGCATGAACCTCAAGACCACGGAGATGGTGGTCGGTTGGCCAACCCCCGTGGCGTCGTACGTGGTTGGGGTCGGGGTGACCTTCGTCGCCGCGTATCTGCCGGCCCGGCGCGCCGCGACCGTCTCCCCGATGGCGGCCCTCGCGGACGCCGAAGTCGCGGGCGTGGGACGGCCGTTGAAGGTGCGGGCGGTGGTGGGTTCGGTGGTCGGGGCGTTCGGTGTCGCCGCGCTGGCGGGCTGCGCCGCCGCGACGAGCACGGCCTCGTCCTCCTCCTTCCTGGGCCTCGGCATCGTCCTCACCCTGATCGCGACCGTGATCGCGGGCCCGCTGCTGGTCCGTCCGATGATCCGGGTGCTGGGCGGCGCCTTCCCCGCCCTGTTCGGCTCGGTCGGCCGGATGAGCCAGCGCAACGCCCTGCGCAATCCGCGCCGTACGGGCGCCACCGCGGCGGCCCTGATGGTGGGGCTCGCCCTGGTCGGCGGGATGTCGGTGGCCAGCGCGTCCATGTCCAAGTCCTTCGACCAGCAGATCGACAAGACCCTGGGCGCCGACTTCGTGATCCAGAACGGCAACTTCCTGCCGTTCTCCAAGGAGGTCACGGACCGTGTGCGCGCCACCGAGGGCGTCGGTCTCGTCGTACGGTCCCGCTTCGCGCCTCTCGCGGTCAGGCTGCCGGACGGCAGGCGGGTGGAGACGACGGCGGCGGGTTACGACAGCCCGCTGGACGCCGTCGCCCACATCAAGTACGCGCAGGGCAGCACGACTTCGGCACTCGCCGCCGGGCACCTCGCCATGGACGTCGACTTCGCGAAGAAGCACGGCGTACGGATCGGCAGCGTGCTCCCGGTCGAGTTCCCGGGCGGACGCACCACGCGGTTGACGGTGGGCGCGCTCAGCGACCAGGGCGCCTCGGGCGGGTTCGGGACGCAGGGCGGACTCTTCTTCGGGATCGCCACCGTCGAGAAGTACGTGCCGAACGGCCAGGACTCCTCGCTGTACGTGAACGCGACCTCCGGCACCGGCGCCGACCAGCTCCGCAAGGCGCTGGACACGACGCTGAAGCCGTATCCGCAGGTGCAGGTCCGCGACCAGGCCGACTACAAGAAGCTGGTCCACGACCAGATCGCCGTCCTGCTGTATCTCGTGTACGCGCTGCTCGGGCTGGCCATCGTCATCGCGGTGCTCGGCGTGGTCAACACCCTTGCCCTGTCGGTCGTCGAGCGCACCCGCGAGATCGGGCTGCTGCGCGCGATCGGGCTCGGCCGGCGCCAACTCCGGCGCATGATCCGGCTGGAGTCGGTGGTGATCGCGGTGTTCGGAGCGGTGCTGGGACTCGGCCTCGGCCTGGTGTGGGGCGTCTGCGCACAACAAGTCCTGGCGCTCCAGGGCATGAAGGCGCTCGCGGTGCCGTGGACCACGATCGTCGCGGTGGTGATCGGCTCGGCGGTGGTCGGCATCGTCGCGGCCCTGCTGCCCGCGTTGCGCGCGTCCCGTATGAACGTCCTGGCGGCGATCGCGCACGAGTGATGGAATCACCACGGTCGTTCTGAAGTCCCTTGCCGCCGAGGAGAGTTCATGCCGCGTCCGTTCCGCTTCGGCGCCAGCCTGCTCACGTCCGCGCCCGCCGCCGAGTGGCGCGCGCGATGCCGACGCGTCGAGGAGCTCGGCTACGACGTGATCCTGGTCCCGGACCATCTGGGCATGGTCGCGCCGTTCCCGGCGCTGGTCGCGGCGGCGGACGCGACCGAGCGGCCGCGGGTGGGCACGTTCGTGCTCAACGCGGGCTTCTGGAACCCGAGTCTGCTGGCCCGCGAGGTGACGACGGTCCACGACCTGACCGGCGGACGCCTCGAACTCGGCCTCGGCACCGGCTATGTCCAGGCGGAGCACGACACGGCGGGGCTGCCCTTCGGCTCACCCGGTGAACGCGTGGACCAACTGCGGCGCACGATCGACGAGTTGGGGCGGCTGCTGGACGCGGCGAAGTGCCGGGTACCGCTGCTCCTCGGCGGCAACGGCGACCGCATCCTGCGGCTGACCGCCGAGCACGCGGACATCGCGGCGTTCACGGGCGCGAGCCTGGTGCCGGGCGACAAGGAGGGAAAACTGGCGCCGGTCGACTCCACCGAGTTCGACCAACGGGTCGCCCGCTACCGGGAGTTCGCGGCCGACCGCGAGGAACCCGCCGAACTGAACCTGCTGATCCAGCGAGTGGCGATCACCGACGATCCCGCGCACACGCTACGGCCGCTGCTCGAGCGCCGACCCGATCTCACCGTGGAGCAGGTCCTGGATCTCCCCGTGATACTGGTCGGGACCCTGGAGCACATCACGGGGAAGGTGCGCGCGCTGCGCGACCGGTACGGCTTCTCGTATCTCACTGTGCTGGAGCCGTACCTGGAGGCGTTCGCGCCGGTCATCGAGGATCTGCGCGGAAACCCGCTCGCCGCGCCCGACCGTCGTCTGCTTGGCTCGCCCCATGAGTGATCTTCATATCCGTGGCGCGGCCCTTTCCGACATCGACGCCGTGCTGGCGTTCTGGCGCGAGGCCGCCGAAGGCACGAGCATCAGCGACGACCGCGACGGCGTGGCCCGGCTCATCGAACGGGACCCGGACGCGCTGATCCTCGCGGAGCGTGACGGGCGGCTCGTCGGGTCGGTGATCGCCGGCTTCGACGGCTGGCGCTGCCACCTCTACCGGCTGGCCGTGCACCCGGAGCACCGCCGCCGGGGCATCGGCTCGGCGCTGCTCACGGCGGCCGAGGAGCGGTTCGTGGCACTGGGCGGGCGGCGCGGGGACGCGATGGTGCTGGAGCGCAACGAGACCGGGCAGCATGCGTGGCGCGCGGCGGGGTACGCATCCGAGGAGCAGTGGCGGCGCTGGGTGAAGCATCTCACCACCTGAACGCTTTGCCCATCCTTTACTATTGGCGGACGATCCCGAACTTCTGCATCTCCTCGAAAGGTGTGAGCGTCCGCCCATGGGCGAGCCTCCCAGTACGCGACATCGCGCGAACCTCCCTGCCCTGTCCGATCATGGGACGGAGGTGACCCGATGACCGAAGTGCTTCTGCTGCTGGTGGCGATCCTGCTCTCGCTCGCCTGTGGTGCCTTCGTCGCGGCCGAGTTCTCGCTGACCACCGTCGAGCGCGGCGAGCTGGAGCGGGCGGTCGAGCGCGGCGAGCGGGGCGCCGCCGGCGCCCTGAAGGCCGTACGGAATCTGACCTTCCAGCTCTCCGGGGCGCAGCTCGGCATCACCGTCACCAATCTGGTCGTCGGCATGCTCTCCGAGCCGTCGATCGCCGCGCTGATCGCCGGTCCGCTGGAGTCGCTGGGCATCTCGCACTCCGCGTCGAAGTCCGTCGCGCTGGTGCTGGGTACGGCGCTGTCGACGGTGTTCCTCATGGTCGTCGGCGAGCTGGTGCCCAAGAACTGGGCGATCTCCTCGCCGCTGACGGTGGCCAAACGGGTGGGGAACGCGCAGCGGTGGTTCAGTGCCGCGTTCCGCCCGTTCATCAGCCATCTGAACAACACGGCCAACCATGTGGTGCGGGCCTTCGGTCTGGAGCCCGCCGAGGAGCTGGCCTCCGCGCGCGGGCCGCAGGAGCTGGCCGCACTGGCCCGGCACTCCGCGAAGGAGGGCGCCCTGGAGCCGGACACCGCCGAGCTGTTCGTACGGACCCTCAACCTCGCCGACCTCACCGCGGAGAACGTGATGACGCCCCGCGTCCAGGTCGTCGCCCTCGACGCCCAGGCGACCTGCGAGGACGTGGCGAACGCGACGCGGGCGACCGGGCTGTCCCGGTTCCCGGTGTACCGCGGCAACCTCGACGAGGTCGTCGGCACCGTGCACATCAAGGACGTCCTGGCGGTGCCGGCGGACCGGCGCCCCCGCTTCCCGCTCTCCGAGGTCATGCGCGAACCCCTCCTCGTCCCGGAGTCCCTGACCGTGGACCGCCTTCTGGACCGGCTGTCGGGCAAGCGCACGATGGCCGTCGTCATCGACGAGTACGGCGGTACGGCGGGGGTCGCGACCCTCGAGGACATCGTCGAGGAGGTCGTGGGCGAGGTGCGGGACGAGCACGACCCGCACGAGACGCCCGACCTGGCCGCGGCCGGGGCGGACGACGAGGGCCGCTCGCTGTACTCGGCGGACGGCGCCGCCCGCATGGACCAGCTCGCGCGCGTGGGGCTGCGGGCGCCGGAGGGGCCGTACGAGACGCTGGCCGGTCTGGCCGCCACCGAGCTGGGGCGGATTCCGGAGGTCGGGGACACCGTCGAGGTCGCCGGGTGGCGGATCGACGTGGTGGACGCGTCCGGGCGCAGGGCGGCGCGGCTGCTGCTGCACGCGCCGCTCGACGACACCGGTTCCGGTACCGATCCGGGTTCCGGCTCGGGTCCCGGCTCTCGTTCTGATTCTGGTTCCGATTCCGGTTCCGACTCCGCGAAGGGGGAGCTGTGACCGCCGTACAACTGCTGATCGGGTTGGCGACGCTGGTCGTCAACGCCTTCTTCGTGGCCGCCGAGTTCGCGCTGATCTCGGTGCGCCGCAGTCAGATCGAGCCGCACGCCGAGCAGGGCGACCGGCGGGCCAAGAGCGTGCTGTGGGGGTTGCAGCACGTGTCGGCGCTGATGGCCGCGGCCCAGCTCGGCATCACGCTGTGCACCCTCGTGCTCGGCATCGTCGCCGAGCCGGCGATCGCGCATCTGCTGGAGCCGGTGTTCCACGCGGTCGGTGTGCCGGAGGGCGCGGGGCACGCGGTGTCCTTCGTGATCGCGCTGGCCGCGGCGACCTATCTGCACATGCTGCTCGGCGAGATGGTGCCGAAGAACATCGCCCTGGCGGAGCCGGTGCGCAGCGCGCTGGTGCTGGGGCCGCCGCTGGTGACGTTGTCGCGGGCGCTGCGCCCGGTGATCTTCACGATCAACGCGTTCGCGAACACGCTGCTCAAGCTGATGCGGGTCGAGGTCAAGGACGAGGTCACGGCGTCCTTCTCGGACGCCGAACTCGCCCGGATCGTCAGGGACTCCGGCGAGGCGGGACTCATCGACGAGCGGGCCCTGGAGCGGCTGAACGACGCGCTGGAGCTGGGCAGCAGGCCCGTGCGGGACGTCGTCCTCCCCCTCGAACGCGTCGACTACGTGGTCGCGGGCATCACCCCGGCCGAGCTGGAGGTGCTGTCGGCCGAGTCCGGTTTCTCGCGCTTCCCGGTGGTGGACGACGAGCGCCGGATCATCGGCTACCTCCACGTCAAGGACGCGCTGGACGCCTCGCCGCGCGACGAGCCGTTCAAGGTCGAGGACATGCGGTCCATCGCGAACGTGAAGGAGAGCACACCAATGGACGACGTCCTCACCGCGATGCGCAGCGGCCGTACGCATCTCGCGGCGGTGCTCGACGAGGAGGGGCGGCTGACCGGGCTTGTGACCATGGAGGACGTGCTGCGGGAGCTGTTCGGGCAGCGGGCGTGAGCACGGCCGGGTGACCGCGGAGGCCGACCGCGGAGGCCGACCTACCGACGGGTATGGACACGAGTTATCATCTTCGTCGCCATGCAGACGAATCCCACGCACACCAGCCTGGTCGCGATCGGCGACTCCTTCACCGAGGGCATGTCGGACCAGCTCCCGGACGGCACCTACCGGGGCTGGGCCGACCTCCTCGCCGGGCGGATGGCCGCCCGGACGCCCGGCTTCCGGTACGCCAACCTCGCGGTGCGCGGCAAGCTGATCGCGCAGATCGTCGAGGAGCAGGTCGGCCCGGCCGCCGCCATGCAGCCCGATGTGATCACGCTGGTCGGCGGCCTGAACGACACCCTGCGCCCCAAGTGCGACATGGGCCGGGTCCGCGCCCTGCTGGAGGAGGCCGTCGAACGCCTCACGCCCGCCTGCAAGCACCTGGTCCTGATGCGCAGCCCCGGTCGCAACGGCCCGGTCCTGGAGCGCTTCCGCCCCCGCATGGAGGAACTGTTCGCCTGCGTCGACGACCTCGCCGCCCGCCACGGCGCCCTGGTGGTCGACCTGTACGGCGCGCCCTCGCTCGGCGACCCGCGCGCGTGGGACGTCGACCGTCTCCACCTCACGGATGACGGCCACCGCCGGGTCGCCGAGGCGGTGTGGCAGACCCTCGGCTACGAGCCGGAGGACCCGGAGTGGCGCACCCCGATGCCACCGACCCCGCCCCCGAACTGGACCGCCCGCCGCGTGGAGGACGCCCGCTTCACCCGCCAGTACCTCCTCCCCTGGATCGCCCGCCGCCTCACCGGCCGCTCCTCGGGCGACGGCCGCTCCCCGAAACGCCCGGACCTCCTCCCCTACGAGGGCCCGAGGGCGTAACTCCCCATGACCACGCGGGTGATCAACATCAGGGGCCACCTCCACGACTTCGGCCCCCGACTGGAACGCGCCCCCGAGGACCTCGTCTACGTCGGCCGCCGCTGGACCCTCGGCGGCTGGGACCTCCCCCGCCACCCGCTCTACAACCCCTTTGCCTACGACACCCCCACGCGCCGCCGGGACGGCACGCGCGCGGAGGTGATGGCGATGTACCGGGCGTATCTGCTGGGTCGCCCTGATCTGCTGGCCCTGGTACCGGCGCTGCGCGGCCGGACGTTGGCCTGCTGGTGTGCGCCGTTGGAGTGCCATGCGGGGGTGCTGGCCGAGATGGCGGAGGGTCGGGAGGCGCCTCATCCCCCTTCGACGGAGACGTCCGTGATCTCCGCGGACAGCTCCGTGCCCGCCGAAGCGGTACTGAGCACGGATGACGTGTAGCTCAGGCTCGTTCTGTTCGACAACTCGGCCGTCTCGATGACCGGGCCGGACTCATCGCCGTGGATCTCGTAGGTGATGTCGTACACCGCGTCCGGATCGATCCCCTCGCTGTCCCCCAGAAAGGTCAGGTCGGGCTGGACCGTCACGTTGCAGCCCGCCGACCCGAAGCAATGCCGAGCGGTGGTCTTCAGCCCGACGGTGAAGCTGTCGGCGTCGACTTCGCTGTACGTCGGCTCCGGGTCCGGCTTCGCCGCGGTGACGGCGTCCTCGTCCTGTGCGTTCGACTTGGCGGCGGCCGGTCTGGTTTCGCCGGTCCTGGACTGCACGACCACGACGCCGGTGGCCACGACAGCGGCGATGACGGCGACGGCCGAGCCGATGACGACGAGATTCGTGCGCGGCTTCTTCGCCGTCGGCGACGGATCGTTCGGTGGCATGGGCGGATGGGGTGGCATGGGCGGCACCGACGGCACGCTGGTCTCGGTCATGGTTCTCCCCGGGGTAGTCGTTCCGTTCCTGTTCGGGCGCCGCGGAATCCGCGGGATCCGGCAGCGCGCAGAACCGGCTACGACCAGCCCCCGGTGAAGTTGCTGCTCAACTGGGCGTTGCAGATGTTGTAGCCGCCGGACGCGTGGCCCGTCTTCGTCTTGCCGTCTGCTGTGACCGAGCAGTTGATGTCTCCGGAGCCCTGGAGTTGTGCGTGGACGTCGTAGTAGAGGGCGTCCTTGTCGAGGGTCAGCGTCGCCTCGAACTTGCCGTCCTGGAAGGTGCCCTTGCGGGTGTCCGAGTCGGAGCCGTAGCCGATGTCGAGGCCTCCGAGGGCGCCGGCGGGGGCGGTGCCCCACACCTTGAAGACGACCTTGTCGTCGGTGGCGTCCTTCTTCGTGTCGCTCTTGGTGTCGTTCTTCTTCGTGCCCGTGGCCGTCTTGTCGGGGCTCTTGCCGGACTCCTTGTCGCCGCTGCTGCCGCCCCCGATGACGGCGGCGAGGACGCCGATGATGACGAACAGGCCGACGATGCCCAGGCAGCCGAGGCCGACGATCTTTCCGACGGAGCGCTTCTTCGGGGGTTGCGGCGGGAACGGGGGCTGGCCGTAGGGCTGCTGTGGCGGGTAGGGCGGCTGGTTGGTCATGGGTCCCCCTGAGGTTCTCGCTGATGAATGCGAGATGTGTGACTCGCAAAGGGGGTGTGCGGTTTCCGGCTACTGGAGGTATTCACCCCATCGGGTTGGAGGGGGTCCGGCGCACCCGGGGAGTCCTTGACCTGCGCCCTCTGGACTGTGTGCACGGTCCGGAGCCTCGGGGACGCCGGGTAAACTCCGTACACGTGACTTCCGCTCCCGCCAAGCCCCGCATCCCGAACGTCCTCGCCGGACGTTACGCCTCCACCGAGCTCGCCACGCTCTGGTCCCCCGAGCAGAAGGTGAAGCTGGAGCGGCAACTCTGGCTCGCTGTCCTGCGCGCCCAGAAGGACCTCGGTATCGAGGTGCCGGACGCGGCGATCGCGGACTACGAGCGGGTGCTCGACCAGGTCGACCTGGCCTCGATCGCCGAGCGCGAGAAGGTCACGCGGCACGATGTGAAGGCGCGGATCGAGGAGTTCAACGACCTCGCCGGGCACGAGCAGGTGCACAAGGGCATGACGTCCCGGGATCTCACCGAGAACGTCGAGCAGTTGCAGATCCGGCTCTCCCTGGAGCTGATGCGCGACCGTACGGTGGCCGTCCTGGCGCGGCTGGGCAAGCTGGCCGGTGAGTACGGCGAGCTGGTCATGGCCGGCCGCTCGCACAACGTGGCCGCACAGGCCACCACCCTCGGCAAGCGCTTCGCGACCGCCGCCGACGAGCTGCTCGTGGCGTACGGCCGGGTGGAAGAGCTCCTTGGCCGTTACCCGCTGCGCGGTATCAAGGGGCCGGTGGGCACGGCCCAGGACATGCTGGACCTGCTCGGCGGCGACGCGGCGAAGCTCGCGGAGCTGGAGCAGCGGATCGCCTCGCACCTGGGCTTCTCGCAGGCGTTCACCTCGGTCGGCCAGGTGTACCCGCGCTCGCTGGACTACGAGGTCGTGACCGCGCTGGTGCAGGTCGCGGCGGCGCCCTCGTCGCTCGCGAAGACGATCCGGCTGATGGCCGGGCACGAGCTGGTCACCGAGGGCTTCAAGCCGGGCCAGGTCGGTTCCTCCGCGATGCCGCACAAGATGAACACCCGCTCCTGCGAGCGCGTCAACGGCCTCATGGTCATCCTGCGCGGCTACGCGTCGATGACCGGCGAGCTGGCGGGCGACCAGTGGAACGAGGGCGATGTCTCCTGCTCGGTGGTGCGCCGGGTGGCCCTCCCCGACGCGTTCTTCGCACTCGACGGTCTGCTGGAGACGTTCCTGACCGTCCTCGACGAGTTCGGCGCGTTCCCGGCGGTCGTGGCACGGGAGTTGGACCGCTATCTGCCGTTCCTCGCGACGACCAAGGTGCTGATGGCCGCCGTCCGCGCGGGTGTCGGCCGCGAGGTCGCGCACGAGGCCATCAAGGAGAACGCCGTCGCCTCCGCGCTGGCGATGCGTGAGCAGGGCGCCGAGCGCAACGAGCTGCTGGACAAGCTCGCCGCCGACGAGCGCATCCCGCTCGACCGCGCCCAGTTGGACGCGCTGATGGCCGACAAGCTGTCCTTCACGGGTGCCGCGGCCGACCAGGTCGCCGTCGTCGTCGCCCGCGTCGAGGAGCTCGCGAAGCAGCACCCGGAGGCCGCGGGGTACACCCCGGGGGCGATCCTCTGACCCGCTTCACCCAGGCCGAGCTGGAGGCCGCCCGCGACCGTCTCGTACCGGACGTCGTCGCGGACGGCCTCGCCGTGCTGTTCTGCGGTATCAACCCCGGTCTGATGACGGCGGCCACGGGCCACCACTTCGCCCGCCCCGGCAACCGCTTCTGGCCCGTGCTGCATCTGTCCGGCTTCACCCCGAGGCTCATGAAGCCCGCGGAGCAAGGGGAGTTGCTGTCCTTCGGGCTCGGTATCACCAACGTGGTGGCACGGGCCACGGCCCGTGCCGACGAGCTGAGCGCGGAGGAGTAGCGCGAGGGCGGCGAACTCCTCGCGCAGAAGCTGACGGGGTGGCAGCCGCGCTGGCTGGCGGTGCTGGGCGTCACCGCCTACCGGGCCGCCTTTGACGACCGTCGGGCCCAAGTGGGGCCCCAGGAGCGGACATTCGGGGACACACGCGTGTGGGTGCTGCCCAATCCGAGCGGTCTGAACGCGCACTGGACGGCGGCGACGATGGCCGAGGAGTTCGGGCGGCTGCGGGACGCCGCACAGGGCTAGCGGGTCAGAGGTCGGCTCGTCTGTCATGACTCCAGTAGACGGGCCGCCACTGACAATCGGCAGGGTGTCGGTGGCTCGCCCTGGTCAGGCGTCCCGGCGGCGCACGCTCCACGCGCCCGCCGCCAACGCCGCGGCGGCCCACAACGCCGTCACCCCGAGCCCGGTCCACGGCCCCATCGCCCCGGCCCAGTTCGCATGGAGCGCGACCTGCCCGGCCCGGTCGGGCAGGAGGTCCGCGAGGTCGTTGGACGCGTCGCCGACCACGAAGGACACGATGAGCAGGAACGGTATGACGATGCTCAGCGTCGCCACTCCGCTGCGCAGCACCGCCGTGAGACCGGCCGCGAGCAACGCCATCAGCGTGAGATAGACGGCGCAGCCGACCACACCGCGCGCCTGCTCCGCCCCGCCGAGTCCGTCGGCCTCGGCGCCCAGCACCGCCTTGCCGACCACCAGGGTCACCGCACCGGTGACCAGGCCGACGGAGAACACCGGTAGGGCGATCGCCGTCGCCTTGGCCGCGAACCAGCGCCCCCGGTGCGGTACCGCGGCCAGCGACAGCCGTAGCGCTCCACCCTGGAACTCGGAGGACACGGCGGTCGTGCCGAAGGCGATCGCCGCGATCTGTCCGAAGGTGACGCCGAAGAAGACCGCGAACAGCGGGTCGAAGTCGTCGCCGCCGGTGTCGGCCGAGGCGAGCGCGGAGAAGACCGCCGTCACCACGAGGATCATGGCGAGCGCCGCGACCTGTGAGCGCAGGGTACGGATCTTGATCCACTCGGAGTGGAAGACGGGCGTGAATGCCATGGTCAGGCCTCCTGGTGCGATGCGGTGAACTCGGTCACGCCGGCCGTCAGATCGAGATAGGCCTGCTCCAAGGTGCCCTCGGTGGCGGTCAGTTCGAGGATGGGTACGCCGGCGGCGGACAACAGGGTGCCGATCTCGTCCACGCGTGCGTGCGCCACGGTCCAGTGCCCGTCCTCCTGTTCCACGGCGTCGAGACCGTGCTCGGCGAGGGTGCTCTTGAGGGCGCCGGTGTCCGTCGTACGGATGAGCACGTGGGGTTGCACGCGCGCGTCGATGAAGTCCCGCATCGGGGTGTCCGCGAGGAGTCGGCCGCGTCCGAGGACCACGAGGTGGTCGGCGAAGGAGGCGGTCTCGTTCATCAGGTGGCTGGAGACCAGCACCGTGCGGCCCTCCGCCGCCAGTCGGCGCAGCAACTCCCGGATCCAGACGATGCCTTCGGGGTCGAGGCCGTTCGACGGCTCATCCAGCAGGATGACCTCGGGGTCGCCCAGGAGGGCACCGGCGATGCCCAGCCGCTGGCGCATGCCCAGGGAGTACGTCTTCACCCGGCGCCGCGCGACCGACGCGAGTCCCGTCTCCTGAAGCACCGCGTCGACCCGGGCGGCCGGGATGCGGTTGCTCGCCGCCAGGGCCCGCAGATGGTCGCGGGCGGTGCGGGAGCCGTGCGCGGCCTGCGCGTCGAGCAGGGCGCCGACGTGGCGCAGCGGCTCGGTAAGCGCGGCGTAGGGGCGGCCTCCGACAGTGGCGGTTCCGGAGGTGGGCCGGTCGAGGCCGAGGACGAGGCGCATGGTGGTGGACTTTCCGGCGCCGTTGGGACCGAGGAAGCCGGTGACCTTGCCGGGGCGGACGTCGAAGGTGACGTGGTCCACGGCCCGCCGGGTGCCGTACTCCTTGGTGAGGTCTCGTACGTCAATGCTGGTCATGCCCAACAGCCTGGCCGTCCAGGGGAGTTGGGGCCTCCCCCGGCGGTGGAGATCGTCTCCCCCGCCCGGGGGAGGCCGATTGTCAGAGCCGGCTGTCACGATGTCCCAATGGCCCGCTTCCTGCGCCCGCTGCTCCGGGGGACGACGTATACGCGTCTGCTGCACCTGTGGGTGCCGATACTGATCGTCAGCGTGTGGATGTTCATCGACTCGTCGAAGCCGTATGTGCCCGCGCTGGTGCTGATCCCGGTCGGTCTGATCCCGGCCGTTCGGATCGGGGAAGGCGTGCAGGCGCAGTTGCTGCTGACGCCGGGCAGGGAGGACTCGGGGATCTCCGTGGCGCCGTCGGCGACCTGGCGGGACCGGGGGCGCACCGTGCTGTGGCTGGAGGCGCGGATGGCTCTGGGCTGGGCGACGACGTTCGCCTGCGTCTGGCTGCCGATCATCTCCTTCGAGCTGATCGAGGTCGCACGCGGGCGCGTGCCCGACGACGTATGGGTCCTCAAGGAGGCGGCGCCGAACGGCTGGTACGCCTTGCTGGCGCCGCTCCCCCTCATCGCCTTGTACGCCGCCATCGTCGGCCTGGGCGAGTTGGCCACGTTGCTGGCCCGTAAGTTGCTCGGCCCCTCCCGCGCCGAGCAACTCGCCGCCCTGGAGGAGCGCACCGAGCAACTGCTGGAACGCAACCGCATCGCACGGGAGTTGCACGACTCGATCGGGCACGCGCTTACCGTGGCGGTGGTGCAGGCGGGCGCGGCCCGGGCGGCGGGCGACCCGGAGTTCACCGAGCGGGCGCTGGGCGCCATCGAGGAGACCGGTCGGGCCGCGCTGGAGGATCTGGAGCGGGTGCTGGGCGTGCTGCGTGAGGCGGAGCGGCCGGTGAGCAGCCGGCCGACGCTGGTGGACGCCGACCGGCTGTTGGAGTCGGCGCGGGCTTCCGGGGCGAAGGTCGACGCGGAGGTGACCGGGCCGTTGGAGACGGTGTCGGGACCGGTCTCCCGGGAGGGGTACCGGATTCTGCAGGAGGCGCTGACGAATGTGCTGCGGCACGCGGGGTCCGTGCCGGTCCGGGTCCGCATTCAGGTCGCCGACGGCACCCTCGATCTGGAGGTCCGCAATCCGCTGCCGGCGGCGATACCGGGCCCGGGCCGGGGCAGTGGCCTGCGGGGCATACGCGAGCGGGCCGCGCTGCTCGGCGGCCGGGCGTACACCGGACCCGACGAGGGTGACTGGCAGGTGCATGCGGAGTTGCCGCTGGGTTGATCTAGGCTGGCCGGATGCCGGTCACCGTTCTCCTGGTCGATGACGAACCCCTCGTACGCGCGGGTCTGCGGGCCGTGCTGGAGGCGCAGCCGGACATCGAGGTGGTCGGGGAGGCCGCCGACGGGGCGGCGGTGATCCCGCTGGTGCGGCGGCTGCGGCCGGACGTGGTCGCCATGGACGTACGGATGCCGCTCCTGGACGGCATCGAGGCCACACGCGCGGTGCTCCGCACGGTCGACGACCCGCCGAAGATCCTGGTCATCACGACCTTCGAGAACGACGAGTACGTCTACGAGGCACTGCGCGCCGGCGCCGACGGCTTCCTGCTGAAGCGGGCCCGTCCGGCCGAGATCGTGCACGCGGTACGGCTGGTGGCCGAGGGCGAGTCGCTGCTGTTCCCGGCCTCCGTACGGCAGTTGGCGGCGGAGTACGGCGACGACGGCGGGAACCGGGCGGCGCGCGCGCTGATGGCGCGGGCCCAGTTGACCGAGCGCGAGGCCGAGGTGCTGCGGCTGATGGCGCGGGGTCTGTCGAACGCGGAGATCGCCGCCCGGCTGGTCGTCGGGACGGAGACGGTGAAGTCGCATGTGAGCGCCGTACTGGCGAAGCTGGGGGCGCGGGACCGTACACAGGCGGTGATCGCGGCGTACGAGTCCGGGTTCGTGGCGCCGGGGTGATCCGGTGGGGCGAGTGGATCGAGGGCGCCCGGCACTCGCCGGGGTCCACCGCGCCGAGTACGATCCGCCCAACACGCGCACGAGCTGGGAGGACAGACCTTGGCGGGGCTGACCGGCGGGGACCCCTCGCTGCTGCGGAGGATCAACTCCGCAGTGGTGCTGCACGCGTTGCGTGCCACGGACTGCGCCACGCTGACGGAGATCACCCGGGTGACGGGTCTGTCCCGGCCGACCGTCGAGGGCGTCGTCGAGGGACTGATCGAGGCCGGGCTGGTCGTCGAGAAGGCGGCCGACGAGAGCGTTGTACGGCGGCAGGGGCGGCCCGCGCGGCGGTTCCGGTTCAGGGCGGAGGCCGGACATCTGCTGGGCCTGGAGATCGGCGCACATCGCGTCGCCGTGCTCCTCGCCGACCTCGACGGCCGGGTGCTCGGCGCGATCGCCAAGGATGTCGACGAGACGGCCTCGGCGGACGAGCGTCTTGAGCGGCTGCGCACCGCGGTCGCCGAGCTGCTGCGCCGGGCCGGGGTCGCCCGCGGCTCGCTGCGGGCGGTGGGCGTCGCCACGCCGGGCATCGTCGAGGCGGACGGCACCGTACGGCTGGGCACCGCGCTGCCCCAGTGGACGGGGCTGCACCTGGGCGAACGGTTGAGCCGTTCCTTCAAGTGCCCGGTGCTGGTGGAGAACGACGCCAACGCGGCGGCGGTCGCCGAGCACTGGAAGGGCGCCGCGACCGAGTCCGACGACATGGTGATGGTGCTGGCCGGACTGAGCCCGGGCGCCGGTTCGCTGATCGGGGGGCGGCTGCACCGGGGGTATCGCGGGGCGGCCGGTGAGATCGGCGCACTGCATCTGCTGGGCCGGGACGTGACACCGGAGACGCTGCTGTCCACCACGGACGAGCCACTGCATCCCTTGGACGAGCAGGCGGTCGCCCAGGTCTTCGCGCTGGCACGCGACGGCGACCAGCGGGCGCGGGCGGCCGTCGACCGCTTCATCCAACGCCTCGTGCACGATGTCGCCGCGCTGGTGCTGGCCCTCGATCCGGAACTCGTCGTCGTGGGCGGGTGGGCGGCCGGCCTGGACGGTGTACTGGAGCCGCTGCGGCGGGAGTTGGCCCGGTATTGCCTGCGGCCGCCGAAGGTGGCGCTGTCGTTGCTCGGGGAGGCGGCTGCGGCTACGGGGGCGCTGCGGTTGGCTCTTGACCATGTCGAGGAGCAGTTGTTCGCGGTCGAGGGCACGGTGACGCGGCGCTAGCTTGGCGGCGGGGTTGGTTGTCGGGTGCGGCGGAGTTTTGGCTGGGCTCGGTGGTTGTTTTTGGGTGCGGTTCGTTGTGGCCGGTCTCGGCGGTTGGTTGTCGGGTGCGGGTTCCTTGTGGCTGGGTGCGCCCACGCGGCGGAGCCGTATGTCGATACAGCCCCGCGCCCCTTCAGGGCGACAGCGCCCCCGGTGCGCAGACGTAGAACGCGTCGCGCCCCGGTGGAGTTCCGGGGCGCGACGGATGTGGTGTGACCGTGGTCAGGAAGCCTGGCGTTCCGGGCCGTGGTGTATTTCCACGCCGCCCGAGTCGGCGAAGGTCAGCCGGCAGGTGTCCGCGCGGTAGGTCGCGACGGAGACCGCGGCGGTGCGGCCCTCGGCGAAGAAGCGGGTCGTGACGACGAGAACCGGTGCCCCGGGGAGGCGGTCCAGTTCCTTGGCGTCGTCCGCGCGGGCCGAGCCGAGTTCCACGGCGCGGTCCTGGCCCTCCAGTTCGAGGCGCTGCAACTCGCGCAGCACCGCACGCGCGCGTGCCGTAGCGGACGGTGTGTCTATCGCGGAGAGGTCGGGCACCGACGACTCCGGGATGTAGAGCAGTTCGGCGGCGACCGGCTGGCCGTGGCTCACCCTGGAGCGCCGCACGGTGTGCACCAGTTCCTCGGAACCGGTCTCCAGGACGCCCGCGACGGCCGCCGGCGGTGCCGCCAGCACACAGTCGACGGACTGCCAGGCGTCCTCCCCGGCGCCCGGCCAGACGTGCTGCTCGGTGCCGACGGCGACACCCACGCGCGGCGGCGCGACGGTCGTACCGACACCGCGACGGCGCTGCAGCCTGCCTTCCAGTTCGAGTTGTTCCAGAGCCTGCCGGAGCGTGGCCCGGGCGACGCCGAAGCGGGCCGCCAGGTCTCGCTCGTTGGGCAGGATCTCGCCCACCGAGAACTCGGAGTCCAGTGCCTCACTCAGCACTGTCTTGAGATGCCAGTACTTCGGTTCCGGCACCGATTCCAACTGCGTGGTCCCCACCCTGTCCTCCGCAATCGCCGTGTTCCGGCGGCGTTTTAGCGCCCTTGTTTATTAAAGGTTGTTTCACTTATCTGCGACCATAGGACGGCCCCCACCCTTGGTCAAGACCAATCCTCCATGTCATATGCAACCCATAGAGGACATGGCGCGGAGCGTTCACAGGGCGTTCGTACGGGGCGTTCTCGGTGACAGCACGGCAAAGCCCCCGTCATGGAACGAGAACGACGGGGGCTACCGGTCAGTAGCAGTTACTGACAAGCTGTCTACACGGCCTGTACGGCGTCTGCCTGCGCGTCCCAGACGAGGAGCATCCCCATGTCCGCCACCGTCTCCTTCCCGGTCCCCACTCCGCGGGGCCCGAAGACCGTGACCGTGTCCTACGCGCGCGTGGGTCGCGGCGAGCCGCTGCTCCTGCTGCACGGCATAGGGCACCACCGGCAGGCCTGGGACCCGGTGGTGGACATCCTCGCGACCGAGCGCGACGTGATCGCCGTGGACCTGCCCGGGTTCGGCGCCTCCCCCGCGCTCCCGGAGGGGCTGACGTACGACCTCGCCACGACGGTCGCCGTGTTCAGGGCCTTCTGCGAGGCGCTGGAGCTCGAACGTCCGCATGTGGCGGGCAACTCGCTCGGCGGTCTGATGGCCCTGGAGCTGGGCCGCGAGAAGATCGTACGGTCCGTCACCGCGCTCTCCCCCGCCGGATTCTGGTCCCAGGCCGAGCGCCGCTACGCCTTCGGTGTGCTGCTCACCATGCGGCGGATCGCCCGCGGTCTGCCGCTCCCGCTGGTCGAGAAGCTGGCGCGTACGGCGGCCGGCCGCACCGCGCTCACCAGCACCATCTACGCCCGCCCGGGCCGCCGTTCACCCGAGGCCGTGGTCGCCGAGACGCGCGCGCTGGTCGACGCCCCCGGGTTCGACGACACGCTCCGGGCCGGTACGAGCGTCCTGTTCACCGACGACATCCCCGGCATCCCGGTCACTGTGGCCTGGGGCACCCAGGACCGGCTGCTGCTGCGCCGACAGGGCGTCCGCGCCAAGCGGTTGATCCCCCGCTCCCGGCTGGTGCGGCTGCCCGGCTGCGGGCACTGCCCGATGAACGACGACCCTGCCCTGGTCGCGCGGGTCATCCTCGACGGCAGCCGCTGACCGGCGCGGCACGAGCGCCAACACACCGGATCCCAGGGCCACTCCGGCGCCCACGAGGGCGCTGCCGACGGCCTGGGCGGGCCCGTAGGAGCCCGTTCCGACGAGCGGCGCGGTAGCGGCGGCGGCGACCGGGATGAGGCCGGAGAAGAGCGTGGCGCGCTCCGCGCCGATCCGCTGCATGCCCATGTACCAGCACACGAAGCCGACTACGGTGACGACCGCCGCCTGCCACAGCAGCGCGGCGGCCTCGGTGCCGTCGGGGCGCCGCAGCCAGGTCGTCCCGTCGAGGACCACGCCGGCAGTCGCTGCCTCGACCGCCGCCAGACCGCACACGGTGGCCGACAGCAATCGCGGTCCCAGGGGGCGCAGTACGGGAACCGCGAGCACCGCGAAGCCCACCTCCCCCGCAAGTGCGCACCCGGAGAAGGCGATTCCGGCGCCGTCAGTACGACCCCACCCCTGGACCGTGAACGCGCCGACGGCGACGAGCGACGCCCCGTAGAGCACGATCCGTCGCGGACGGCGTCCTTCCAGGAGGGGGACGAGGACCGCGACGGCTATGGGGGCGCAGCCCACGAAGACTCCGGGGACGGCCGGTTCGGCGCTGCGTTCGGCGGCGATGACGGCCAGGTTGAAGCCGACCATGCCGACGGCGGCGAGCAGGGCGAGGCGGCCCCATTGGCGTGCTGCGAGGCCGCGCAGCCGGGCCTTCGCGTCCTTGCCGGTGAACGGCAGCAGGAGCACACAGGCGAGGCCGTAGCGCAGGAACTGGCCGCCCGCGTACGGGTAGTCGCCCAGGACGCTGTTCGCGGTGAAGGACGCGCCCACGAGGACGCAGGCGAAGGCGGCGAGCGGGGCGCCGCGGACGGTGGTGGCGTTCATGGTGGTGACGCTAGGGAGATCCGCGGTCCGGTTTAAGGTCCACTTCCATGACGTCATCGCGGACCAATTCGGAGCGGCCGACCGATCCGGAGCGTCAGTCCGGACCGGCCAGTCTGTCCGGTCCGGCGAGTCTGACGGGCTCCGCCGCCTGGGAGTTGCTGCTGCCCGCCGTCTCGGCACCGGCACGCGCGCGTGGCCGTTCGCTTCAGGAGGCGCTGCGCGAGGCGGTGCGTTCGGGGCGGCTGGCGCCGGACACCCGGCTGCCGTCGAGCCGGGACCTGGCGGCCGACCTCGGGGTGTCGCGGGGGCTGGTCACGGAGGCGTACGAGCAGTTGACGGCGGAGGGCTATCTGCGCAGCGGCCGGGGTGCGGGCACCTGGGTGGGCGGTGCCGTGCGGGCGGCGCGGCCACGCGCGCGTGACCTCGCACCGCGCTTCCCCGGTGCCGGCGCCGACTTCGTGCCCGGCACGCCGGACCTGTCGCTGTTCCCGCGTGCCGCCTGGGCGGCGGCGCAGCGCGGTGTGCTGGCCGAGTCGCCGCACGAGTTGCTCGGTTATCCCGATCCGCGCGGGCTGCCCCGGTTGCGTACGGCGCTCGCGGAACTCCTCGCGCGCCGGCGGGGTGTGGCCGCCGACCCGGAGCGGCTCGTCGTGGTCTCCGGGGTGGCGCAGGCGATGGCGCTGCTCGGATTCGTGCTCCACGCGCGCGGGATGCGCACCGTCGGCGTCGAGGACCCGGGGAGCCCCCAGCACGACGCCCTGTACGCCTCGGCGGGCGTCGGCACCGTACCGCTGCCCCTGGACGAGGAGGGCCTGGCGGTCGGTCCGCTGCGGGCGTCGGGTGTACTGGCCGTGGTGACGACACCCGCGCATCAGTTCCCCACGGGCATCGCGTACTCCGCGCGGCGGCGGGCCCGACTCCTCGACTGGGCGCGGTCGGTGGACGGTCTGGTCGTCGAGGACGACTACGACGGCGACTTCCGCTACGACCGGGCCCCCGTGGGCGCGCTCCAGGGCCTCGACCCGGAGCACGTCGCCTACACGGGCTCGGTCAGCAAATCCCTCGCCCCAGGGCTGCGCCTCGGCTGGCTCCTGGTGCCCGAGTCACTCACCGACGAGGTCGTCGAGCGCAAGCGCACCATGGACCTCGGCCACCCGACACTCGACCAGGCGCTGTTCGCCCGCTTCCTCGAACGCGGCGACTACGACCGCCAGTTGCGCCGCTGCCAACGCGCCTACCGACAGCGCCGCGACACCCTCGTCGCCGCCCTGGAGGAGCACTTTCCCGGAGCGCGGGTGACCGGGATCGCGGCGGGACTGCACGTCATCGCCGAACTCCCGGAGAAGTACGGCCCCCAGGAGCACTTCCTGGAGCGCGCGGCCTCCGCCGGTGTCGCGGTGCGCCCGCTCACCGCCTACGCACACGCGCGTGCCGACAACGCGGTCGTACGGCTGGTCCTGGGGTACGCGCATCTGTCTCCCGTACGGATCCGTGCGGGGGTACGTCTCATGGCCGAGGCGCTTCACCCGCACGGCCTCTGATGTCGCCGCGTTCCGTTGTTCACCCGTGGTTTCCGTGCGCGCTGCGGCGCACCAGTAGTTGTGGCGGTGCACCCTGACCGCATCCCGTCCGTGGAGGCGCAACCCCATGTCGCATCGCCCGTTCCCCGCCCGCCGCAGCGTCCTGCGCGGCACCCTGGCCGCGTCGGCGGCCCTGACCGTGCCCGCCGCCCTCGGGGCCGCGCCGGCCTTCGCCCTGTCCGGGCGTCCGAAGGCGGGCTGGGGTGTACAGGCGGGGGACGTGACCTCCGACTCCGGTCTGGTGTGGGTCCGTTCGGACCGCCCGGCCCGGATGATCGTGGAGACCTCGGCCACCGAGTCGTTCCGCAACCCGCACCGCTGGCACGGCCCGCTGCTCGGCGCGGACACCGACTTCACCGGCACCACCCGGCTGCGCGGGCTGCCCTCGGGGCAGCAGATCCACTACCGGGTGCTGCTCGCCGACCCCGACGACCCGCGCCGCACCGGCGAGCCGGTCGCCGGCACGTTCCGTACGGTGCCGACCGGGCGGCGCGGTGTGCGCTTCCTGTGGTCCGGTGACCTGGCGGGCCAGGGCTGGGGCATCAACCCGGACCTCGGCGGTTACCGCATCTACGACGCGATGGCCGAGCTGGACCCGGACTTCTTCGTGTGCAGCGGCGACAACATCTACGCCGACGGCCCGATCACGGCGACCCAGGCCCTGCCCGACGGCAGCCTGTACCGGAACGTCACCACGGAGGAGAAGTCCAAGGTCGCCGAGACCCTGGCCGAGTTCCGCGGCAACTTCCGCTACAACCTGCTCGACGAGAACCTCAAGCGGTTCAACGCCCAGGTGCCCTCGATCATCCAGTGGGACGACCACGAGGTGCGCAACAACTGGTACCCGGGCGAGGTGATCGCCGCCACCGACACCCGCTACACGGAGAAGAGCGTCGACGCCCTGGCCGTGCGCGCCCGGCGCGCGTTCAGCGAGTACTTCCCGATCTCGACGCTGCGGCCGGGCGCGAAGGAGGGCCGGGTCCAGCGGGTGATGCGGCACGGTCCGCTGCTCGACGTGTTCGTCCTGGACATGCGGACGTACCGCAACGCCAACTCGCCCGACAAACAGACCGTGGACCCGCAGGGCATCCTTGGCAGCGAGCAACTGGAGTGGCTCAAGCGGGAGTTGTCGCGGTCGCGTGCGGTGTGGAAGGTGATCGCCGCCGACATGCCGCTCGGCCTGGTCGTGCCCGACGCCACCGAGGGCAAGGCGAACATCGAGGCCGTCGCGCAGGGCGACCCGGGCGCGCCGCTCGGGCGTGAACTGCAGATCGCCGAGCTGCTGCGGTACATCAAGCACCGGCGGATCACCGGCACCGTGTGGCTGACGGCCGACGTGCACCACACCTCCGCCCAGCACTACCAGCCCTCGCGGGCGGCGTTCACCGACTTCGAGCCGTTCTGGGAGTTCGTCTCCGGTCCGCTGAACGCGGGTGCCTTCCCGGCCAGCGAACTCGACAACACCTTCGGTCCGGAGCGGGTGTTCGTGAAGGCGCCGACCGTGGCGAACGTGTCGCCGGCCGAGGGCTACCAGTTCTTCGGCGAGGTCGACATCGACGGCCACAGCGGAGAGCTGACGGTCCGTCTGCGGGAGTCGGACGGCACCGTGCTGTTCACCAAGACCCTTCAGCCGGGACGGGTCGGCCAGTAACTCCACTACCCTCGGACCTGTACCGCGCACCGGCGTCATCCCCCGGTGCGCGGTGCGTTCCGCGGCGCCCCAACTCTCCCGCGAAAACAGCGTTTTCGCAGGTCAGGGTCGATTGTCAGTGGTGGCCTCTACGGTTTTTCCATGACGCGATCTTTGCAGGCCGTGACCTATCCCCGACCCTCCGCACTGGAGTCCGCGGCGGATGGCCGGCGCCTCGGGCTGGAGACCTCACGCGGTGCGACTCCTTCGGGTGTCACCGACCATCCGCGCTTCTTCGCGGGCTTCCTGACGTCTCCTCAGGTGGCCTCGGCCGCGCTGCTGGCCGTCGCCGACGTGGCGGCCACGCGGTACTACCAGCGCCAACTGCCCGCCTCGCTCGACCCGGTGGTCACGGCGGGCGGCGACCGGCTGCGCTTCGAGTCCTTCTCGGGCTGCGGCGGGGTGTACGCACGACTGGACGTCCTGGGCCCCGGACTCGACGGCGACGAGGTGGGACACGGCACGACGAACGTCGACGTCAACAACCCCCTGCGTGAGGCCCTGTCCCGGATCGGCACGGACGATCCGCTCCATCTCCGGGTCGGCCCCGAGGAGTTGGCCGTGACGACGATGGACGGCCCGGTGGTGGAGAAGAAGGTGCCGCTGCCGGACCGGTGGCTGCGCGGCTTCGCGGAGGCCCAGGTCATAGCGGCCGGTTTCGACCTGCGCGCCGAACTGCCCGCGGCGGAGGCGGTCCGGTTCCTGCGCTCGCTCCCGAAGAGCGGGGCGCGCGGCACCACGAGCGGCCCCCGCTGGGTCGTACCGGCGGGCCGCGGACTGCGCCCGACCACCCGCCCCGTCCCGGGCGCGGTGTGCCTCCCCGGCCCGGAGCGCCTGATCGCACTCCAGCGGGTCCTGCGCCATGCGACCGCCCTGCGGATCTACGGCCCTTCCGTGATCGGCGCCGATGCCACGGCCGGCGCCTGGGAGGCCGTCCTGCCGGGCATGCGGCTCACCCTCACGCTGTCGCCGGACGCCTCGCGCGGATTCTCCGGCGAGGGCGGGGTGCTCGACGCGCTCACCGCCGACGAGGCGGGCGAGGACGCGGAGTTGATCTCCGTGCTGCTGGCCTGGGAGCCCCGTATCGACGTCGCCGACATGGCCGCCTCCTCGGGGCTCACCCCGGAGCGGGTCCGGGCCGCGCTGACCCGGCTGGGCACCTCGGGACGCGTCGGCTACGACACTGCGGAGGCGGCCTACTTCCACCGTGAACTGCCCTACGACGCACAGCGCGTGGAGCGTCACAATCCGCGGCTGCGCTCGGCCCGCGCGCTGGTGGCGGCGGGGGCGGTGAGCCTGGAAGGCGCGCTCGGGACGGTGACCGCCGAGGACGGCCATGTGCACCGGGTGCGGGACGAGGCGGGGGTGCTGAGTTGCAGTTGCGTGTGGTGGGCGAAGTACCGGGGCGGGCGCGGGCCGTGCAAGCACGCGCTGGCGGTACGGATGGTGCGGCGGGGCACCGCGGCGGAGCGGGACATGGTCCGGAGCGCGGACCAGGACACGGATCAGAACACGGTACGGATCGACGGGGGTGTGCGATGAGTTCGCTGATGGAGATGGTGCGGGCGGGCCGGACGGCCGACGCGTTGGGACTGCTCGACGGGCTGACCGACGCCGAACGGCGGGCGTACCAGCCGGAGTTGAAGGCGCTCCGCAAGGAGTTGCGCAAGGCACCGTGGGAGGGGTCGTCCCGCCGCGCCTATCCGGCCCTGCACGCGGCCGGGACCGTCTGCGAGACGGGCGCGGCAGCCGCGGCGACCTGGATCGCCGCCACCGACATGCGCTGGTCGCAGTCGTCCCCCGCGCTGCTGCTCCACGTCCTGGGCGACCGCGACACGACGTGGCTCGCCGATGTGACGCACCGCCTCGCCGGGCGCCCGGCCTCCGCCGGTGTGCCGTACGAGCTGATGGCCGGTCTGGTGCGGCTCTCGGGCTGCCCGGTGCCGACGACGGACGCTTATGTGCGGGGCTGGGTGGAGCAGACCGGTCACCTGTGGCAGCGCGGGGACACCCTGCTCGACCGGCTGCGCAAGGATCCGCATGTCGCGGAGCTGGTGGCCGCGCTCTTCGAGACGGAGGACATCGGCAGCCCAATGGAGTGGCCCTCGGCCGAGGGCCCGAACAGCTGGGCCGACGTGCTCGCCCAGCTCACCGCCGAAGACGTCCTGGACCGGAAGCGGACGGTGGACGCGTGCGTGGCCCGGCTGCTGCGGGGCGGTACGACCCTCGACAACCGGGTGTTCCTGCGCGTGCTGAAGGCCCTCGCCCTGACCCGTGAGGAGGAGCGGGAGCGGATCGCCGACTGGACGGCGCTGGCCTCGGACGCGGTGTCCATGGTGGCGTCGCACGCCCAGTCCGTGCTCGGGTCGCTCGCCCTGGACGGGGAGTTGACGTCGCGCCGGCTGGCGGAGATGTCGGACGCGGTGCTGTTCCGGCCCGAGAAGAAGCTCGTCCGGGCACAGCTCGTCCTGCTGGGGAAGGTCCTGGCGCGGGACGCGTCGGCCGCAGTAGAGCTGCTGCCCGTCCTCGCGCAGGCCTTCGGGCACGAGGACGCGGACGTACAGGAGCGGGCGCTGAAGCTGGTCGAGCGGCATCTCAAGAAGGTGGACTCCCCCGAAGTACGGGCTGAACTCGCCGCAGCGGCCGACCAGTTGATTCCCGCCCTGCGCGCACGCGCGGTCGGGACGCTGGGTGCCGCGCCCGTGACGGCGGCAGCGATCGCCTACGAGGAGATGCTCCCGCCGGCACCGGAGGGGACACGCCTCGCATCCGCACCCGAGTCGGCGGTCGAACTCGCCGAGGAACTGGGGGTGTTGCTGGCGGCCCAGGGCGACGTGGCGACGTTCGAGCGTGCGCTGGACGGACTCGTACGTCATGCGTACGAGGATCGGGAGAGTCTGCTGGAGGCCTTGGGGCCGGTGGTCGCGCGCCGGTGGTGGCAGTCCGACGATCCCGAGAACGCCCAACACGCGGACAACCACTTCAGCAGCACGCACCGCGCCTTCGGCAGTGTGGAGTCCGCGCTCGATCTGCTGCTGGCCACGCTCCAGGACAAGGTGCGCACCGTGACGCTCCACGAAGGGGCGCGGCACACCCACCTGTCCCGGGAGTGCGGGCACAGCTCGCTGTCCCGGATCTTCGACTCCCGGGTGTGGGAGGTGGCGTACCGGCTCCGCGGGGAGCCGCTGCCGTTCCTGCTGTCGACGCCGAGTTGGGGCGCGGGCCTGCTGGAGCCGGACGAGCTGGTGGACCGGCTGGACACCTACGGGCACCTGGGCGCGCGGGTCGCGGCGGCCGACTTCGCGCAGGCGCTGCTGCGGGTGCGCCGCGAGGACCGGGCGGCGGCGGCCGCTGCCGCCGGGCGGGCACAGGCGCTCGGCACGACGGAGGGCACCCGGCTCGCCCGTTGGCTGATGTCCGAGAGTCCCGCCCTGCCCCTGAGCAGGCGCCGGACGTTCGGGGCGCGCGTCGCCGTGGAGCTGGGTGAACTGCTCGATCTGCAGGAGGACTTCTTCCCGGCGGAGTTCCGCGCGCTGGGCCGGCCGGTGACCGCCCACGGCGGGCACTACTACTGCTACCACTGGGACCAGGACATGCAGCGGCACTGGCTAGCGATACTCCCCGAGCGTCGCGAACTGGTGGCGGCGCGGCTGCTGCGGGACGTGTCATCCGTCGCCCTGGACGACACCCGGAGCGGGGCCGCCGTCCTCCCGCTGCTGGCCGAGTCCGAAGGCGTGGCAGGCCAGGCCACGCACCTGTGTGTGGCGTACGGTCTCGGGGCGCGGCACCCCGAGGGTCGGCTCGCCGCCGTGGACGCGTTGCTGGTGCTCGCGGCGCGGGGACAGTTGGACGCGGCCCGACTGGGGGCGGATCTCGGGGAGCTGGTCCTGAGCGGGGCGGTGAAGCCGTCGCGGCTCGCGGAGTCGGTGCGGACCGGGGCCGCGACCGGGGCGAACGCGACCATCTGGGGGATCCTCCGCCACACTCTGAGCGCGCTGCTCGCCGACCTCGACGGCGACGCCAAGCCTGCCCATGCACGGGCGCTCGGCGACCTGCTCACGGTGGCCGCCGAGTGCGCGGAGCGGTCGGGGGCGCGGGGCGAACTGCCGTATCTGGCGCAGACGGCGGACCGGGGCGGCTCCTCCCGGCTGGTCACTCAGGCACGTCGGCTGCGCACCGCGCTGGGGGCGGAGGTGGCCGCATGACGTAGGGCGACAGGGCTGACCTCCGGTTCACCGCACTCACCAAAAGAACGGCAAAAGGTACAGAACCACGCTTTTACCGGTAGGTCACAGAGCGTTCGTGATCACGCAACACCCTTCCTTCACAGTGGATGCATGAGTCGAGACATGTTTGATGTGACGCGCGCGAAGCACGGGCGTCCGGTGCACCACTGGCGGCGGGACCTGGTGGAGCTGGCCGCGCTGTTCACGGCGGTCGCGGTGGCGGACGTCGTGGCGAATCTGGTGGGGCACGGGCCCGGCGGCCCGGCGCTGCTGGCGATCTCCGCGCTGGCGCTGATCGCCACGGCGGGGTTCCACACGTGGTGGTCACGCCGCCACGGTCATGCGCCGCCGACGAGTGATACCGGTGCCCGGCCGGTCGCGACCACGCGGCGGACCGGGCCCTCCGTATCGGAGCCACTGTCGGGGTCCACGTCCGGGTACTCGTCCCAGTCCCAGTCCGAGCAGTCGGGCGCGACACCCGACGCCGTCGCCGAACCGGCCGCTCTGTGGCGGATGCGGACGACGGTGCAGGACGCGCCGGGATCGCTCGCGGTGTTGTGCACGGCACTGGCCGGCCGGCAGGTCGACATCCTGAGCCTTCAGACGCATCCGCTGGCCGAGGGCACGGTGGACGAGTTCCTGCTGCGGGCGCCGGGTGAGGTCGCGGCCTCCGAGATCACGCGGGTGGTGTCGTCGGCCGGCGGTTCGAGCACCTGGATCGAGCGGGCCGACGCGCACGATCTGGTGGACGCGCCGACCCGCGTCCTGGGCCTGGCCACGCGGACGGCCCTGGACGCGGCGGAACTGCCGCTGGCCCTAAGGCAGTTGCTGGGCCGGTGCACCATCCGTTCGCTGCCCGCGACCACCGCGGGCAAGGGGCGCGAGCCGGAGTCGGTGCCGGTGGAGGGGGCGTTGGAGGACACGGTCATGCGACTGCGGGCGCCGGAAGGCGGAGTGATCACAGTGGAGCGGCCGTATCTGCCGTTCACGCCCACCGAGTTCGCCCGGGCGCGGGCACTGGTCGAGCTGGACGCCCGGCTCGGTCCGCGCATCCCGCGCAGCCAGGACGTACTGACGCTGCCCGAGGGCAACGCGATCACCGTACGGCGGGCGGACACCGGTGATCTCGACGCGGCGCGGGAGATGCACGAGCGGTGCTCGGCGCGGACGCTGGGCATGCGCTATCACGGGCCGGTCGGTGACGCCGACCGCTATCTGGACCACCTGCTCTCTCCGCGTTTCGGGCGGACGCTCGCCGTGCAGACGGCGTCGGGGCGGATCGTGGGACTCGGGCATCTGTTGTGGGACGGGGACGAGACGGAGGTCGCGCTGCTGGTCGAGGACGACTGGCAGCGGCGGGGAATCGGGAGCGAGTTGTTGCGGCGGTTGGTCGCGATGGCTGTGGAGGCGGGATGCGAGAGCGTGTATGCCGTGACGCAGGCGTCCAACACGGGGATGGTCGCGGCGATGCGGGGGCTTGAGTTGCCGCTCGACTATCAGATCGAGGAGGGGACGCTGGTCGTCACGGCGCGGCTGGAGGCGGCGGTGAGTTCCGCGGAGGTCACGGAGTTCGGGCGGGCCGAAGCGCCGTAGTCGGTTCGGGCTCGTTGGCGGGTGCGGGTGTGTTGTGGCTGGCCGCGCGCCGCGGCGGAGCCGCACAGGAAAACAGCCCCGCGCCCGTGGACGGCGCCAGCGCGCCGTCCAGGTCCACCCAGAGGTCCTCGACATCCTCAAGTCCCACCGACAGTCTCAGCAGACCGTCACTCACACCCGCACCCCTTCTGTCCCCCTCGTCCACCACCCGGTGACTGATCGAAGCCGGGTGTTGGATGAGGGTGTCCACACTTCCGAGGCTCACCGCGGGGGTGATGAGGCGGACTCCGGCGATGACCTCGTGGGGATCGCCGTGGGGTTCGAAGGCGATCATCGCGCCGCCGATACGCGGGTAGTGGACGCGGGCGACACGCGGGTCGGCGGTGAGGCGGCGGGCCAGTTCGGCGGCGGTGGCGGACGCAGCGCGCATCCGGACCGGCAGGGTCGCGAGGCCGCGCAGCAGCAGGTAGCCGGCCAGTGGATGGAGTACGCCGCCGGTCATGAAGCGCACCTGACGCAGCAGTCCGGCGGACTCCTCGTCGCAGGCCACCACACCCCCCATCACATCGCCGTGCCCGCCGAGGTACTTGGTGGCGCTGTGCAGGACCAGGCGCGCGCCGTGTTCGGCGGGGCGTTGCAGGACGGGGGTGGCGAAGGTGTTGTCGGCGAGGAGCGGGACCGAGCCGCAGGAGTGGGCGACGGCCCGCAGATCGAGTTCGGCCAGGGTCGGGTTGGCCGGGGACTCGACGATGACCAGGCCGGTGTCCGGGCGCAGCGCGTCGGCGATCCCGGCCGGGTCGGTCCAGGTCACCTCGGTGCCGAGCAGCCCGGCGGTGAGGAGATGGTCGCTGCTGCCGTAGAGGGGTCGTACCGCCACCACGTGCCGCAGTCCCGTCGCGGCCCGTGCGAGCAGGACCGCGGTCAGGGCCGCCATGCCGCTGGCGAACGCCACCGCACTCTCGGTGCCTTCGAGGCGGGCGAGGGCGGTCTCGAAGCGGGCGACGGTCGGATTGCCGACACGGCCGTAGACGGGCGGGCCGTCCGGTTCGGCACCGGTGGCCGTGAAGGCGTCGATGCGGGCGGCCTCGGCACGGCTGTCGTACGACGGGTAGGTGGTCGACAGGTCGATCGGCGGGGCGTGCAGGCCCTGCCGGGCGAGGTCGTCACGGCCGACGTGCACGGCTTCGGTGGCCAGGGCGCGCGGGGGCGGGGAGGTGTGCAGGCTCGCTGAGTCCATGGAGGGAAGGGTGAACAATCACCGGGGCGATGGCGGCGAACACCGTGTTACGTTCGGGCGATGAGCGAATCCGTCGTACTCGATCCGGTGGATCTCCATCTGCTGCGGTTGTTGCAGAACGACGCCCGGGCGACGTATCGCGAACTCGCGGAGCAGGTCGGGGTCGCGCCGTCGACGTGTCTGGACCGGGTGGCGAGGCTGCGCCGGGCCGGTGTGATCCTCGGGCATCAACTGCGGGTCGATCCGGCCAAGTTGGGGCGCGGTCTGGAGGCGCTGCTGTCGGTGCAGGTCAGGCCGCATCGACGGGAGTTGGTGGGGCCGTTCGTGGAGCGGATCCGGGCTCTGCCGGAGTCGCGGACCGTGTTCCATCTGACCGGGCCCGACGACTATCTCGTCCATGTGGCCGTCGCGGACATGGCCGATCTGCAGCGGCTGGTCCTGGACGAGTTCACATCACGGCGCGAGGTGGCCCGGGTGGAGACGCGGTTGATCTTCCAGCAGTGGGACTGCGGGCCCTTGCTGCCGCTTGCCACGCCCGTAGCTGAATCGGGGTGACGGGGGGAAGTTCGGCGTATGAGGATGGTCGCCATGTCTCAGACCAGTACTCCGCTGCCCCGGCAGGTCGCCGACGCCTACGTCGACGACCTCATCACCCTCGACCCGGTCACCGGTACGTATCTCGGCGTGAAGGAGAGTTCGAGCAGGCTGCCCGACCTCTCCCCCGCAGGTCAGAAACGACTCGCGGAGCTTCAGCGGGCGACCCTCGCGAAGCTCGACGAGGCAGAGCGCCGGCCCGGCGCGGACAGTGACAGCGAGCGCCGTTGCGCGCGACTGCTGCGCGAGCGGCTGACCGCCGAACTCGCCGTGCACGAGGCCGAGGAGAGCCTGCGTGCCGTCGGCAACCTGCACACGCCCCCGCACTCGGTGCGCGAGGTGTTCACGGTGACGCCGAACGCGACGGACGAGGACTGGGCGGCGATCGCGGAGCGGTTGCGTGCGGTACCGACCGCGCTGGCTGGCTACCGCGAGTCCCTCCAACTGGGCCTGGACCGCAAGCTGTTCGCGGGTCCGCGCCCGACGGCGACCTTCATCGGCCAGCTCACCGAATGGTCGGACACGGGCGGCGCGGGGCGCGGCTGGTTCGAGGACTTCGCCTCGGCGGGCCCCGAGGCGCTGCGCGCCGAACTGGACGAGGCCGCCCGGACGGCGGACGCGGCCGTGGTGGAGCTGCGGGACTGGATGCGCGAGGTGTACGCGCCGACCGTCGAAGGCACGCCGAACACGGTGGGCCGCGAGCGGTACGCGCGGCTGTCGCGCTACTTCAACGGTACGGACCTCGATCTCGACGAGGCGTACGCGTACGGCTGGTCCGAGTACCACCGGCTGCTCGCCGAGATGAAGCGGGAGGCCGAGAAGATCCTGCCCGGCGCCGGCACACCGTGGGTGGCGCTCGCGCACCTCGACGAGCACGGTCGGCACATCGAGGGTGTCGACGAGGTCCGCGAGTGGTTGCAGGGCCTGATGGACAAGGCGATCGAGAATCTGGACGGCACGCACTTCGAACTCGCCGAGCGGGTACGGAAGGTGGAGTCGCGCATCGCGCCTTCGGGCAGCGCGGCGGCGCCGTACTACACACCGCCGTCGGAGGACTTCTCGCGTCCGGGCCGCACATGGTTGCCGACGATGGGACAGACCCGGTTCCCGGTCTACGACCTCGTCTCGACCTGGTACCACGAGGGCGTCCCCGGCCATCATCTCCAGCTCGCGCAGTGGACGCACGTCGCCGAGAACCTCTCCCGGTACCAGGCCACGGTGGGCGGGGTCAGCGCCAACGCCGAGGGCTGGGCGCTGTACGCGGAGCAACTGATGGACGAACTGGGCTACTTGGAGGGCGCGGAGCAGCGACTCGGCTACCTCGACGCGCAGATGATGCGGGCCACCCGGGTCATCGTCGACATCGGCATGCACCTGGAGATGGAGATTCCGGCGGACTCGCCCTTCCACCCCGGTGAGCGGTGGACGCCGGAGCTGGCGCAGGAGTTCTTCGGCGCGCACAGCAGTCGCCCGGCGGACTTCGTGGAGAGCGAACTGACCCGCTACCTCACGATCCCCGGCCAGGCCATCGGCTACAAACTGGGCCAACGGGCCTGGCTGTTGGGCCGGGAGAACGCCCGCCGTCGGCACGGCGACACCTTCGACCTGAAGGCCTGGCACATGGCCGCGTTGTCGCAGGGTTCGCTGGGGTTGGACGACCTGGTGGACGAGCTGTCGCAGCTGTGACACACACCTGACGCAGGTGCCATGTCGGCGGCCGGGTCCGGAAGTTCGGGACCCGGCCGCCGTTTGCGTGTGGGGGCGGGGGCGAAGCCCCTTAAGTCGCCCGGCAGTTCCGGGACAGAACCACCGGCTGTATCCGCCGCCGGTGCTGAAGTCCCTTGCACCGCAGGACAGTTGCGGCACGCGACCGCCACCGCGTGCCGACGCCCTGTCCCCGACCCGTCAGGCCCTCAACCGGAAAGCCGTCGCAATTGAACGAGTCCGAGCCACGTCTCCGGACCCGGTTGCGCCTGCCCCGCGCGGACCGCGTAACGGCCCGGTTCCAGGTCGACCTTCAGGTGTTCCGTGCCTTCCGAGTCCCGGCCGGGCCAGGCCGAGTCGAACAGGACGAGTGGTGCGGGTACGTGCCACTCCACCTCGCTCTCCCAGGACGCGCAGGCTAGCGCGGCGGGAACGCCGGCCAGTGCCTCGTCCTCGGAGTTCGCGGCGCACCAGCGGACGAACGCGCCGTGTTCCGGCAGGAAGGCGGTCGACGCGGGGTCGTCGCCCAGGACCAGCGCCGCGCTGTCGCCCACCGGCAGCAGGCCGGCGTATCCACCGACCTCGCACGCCCGGTCGTAGTCCGAGGCCAGCTCATCACCGTCGGCTCCCGTCCAGAACGGCAACACCGTCTCCGGCACCGCTATGAGCGGCCCACCGCCCGACTCCACCCACTGCACCGCCGTTCCCGGCTCCGCGTATCGCGCCATGGGCCGAACCTACACGCACAGCTGTCCCACATGTTCGTGGTTCGGGAGACCCGCGTGTCCAGGCGGCCGACACTCGAACTCCCCCGCGTGGGCGTTGAGTTGACGGGTCGCGTCCAGGAGTCAGCAGCCGCAGTCCCCCGCCGCGACCGGTGCCGTCAACGAATCGGTCGCACGTCGCTCACGCCCTTCCCACGTCTCGAACTCGAAGCCCTCACGCGCCCAGTACTCGAATCCGCCGAGCATCTCCTTTACCTGGTAACCGAGTTCGGCGAGCGCGAGGGCGGCACGAGTGGCGCCGTTGCAGCCCGGGCCCCAGCAATACGTCACGACCGGCACGGACTTGTCGAGGAGAGCCTCGGCCTGTTCGGGGACGAGCGCGGTGGGGAGGTGGACCGCCCCGGGAATGTGCCCCTGGTCCCAGGACTCGGTGGACCGCGAGTCGAGGACGACGAAACCGGGGTCACCGCCGACCGCGAGCGCGGCGGCCACGTCGGAGACGTCGGCGTGGAAGGCGAGGCTCACACGGAAGTGGGCGGCGGCTGCCGTGGGCGCGGCGGGGGCCACCCGCAGGACAGGGTTGACGGCGGTGATGCTGCTCATGGTCCGGCCTTTCACAAGGTGGTGCGGGATGCCCTACGGCCAGAAATCTACGGCCGCCGCCCCGCTCCCCAAAGGGACGATCCCCGCCATACCGCTTGATCGACCGGGGATTCCCCTGCTATTCATCAGGGATGACCGACTATTCCCCGGACGCCACCGACTGGCACATCCTCGACGTCCTCCAGCGCGAGGGCCGGGCCAGTTTCGCCGAGCTGGCACGTGCCGTGTCGATGTCCGCGAGCGCGGTCACCGAGCGGGTGCGGCGGCTGGAGGAGGCGGGCGTGATCCAGGGGTACTCGGCGGTCGTGGATCCCGAGCGGCTGGGCCTGCCGATCCTGGCGTTCGTGCGGCTGCGTTATCCGAACGGCAACTACAAGCCCTTCCACGACCTGGTCGCGGTGACGCCGGAGATCCTGGAGGCGCATCACATCACGGGCGACGACTGCTTCATGATCAAGGTCGCGGCCCGTTCGATGCGCCACCTGGAGGAGGTGTCGGGGAAGATCGGCGCCCTGGGATCGGTCACCACCAGCGTCGTCTACTCCTCACCGCTCCCCCGCCGACCGCTGGGCCACTGATTTCACGGGCCCCACCGGCCTCACTGTCCCCGCTGCCGTACGGCCGACCCCGCCCGCCCCTTCACGACCTCCAACTGCGCGTGGATGCGTCGCCGCAGATCGGCGACATGGCTGACGATGCCGACGCTGCGGTCCCGTTCGCGCAGGGAGTCGAGGACGTCGAGGACCTCGTCGAGGGTCTGCTCGTCGAGGCTGCCGAAGCCCTCGTCGATGAAGAGGGTGTCGAGCCGGACCCCGCCGGCCTCGTCGGTCACCACGTCCGCGAGCCCGAGCGCGAGAGCGAGCGAGGCGAAGAACGTCTCTCCGCCGGACAGCGTCGCCGTGTCCCGCTCCCGCCCGGTCCACGCGTCGACGACATGCAACCCGAGTCCGCTACGGCCGCGCCCGGCCCGGTCGTCGGAGTGGACGAGGGTGTAACGGCCGGACGACATCCGCTGCAACCGTACGGTCGCCGCCGCGGCCACCTGTTCCAGCCTCGCGGCGAGGACATACGACTCCAGGCGCATCCGGCGTTCGTTGTCGGCGGAGGTGCCCGCGGTGAGGGCGGCGAGGCGGGCCACCCGGTCGTACTCCTCGCGCAGCGGCGCCAGTTGACGCGCCCCGGCGGCGGATCGGGCGGAGAGCCGGTCGAGTTGGGCACAGCGCTGGGCCGCCGCGTCGGACGCGGAGGCCGCGTCACGCGTCCGCTGAACAGCCGCGGTCGCAGTCCGCTCAGCCAGATCGAGGTCGGCGGGGGCCTGTTGCGCGGCTGCCGCCGTGTCGGCCTCCGCCAACACCGCCTGTACGGCGGCCTCCTCCGACTGCCAGGCGTCCAGGCGCCGTTGGAGTTCGCGATGGGCGGTGTCGTCGAGGAGGGCGGCGGCAGCGGCCTGCGGGGTGTCGAACCCGGCGCGGAAGGCGGCGTCGGCGAGCCGGGCGTCGGCGTCCTTGAGGCGCTGCGCGGTGTCCTCTGCGATGCGGACGGCGTCGGCGGCGTCGGTGAGCAGCGCGGCCTGCCGCTCCAACTGGGCGGCACGCGCGGCCACACTGTCGGCGGTGCCTCGGGAGTGCGTCAACTCCCCTTCCAGGGAGACCTGTTCGCGTTCCAGGCTGTCACGGAGGCTCGTACGGGAAGCGGCTCGGACCGCGGCCTGCTGCTGGGTCTCGGTCCGTCGGACGTGCTCCTGCTCGGCCCGGCGCAGCTCCTCGGTAACGGGGTGCAACCAGGACGCGTCCCGCCGCGCCTGCTCGTAGAGCCGCTCCAACTCCGCCACCTCGTCGGAGAGTTGACCGGTCGGCGCGTCACCCGCCTCGGCGGTGGCGGCGGCGAGGGCTTCGCGTACGACGCCCAGGCGGCGCTCGGCCTCGGTGCGCTGTTCCTCGGCGCGCTGGTGGGCGGTGAGGGCCTGTTCCTCCGCCGCGCGGTCGACGTGCCCGGCGGTTTTGCGGGCGGGGGCGGGGTGTTCGGTGGCTCCGCAGACGGCGCAGGGTTCGCCGTCGGTGAGGTGGGCGGCGAGTTCGGCGGCGATACCGCTCAGGCGCTGTTCCTTGAGGTCGAGCCAGTGGGCGCGAGCCGTCAGGGCACGGTCGGCCAGGAGCAGCACCTGCCGCTGGGTGTCCTCCGTGTCACCGGCGAACTGGTCCCGCTGCCGGGCCGCCCCGAGCCGCCGCTCGGCGGGTTCGCGCCGGGCGCCGAGTTGTTCGGCCCGGGTGGTGGCCTCCTGCGCCGACTCGATCCGTGCCTGAAGTCCCGCGCGGGTCGTGTCCCACTCGGCGAGCCAGGCCTCGGCCTCCTGTCGTACGTCCTCGTCTTCGCGCTCCTGCCGCTCCAACTCGGCGCGTTCCACGCCGAGTTCGGTGAGCCGTTGTTCGGCGCGGCGGGCCGACTCGAGTCCGCCCAGCTCCTCGGCGGCCCGGCGGGCGGCGGCGGCGAGTCCGGCCGCGCCGGCGTCCGCGAAGGTGTCCGGCAGCAGCTCCCGCGCGCGCACCTCGGCCCGGGCGGCTTCCCGGTGCTCGGTGTCGGCGGCGTCCCGCAGGTCGAGGGCCGGCGCCACGGCCTCCGCCTTCCGGGCCCGCTCCATCCGCGCCTGCGCCTCTTGGTAGCCGTCGGCCCGCTCCGCCATGAGCGCGGCCCGCTCCCGCGCCTGCGCGAACCGCTGTTGCAGCCGCGCCAGTTCGCGTACGTCGGCCAGCTCGCGGTCGGCGGCGGCCTGGGCGGACTCGGCGGCGGCGAGGCGGCTGTGGGCGACGGCGAGTTGTTCGCGTGCGGTGCTGCGGGCGACGGCCGCCGCGCTCAACACCGCGTCGGCGAGGCCGGGTTCGCCCGGGGCGAGGTCGGGCAGCTCCATGGCGTCACCGGCCGCCTGCTGCATACGGTGCGCGTCGGCGAGCAACTCGGCGTCGCCCTCGCGGACTTGGGACTCGGTGGCCCGGCGCCGCTCGGCGAGCCGCTTCTCCACCTCGGCGAAGCGGTGGGTGTCGAAGAGCCGGCCGAGCAGCTTGCCGCGCGCCTCGGCGTCGGAGCGCAGGAACCGCGCGAACTCGCCCTGGGGCAGCAGCACGACCTGACAGAACTGCTCCCGGCTCATCCCGAGGAGCTGGGTGATCTCCTCGCCGATCTCCTGGTGCGAGCGGCTGAGGTCCTTCCAGGTGGCGGCGCCCGCGTCGTACTCGCGCAGCCAGCTCTGTGCCTTGTCCAGGGTGCTGCCGGTGCCGCGCTTCTTGGGGCGCGACCAGGGCGGCTGTCGGGTGAGCTCCAACCGCCGCCCGGCGACGGTCAGTTCGAGTCGGATCTCGGTGCGGGTGCCGGCCTCCGCGTGGTCGCTGCGGAGGGTGATCCCCTGGCCGGACTGCCGGACGCCGGGTACGGAGCCGTAGAGCGCGTAGCACACGGCGTCGAGGACGGAGGTCTTGCCGGCGCCGGTGGGACCGTGCAGGAGGAAGAGCCCGGCGGAGGACAGTTCGTCGAAGTCGACGGTCTGGGACCCGCCGAAGGGACCGAAGGCGGTGATGTCGAGCCGATGCAGCCTCATCGGGCGCCGCCCCCTTCTTCCACGCGCCGCGCCTGGTCGACGCCGACCCGACCGGCCACCGCCACCCCACCTGGCCGCGCATCCACGGCTCGCGCCCCGCCGACACCATGCCGCCCGTCGTGCACCGCACCCCGTCGCGCGCTCACGGCGCCACCTCCCGTACGACCGAGTCCGCGCGCACCGTGTCGAACGCCTCCTGGAGCACGGCCTGTTCGTCCTCGTCGGGCCCGGCGCCGCGGACATGGGCCACGAAGTCGTCGGCGATCTCACGGTCGTTGCGGCCCGCGAGGCGCCGGGCGTACGACACGTCCGGGTCGTCGGCGGTCCGCTCGGGGTCGAAGACGAGGCTGAGCGTGTGCGGGAAGCGCTCGGTGAGCCGGGCCATCGGGTCGGCCGGGCGCACCGGGTCGGTGAGCGTCGCCTCGACCCACGCCTCCTCGTGCCGCGTGAGCTCGGGATCGTCGAGCAGATGCTCCAACGTGCCCCGGATCCGGGCCAGTTCACGAGGGACCGGGCAGTCGAGGCGCTCGGCGGTGACGGCTCCGGCGGCGTCGAGGTCGATGAGCCACATGCTCTTGCGGTGGTCCGCCTCGGAGAAGGAGTACGGGAGGGGCGAGCCCGAGTAGCGGACGCGTTCGGTGATCTTCTGGGAGCCGTGCAGGTGTCCGAGCGCCACGTAGTCGACGCCGTCGAAGACTCCGGCCGGTACGGCGGCGACTCCGCCGACGGTGATGTCCCGCTCGCTGTCGCTGACCTCGCCGCCGGTGACGAAGGCATGCGCGAGGACCACGGAACGGGTGCCGGGCGGGCGAGTGGCGAGGTCGGCGCGGACGCGGTCCATGGCGGCGGCGAGAACCGTCTCGTGGCCGGCCTTCTCCACCCCGAACTCGGCCTTCACCAGGGCGGGTTCGAGATACGGCAGCCCGTAGAAGGCGACGTCGCCGAACGCGTCCGGAATCACCACGGGCGTCCCGCAGGCTGACGGCGCGGTCCGCAGGTGGATGCCCGCGCGGTCGATCAGTCCCGCGCCGACGCCGAGGCGGCGGGCCGAGTCGTGGTTCCCGGAGATCATCACCGTGGGTACGCCCAGGTCGGCGAGCCGGTGCAGGGTGTCGTCGAACAGCTCGACGGCGGCCAGCGGCGGCACGGCACGGTCGTACACGTCTCCCGACACGACCACCGCGTCCACGGCGCGCTCGCGCACGGTGGTGACGAGATGGCTCACGAAGTCGGCCTGGGCGTCGAGCATGTTCACGCGGTGGAACGCCCGGCCCAGGTGCCAGTCGGAGGTGTGCAGCAGTTTCATGGAGCCACCACGCTAGCGCCTGTGGACCCCCTGGTTCACCACGGCCACACAGTCGCCCGTGCTCCGACAGGCGGAATGTCAGGAATATAACCCTTCCTCCCGCCTTGACGAGAATCCCGTTCTCCCCGCCGCTGGAAACCCTCAACTCCCTTGTCGCACACATGTGCTGCGCTAATCTCACGTCACACGCACCACGCGAGAGACACAGGGTTCCCATGCCAGTCGAGCACCGCGGTCGGTCCGAAACGATGGCCTATGCGGCGGCGGGGATGGAGCCGCCGCCCGTGGTCCCGTTGCGGAAGAGCGACCCCCGGCAGGCGGGCCCGTACCGGCTGATGTCGGTGCTCGGCAGCGGCGGGATGGGCCGGGTCTATCTCGGCCGTGACGCCACCGGCGCCACCGGGCCGGCCGCCGTGAAGGTGATTCGGCCCGAGTACGCGGAGGACCCGCTGTTCCGCAAGCGTTTCGAGCGCGAGGTCGGCGCGCTGGACAGCATCCGAGGGGCGCACATCGTACGGCTGCTGGGTAGCGGCTGTGACGAGGACCTGGTCTGGGTCGCCACCGAGTACATACCCGGGCCCACCCTCGCCGAGCTGGTCGACGCGCGCGGGCCGGTCGACGCGGCGGCGGCCTGGCGGTTGCTGGCCGACGTCGGACGGGCGATCGAGGCGATCTGGCGCGCGGGGATCGTGCACCGCGACCTCAAGCCGTCCAACGTCATCCTGGGTGCCGACGGCGCCCGTGTCATCGACTTCGGTGTCGTCCAGGCCGGCGACAGCACCTCGATCACCGTCACCGGCCAGAACGTGGGCACCCCCGCCTACATGTCCCCGGAGCAGGTACGCGGCCGGGAGGTGACCGCCGCCTCCGACATCTTCTCGCTGGCCTCCATGCTCACCTACGCCGTCGCCGGGGAGGCGCCGTTCGGCGAGGGCACGGGCGTCGACGTGCTGCACCGGGTGGCGTTCGACCCGCCCCGGGAGGACGTCCTCACCAAGGTCGCGGACGTCGACACGGAACTGGCCGCGTTCATCCGCACCTGCCTGGACAAGGACCCCGAGCTGCGGCCCTCGCCCGAGGCGGTGTTCAGGACGGCCATCGGACACCAGTTGGCCGCACCGGCCGGTGATCCGCCTCGGGTTCCCGCCCGGCGCGGGCCCGCCTCCGCCGAACGGGTCGAAGGGCTCAACGGACGGGAAGGGCTCGGCGGACCCGACGGACCCAAGGGGCCCGAACAGCCCGACGCCCGTCCCGCCGTGGCGCCCTCGGCCCCGCCCACTCCTCCCGCCGCACCCGGGGAACATACGCACTCCACCGGGGAACACACGGACCCCCCCGGACAACGCGCGAACACCCCTGGAAAACGCGGGAAGTTGATCGCGGGCGCCGTCGTCGCGGCGGCCGTCCTCGTCGCCGGCAGCATCACCGCGACCGTGCTCCTGCTGCGGCCCGACGCCTCCGGGGCAGCGCCCGGTGCCCGGGCGGACACATCCCCGGCATCCGCCGCACCGGGTAACTCGCCCTCGGGAAAGGGCAGTTCACCGAGTACGGCCGACAGCGCGGCGGCGACGAAGCCCGGGGCGCCGCAGAGCCCGTCGGGCGCGCCGGCCACCAGCGATCCCGCGAGCCTCGACATCCGGCTCGCCTCCTGCGTCACCGAACTCGTCTCGGGCTCCCACGGCGACTGCGTCAAGGCACTCCAACTCCTCCTCGGCGGCCACGGGTTGCACGTCACGGTCGACGGCGAGTTCGGGAAGGCCACGGTCGACGCGTTGAAGGCCTTCCAGACGGAGGCCGGAACCGCCGCCGACGGGACGGTCGACGCGCAGACCGCGACACTGCTGTACGGCACGCAGCGCGGGCCGGTCAGGACCGGTTCGGTGACCGTCACGGAGAACGTCCACGCCGTCGAGGTCGCCCGCTGTCTCGACGCCCACGTCAGCACCGTCCAGGTGTGGGCGTGCAACGGAACGGCGCCCCAGAAGTGGGCGCTGTTCCGTGTGCCCGGGCACAACTCCCAGTACCTGGTGGTCAATCAGGCCGGCCACGACTGCCTGGACGCCGACGCCGGTACGGTCGGCCAGAACTTCTCGAAGATCCGGGTCAAGAGCTGCGACGGGCTGAGCGCGCAACGGTGGCAACTGGGCAGCACCGGAACGCTGGTCAGTGTCCCGGACGGTTTCTGTCTGGACGCGGAGGCCTCCGAGTCGGGGCAGAACGGCCAGACGGTGCAGACCTTCGGCTGCGCGGGCAGCTCCAACCAGGTCTGGAACTGGACCTCCTGACACCACGTCAGCCGACGGTTCCGGCAGAGCGGCGAAAGGGTCAGGCGTCGCCGTACGCCTCCCCGCCCAGCTCCAGCTCCGCCGTCCCCGCCGTCGCGTCGGCCAACCACCCCCGCAACGCGTCCACTTCGGCGTCCGGCAGGCCGATCTCGATCGTGACCGCCTCGCCGTAGCGGACGTCCCTGACCTCGCGGCCGGTGGCGCGCAGATCGTTCTGGATCTTGCCCGCGCGCTGGTGGTCGACGGTGACCGTGGCGAGCCGGTAGCGGCGGCGGGTGAGCGTGCCGAGGGTGTCCAGGGCTTCGCCGACCGAGCCGCCGTAGGCTCGGATGAGGCCGCCCGCGCCGAGCTTGACGCCGCCGTAGTAGCGGGTGACGACGGCGACGACGTACCGCATGTCGCGGCGCAGCAGCATCTGGAGCATGGGGACGCCCGCCGTGCCGCCGGGTTCGCCGTCGTCGCTCGCCTTCTGGATCGCGGCGTCGGCGCCGATGACGTAGGCGAAGCAGTTGTGGGAGGCGTCGGTGTGCTCCTTGCGGACGCGGGCGACGAAGTCCTGCGCCTCCTGTTCGGTGGCCGCCGGGGCGAGGGCGCACAGGAAGCGGGAGCGGTTGACCTCGGTCTCGTGCACGCCCGGGCGGGCCACTGTGCGGTACTCGTCCTGCATCCGGCCAGCCTATGCGCAGGGTCAGGGGTCGCCCCCGGTCCGGGTGCGGGTGACGATGTGGTGGATACTCGCTCCTCGTTGCCCGGGCCCCGGGCACGCTCGTCCGATCGCAGGGAGTTCTCAGCATGACCGGCGCGCAGGTGGAGCCTACGGAGAGCACGGGGTCCGACGCTTCAGGGTCCGCCGCCGAGCGCTGCCGGGCCTGGCTCCTGGACGGGCTGAGCGAGCAGAGCGCCCGCCATCCGGGCCCGCACGCCACCCCGAACCCGGAGCACGAGGGTCACCGCTGGTGGCGGGTCATGTGTCTGACCGGCGTCGACTACTTCTCCACCCTCGGCTACCAGCCGGGCATCGCCGCGCTCGCCGCCGGACTGCTCTCCCCGCTGGCGACGGTCGTCCTGATCGGGCTGACGCTGCTCGGGGCGCTGCCGGTCTACCGGCGGGTCGCGCACGAGTCTCCGCACGGCGAGGGGTCGATCGCCATGCTGGAGCGGCTGCTGCCGTGGTGGTCCGGGAAGATCTTCGTCCTGGTGCTGCTGGGCTTCGCGGCGACGGACTTCATGATCACGGTCACCCTGTCGGCGGCCGACGCGGCGGCGCACGTCGTGGAGAACCCGTTCGCACCGGGCTGGATGCACGGCGGCAACACCTGGATCACGCTGGTACTGGTCGGCGCGCTGGGCGCGGTCTTCCTCAAGGGGTTCCGGGAGGCCATCGGGATCGCGGTGGTGCTGGTGGGCGTGTATCTCACGCTCAATGTGGTGGTGCTCGCGGTGTCCGCCTGGGAGGTGCTGAGCCATCCGGTGAGGATCGGCGACTGGACGGATGCGGTGACGGCCGCGCACTCCTCGCCGCTCGCGATGGTCGGCGTGGCCCTGCTCGTGTTCCCGAAACTCGCGCTCGGCATGTCCGGCTTCGAGACCGGCGTGGCGGTGATGCCGCAGGTCAAGGGCGATCCGACGGACACCTGGGAGAAGCCCACGGGCCGCATCCGCGAGACCCGCAAGCTGCTCACCACCGCCGCCGTGATCATGTCGTGCTTCCTCCTCCTCTCCAGCCTGGCGACGACGATCCTGATCCCGCAGAGCGCGTTCAAGACGGGCGGCCCGGCGAACGGCCGCGCCCTCGCCTATCTCGCGCACGAGCACCTGGGCCAGGTCTTCGGCACGTTCTACGACGTCTCGACGATCGCGATCCTGTGGTTCGCGGGCGCGTCCGCGCTCGCCGGGCTGCTGAACCTCGTGCCCCGGTATCTGCCGCGCTACGGCATGGCTCCGGAGTGGACGCGGGCGGTACGCCCCCTGGTCCTCGTGTTCATGGTGACGGCCGTCCTGATCACCCTGTGGTTTCACGCGAGCGTCGACGCGCAGAGCGGCGCGTACGCGACCGGCGTGCTGGTGCTGATGCTCTCCGCGGCCTTCGCCTCCACGGTCACCGTGCACAAGCGGGGCCACCGCAAGGCCACGCTCGGGTTCGGCACGATCACCGCCGTGTTCGCGTACACCCTGGTCACGAACGTCATCGAACGGCCCGACGGCATCAAGATCGCCGGCATCTTCATCGTGCTGATCCTGGTGACGTCGTTCGGTTCGCGCATCCACCGCGCCTTCGAACTCCGCGCCGTCGAGGTCACGTTCGACGACACCGCCGCCCGTTTCATCGACGAGGCGGCCCGCAGCGGACCGCTCCGCCTGATCGCCAACGAGCCCCAGGAGCACAGCAGTCGGGAGTACCGCGCCAAGGAGTACAGCCAGCGCGAGGAGACACATATCCCGGACCGCGGGCCGGTGTTGTTCCTGGAGGTGCTCCTCCACGACTCCTCGGACTTCTCGGCGGACATCACGGTCCACGGCGAGGAGAAGTACGGGGTGCGACGACTCCGCGTCGAGGGCCCCACGGTCCCCAACGCGATCGCCGCCGTCCTGCTCTCCCTGCGCGACCGCACGGGCAAGGTCCCGCACGCCTACTTCACCTGGACCGAGGGCAACCCGGTCAGCCATCTGATCCGCTTCCTCGTCTTCGGCGACGGCGAGGTGGCCCCGGTGACCCGCGAGGTGCTGCGCCGGGCCGAACCGGACCCGGAGCGACGACCTCGCGTCCACGTCGGCTGACCGCCGTGAAGATCCTCGTCGTCGGCGGCAGCGGCTTCCTGGGTACGGAACTCGTACGCCGGGCGAGCGCGGCGGGTTGGACCACGGCCGCGACGTACTGCTCCGCACGCCCAGACGGCGCGCCCGGCGTCGCGTGGCATCGGCTCGACCTCCGCACGGACGCCCAACTCGAGGGCCTGGTAGCCGAGTTGGACCCCGACGCGATCGTCAACGCGACGAGCGGCCTGAGCGACTGGGCCGTCACCGCCGACGGTTCGGTCCGCGTGGCACTGGCGGCGGCACGCCACGGCTGCCGCCTGGTCCATGTCTCCAGCGACGCCGTGTTCTCCGGTTCCCGGATCTCCTACGACGAGTCGTGCCTGCCCGATCCGGTCTCCCCGTACGGTGCGGCGAAGGCCGCCGCCGAGACGGCCGTACGGCTGCTGACTCCGGCCGCCGCCGTCGCCCGTACCTCGCTGATCATCGGCGACGGCGGCTCCGCCCACGAGCGCATGGTCCACGAGCTGGCCGCCGGGACCCGCGACGGCGTTCTCTTCACCGATGTCGTCCGCTGCCCGGTCCATGTCGAGGATCTCGCCGCCGCCCTGCTCGAACTCGCCGGGTCCGACCGGGCCGGGATGTTCCACCTCGCCGGCCCGGACGCCCTGAGTCGTCACGAACTCGGTGTCCTCATCGCCCGGCGCGACGGACTCGACGCGCGCCGGCTCCCCACCGGGCGCGGAGAGGGCAACGCCATGGCCCTCGATGTGCGCCTCGACAGCCGAGCCACCCAGGAACTGCTGGGCACGCGACTGCGCGGCGCCCGGGAGTTCCTCCAAGTCCCCTAGCCGCGGCCCCACTTCACGTCTTCTTGCCCCTCGGCACGATCAGGCCCGTCAGCAGGGCGGTGCCCGGGGCGAGGTCCTGCCAGGTGCTGCCGTGCCAGGCCAGGACCGCGATCGCCGAGGTCGGGAACTTCACCCGGACCTCGTCGAGCGCGTCGTCGAGACTGTCACCGGCGAGATCGAGAACCAGCTCCTCCAGACCGGGGTTGTGCCCGATCAGCAGCAACGTCTCGACCTCGGGCGGCACTTGGTGGACGGCGTCGAGGAGTTCCGGCACATCGGCCGCGTACAGACCCGACTCGTACCGCACCGGCGGCGGGGTCCCCCACTCGGCAGAGGCCAACTCCCAGGTCTGGCGCGCCCGTACGGCCGTGGAGCACAGGGCGAGGTCCGGCAGGGAGTCGGTCTCGGCGAGCGCGACACCGGCGGCCGGGGCGTCGCGGCGCCCGCGTGGAGCAAGGGGACGCAGGTGGTCGGGAACGCCCTCGGGCCAGGCGGACTTGGCGTGCCGCAGGACGACCAGGCGACGCAGCGGGCGGGCGCCGAAACGGGCGGCGGTCACGCCAACGACCCGATGTCACGGGTGAGTTCGAGCCCGAGGAGCCGGTCCGCGTAGGCGTAGGTCTCGAAGCGGGCGCCGTCGGGCAGGTCGGGCCAGGTCTCCACCCGGCGCAGCACCCGCAGTACCTCGGGCACGTTCAGGTCGTCCTCCCAGGCCGTCCGCAGTTCTACGCGCACCTCGTCGGGCACCGGCCGCGAGGCGCTGCGCGCCCAGCCCGCGACCGACCCACGCCAGTGCGCCAGCGTCGCCCGCGCCCCGTCCAGCGCCGCCGCGTCGAGCCGTACCGGCAGGTCCCGGGGGTGCGAGAGCAGGGCGAGGCGGACCGCGCCCGGGTCGGAGAGGTCGGGCGGGGCGGTCGTAACGACGGTTTCCGTGGGTGTCGTCGATGGGGTCGTGGACGAATCGGCGGGTGCCACGGCGACCAGGACTCCCCCGGAGACTCCGCCGGGTGTCTCGGCGGCCTCGGCCGCCACGTGGAGGACCTGTGCCTCGCCGAGGCCGGCGCCCAGGTCCGCGCCGTCCTCGAAGGGCCGTATGCCCAAGGCCCGTGCGGCGGCGCGGAGTTCGGCCTGCTCGTGCTCGCCGGTGAGGAGCGACCAGACGGGGGTGCCGCCGAGTTCGAGGGCGCGGACGAGGAGGTCGCTGACGAGAAGGACTCGTAGGGTCGTGGGGCTCAGGCCCGACGCGTGCGCCTCGACCCTGGTCAGGCCACGGCGGGCGGGGGCGGCTTCGACGGGCTCGCCGGTTCGGGCGTCGATGATGCGCAGCACGGCCTGAGCGTAGGCGGGCGGAGAGCCGTGCGCATGCATGTTCGCTCTGTTCCGGCCCAGGTGGCGGGATTCACGCCGGTCTGTCCGGTACACCGAGCCGCGGGGCGTGGCCTGCGTTCACCCGTTCGACCATCCCGCCTTTCCCCGATGCCGGTGGGGCGTGTGGGGTGGAAGCAGCCGATCGCACCCCGGACGAGACGACCCCGGAGACTCCTGATGACCGACCGCCGCACGTTCCCCCACGGACGCCCGTCGTCGATGCCCGTTCGACGGCGTCCGCTGCTCCTCCTGACCGCCGTGTTCGTCGCGGGTACGGCGCTTCTGCCGTCCGGCGTCGCCGCCGCCGAACCGCTGCGCGCCGACGTCCTGGGCGGTGGCGTGACCATCGTGCCGGGGCGGTCCGGGCTGGTGGAGATCAGCGGGTACAAGGGGGCCGCGCTGCCGGCCGGGTCCGCGCTGCGGCTGACCGCGCCCGCCGGTGCCCGGGTCACCGGGACACCGCTCGCCGACACCGCGCGCTTCCAGGGCTCGGTGACCGCCGACGGCGCGAGCGGCACGTACACCTACGTCCGTGACTCGGGGGCCGGTTCGTGGAAGGACAGCGGCTATCCGTTCGCGCTCACCGTGGACGAGCGGGCGGTGCCGGGCACACGGCTGCCGGGCTGCGTCGTCGTGCTGACCGACGCGGGTGGGGTCCGGCGCGCGTCCGGCGGGTGCACCGTGACCGTGGGCATGCCCGTGCCGACGCTGGGCGAACCGGCGGGCGGCACGTTCGTGTCCGGCGCGGCGCGGATCGCCGGGACCTCCTATCCGGGGGCTCGGGTGAGTGTCATGGACGCCGCCGAGCACACGGTGTGCGCGGCTGTCACGCGCGCCGACACCACCTGGTCGTGCACGCCCGACACCCCGCTGCCGGCGGGCGCCAACCGCCTGCACGCGAGCGCCGTCTTCAACGGGGTGTCGGCGGTCGGCGAGGACGTCGACTTCACGGTCACCGCGAGAACCGCCTGAGGCGCACCGGTTCAGTGCTCGGCGACGAGTTCCCGCAGTGTCTTCGCTACGACGCCCGGGTCCTCCTCCGCCATGAAGTGGCCGCAGCCGACCGTCCCGTGCCGCAGGTCCGGTGCCCAGGCGCGCCACAGCGCCGCCGCGTCGAAGCCGAGAGCGGCGCCCCAGTCCTGCTGGAGGACGGCGACCGGCATCCGCAGCCGGTTGCCGGCATCGAGGTCGGCCCGGTCATGGGTGACGTCGATGCCCGCGGAGGCCCGGTAGTCGGCGACGATCGAGGGGACCGCGGCGCGGCAGGCGTCCAGGTAGGAGGTGCGGACGTCGGCGGGGATCGCGGCCGGGTCCCGGGTCCACAGGTCGAGGAAGTACCCGAAGAAGGCGTCGGGCGCGGCGGCGATCAACTCCTCGGGCAGGCCCGGGGGTTGGGCCATCAGATAGAGGTGGAAGCCGACGGCGGCGGATGTGCCGTGCAGAACGTCCCACATGTCCAGGGTGGGCAGTACGTCGAGGCAGGCCAGGTGGGTGATCGTGCCGGGGTGGTCCAGTCCGGCACGGAAGGCGACCAGGGCGCCGCGGTCGTGCCCGGCGAGCGCGAAGCGGTCGTGTCCCAGGGCGTGGGCGAGGGCGACGACGTCCGCGGCCATGGTGCGCTTGGCGTAGCCGGAGCCGTCGGTCTCGGCGGGCCTGTCGCTCGCGCCGTAGCCGCGCAGGTCGGGGCAGATCACCGTGTGGTCCGCCGCGAGGTCGGCGGCGACATGGCGCCACATGAGGTGGGTCTGCGGGAAGCCGTGCAGCAGCACGATCGGGGTGCCGGAGCCGGACACGGCCACGTTCAGCCGGACGCCGTCGGCGACGGGGACGCGGTGGTAGGTGAAGCCGGGGATGGTCGGTGGCATGGTGCGCCCTTCCTTTGTGCGGTCGTAGTGGATGTCCGCGAGCCTGCCGCGCGCCGATGAGCATCGGGTGAGCGCGCTACCGTGACCTGGGGCGACGCCCCGGAAAGGGTGGTCGGCGATGGAGGTCGCGTTCGGGGTGCTGGGACCGGTCGCGGCCTGGGACGGTGCCGGGGACCCGATCACCCTGAAGGGGCCGCGGCACCGGGCCGTGCTGGCCCGGCTGCTCGTCGCCCGGCGTCGGGTCGTACCGGTGGCGCGGCTGGTCGGGGATCTGTGGGCGGACCGGGACGAGCCGCCCGCCGACGCGGTGGGCGCGGTGCGCACCTTCGTGGCCGCGCTGCGCCGGGCGCTGGAACCGGAGCGCCCGCCGCGCACTCCGGCCCGGCTGCTGGTCACCGAGGGGCCGGGGTACGCGCTGCGCGCTGCGCCGGAGGCCGTGGACGCCTGGCGGTTCGAGCGGGCGGTGGCCGCGACCGGAAACCCGCCGGACGCGCACGCGCTCAACCGACTGGAGGAGGCGCTGAGTTGGTGGCGAGGCCCGGCCTACGCCGACTTCGGCGACGACACCTGGGCCCGCGCGGAACGCTCCCGTCTCACCGAACTCCGCCTGCACGCCGTCGAACTCCGTGCCGAGGCCCAACTCGCCCTGGGACAGGCCGCCGTGGCGGTGCCCGACCTGGACGCCCATGTCGCCGAACACCCGTGGCGCGAGGACGCCTGGCGCCTGCTGGCCCTGGCCCTCTACCGCACCGGCCGCCAGGGCGACGCGCTCGCGGTACTACGCCGAGCGCGCACCCTCCTCGTAGAACAACTTGGCGCGGAGCCGGGCCCGGCTCTGCGCCGCCTGGAGGCGGACATCCTGGACCATGCGGCACACCTGGACCCTGCCCCCGGCCATCCGGCGGAACAGGTGTGGGCACAGACCACCGCCGCCTACGACCGCACCGTTGCGTCCGGCGCCCGTGCGCGGCTGGAGTCGACGGTGGGCCTGCTTCGCGATCTCGCGGTGACAGGAGGCGGCGGTCTGACGGCGGCCCGGCAGCACCGGCTGGCCGCGATCACGGCCGCGCAGGAACTGGGCGACATCGAACTCACCGCGCGCGTGATCGGCGCCTACGACGTCCCCGCGATCTGGTCCCGCGTCGACGATCCACAGCAGGCGGCGGCCACGGTGGCGGCGGCCGAGCGCACCCTGGCCGGGCTCCCGCCGGACGCCCATCTCGCCGCGCGCGCCCGCCTGTTGGCCACCGTCGCGCTTGAGTCGCGCGGCACCCGCTCCGCACGCGGCCCCCAGGCCGCCCGCCAGGCGGAGGACATCGCCCGCCGCCTGAACGACCCCGCCCTGCTGGCCTTCGCCCTCAACGGCACGTTCATGCAGACCTTCCACCGCGCGGGCCTGGCCCCGCAACGGGACGCGATCGGCGCCGAGTTGATCGCCCTCTCCACCCGCCACGGCCTGATCACCTACGAGGTGCTCGGGCATCTCGTACGGCTCCAGTCCCGCAGCGCACTCGCCGACTTCACCGGAGCCGACGAACACGCGGCCGCGGCGGACCGTCTGTCGGAGCGTCATGAACTGCCGCTGGTGGGCGTGTTCACCGAGTGGTACCGGGTCCTACGACTCACCGCGACCGGCAACCCACGGTCGGCCGAGGCGGCAACCGCCTACCAGGAAGCGGCACTTCGGCTGGACGGAGCCGGTATGCCCGGGCTGGAGCACGGTCTGCTGCCGCTGGCGCTGCTGTGCCTGCGCGTGTGGAGCGGGCAGGCCGCCCCGACCGACGAGCACCTCGACTGGGGGCCGTACGAACCGTGGGCCCGCCCCCTCCTGCTGCTCGCCCACGACCGCACCGCCGAGGCCGGGGCCGCACTCCGCGCCCTCCCCGACCCGCCCCGCGACCACCTCTTCGAGGCCCTGTGGTGCCTGGCCGCCCGCGCGGCTCTCGCCGTGGGCGACCGGGACACGATGGAGCACGCCCACTCCGAACTGACCCCCGCCGCAGGCGAGTTGGCCGGAGCGGGCAGCGGCCTGCTCACGCTGGGGCCGGTCGCGCGGTACCTCGACGATCTCGCCGTCGCGCTAGGACGCCCCCGGTGAGCCGGAGTTCGCGTCAGCCGGTCACCCGCACCACCGCCGTGGCGCCCGCCCGTACCGTCGGCGTCGCGTAGGTGTAGGCCACGCCGTTGACCGTCTTGGTGCGCACGTGCTGCGGGACGCCGTTGACCGTGATCTTCTTGTGCACTCCGGCGAAGCGGGCCTCCCAACTGTAGGAGCCCTTGCGGGAGTTGTTCGTCAGCGTGGTCTTCGTCGCGCCGTCGTGGCGGACGGTGACCGTGCCGGTGCCGATGGGGACGTCCGCCGACTGGAGCCACTTCATGCCGGACGGGAGCTGCGACTGGGTGGTCACCTTGTGGTCCGGCGCGTCCGGTGTGATGCCCATCAGGCCCTGGACGGTCTGGCTGACCAGGGTGAACGACACCTCGGGGTAGTCGCCGTTGGGGCCCTGGCTGGAGTTGACGTGCTGGGTCTCCCGCTCGCCGTAGATCTTCTTCATCCACTGCCAGGCGGTGTCGGGGCGGTCGTTCTTGAAGAACATGTCGGGGAGGTAGGTCGTCGACTCGATGTTGGGCGAGCCGTCGGGGCCCAGTTCCTGCGCCTGGATGTAGTCGAGGTAGGCGTCGTTGCGCGGGCCGGGGTCGATGATCTGCTTCATCGGCATGAAGACGCTGTTCTCCTTGCCCCAGCCGGTGACCGGGGTGCCGGAGGTCGTGTACGCGCGGACCATGCCGGCACCGCTGCCGGTGCCGCTCCAGTCGTCGTTGAAGTACGTCTTCAGGTCGGCGGCCCGCTTGTCGTACGTCCTGGCCAGCGCGGTGTCGCCCTTGCCGCGCGCGAGGACGGCCATCGCGAGGTACGCCTGGTACTCGGAGGCGATGCCGTCGCCGGCCTCGGCGAGACCGTCGCCGTCCTGTTCGTTGTAGCTGGCGGCGCCCTGGAAGATGCCCTGGCCGGTGCCCTCGGCGACCTTGACCTTGCCGTTGTCCTTGGCGGAGTTGTGCAGGTCGATGAACTGCTCGGTGGCGTGCCGGTAGAAGTCCCACAGCACCGGGTCGTCGACGTATCTGCGGTCGCCGGTCCAGAGGTAGGCCTGAGCGGCCTTCTCGACGAGTTCGAAGGTGGCCGGCACCTCACGGACGAAGTTGTCCGGGCTCTTGTAGTCGATGCTCAGATAGGTCTTGGCGTCGAAGTTGAGGGACCACACCGGGAAGTACTTGTGCTCGGCGGTGGCCGACGCCGCGTACGAGCGGAGCATCGTCTCGTTCTCCTCGTCGAGGCCGATGAGGTGGGCGCCGGCGAGCTGGTGGGTCATGTCGCGGGAGTAGTAGGCGCTGCGGTTGGCGTATCCGGCCCAGTAGGTGGGCTCGTAGGTCGCGCTGCCGGTGCCGCCGGTCTGGTGCTCGTCGACGTTGACCGGCCCTACCGTGCCGGGCAGTTGGACCCAGCTGTTGGCCTTCTGCTGGGCCCAGCCGAACATCGCGACGACCTCGGGGTCGGACGAGGTCACCGTCGGGTCGGCGGACGCGGCGGGCGAGATCATCAGGTCGTCGGCGTTGACCCAGGAGGTGCCGGAGCCGAAGACGATCTGCAGCCGGTCGCCGGTCCTCAACTTGACGTCGCTGATGGTGTAGCGGGCGTAGCCGGGGTGCTGCGGCAGCGTGATCGTCTCGACGGTCACGCCATTGCGCCGGATCGTGTACGTGCCGCCGGTGCCGGCGCTGCCGATCCACGCGGAGAAGTCGTAACTGCCGTCGCGGGGCGCGACGACCGTCGTCTCCCCGCTCTTGCCCGCTCCGGAGTCGAGGTAGAGGAAGCGCTCGCCTCCGTGCCTGTTGCCGGTGCCGACGCCGGCGCCCGAGGTGAAGGTCCAGCCCGTGCCGCCGTTCTCGAACCCCGGGTCGGGGATGGCGAGTTGGGGGCGGGGGGCGGCGGACGCGGTGGCCGACAGAGCGGGAGCCATCGGTGCGAGCAGGGCAACAGCGGTGAGCAGCATGAGCCGTGAGGGCTTCATCGGGTCTCCCGGTCTTCGGTCACTGCGGGGGGTGGGGGCCGCGTGGCCGGAAAGCTAGCAGGGGCTGAAGTGGCGATTCAATGGTCATGCGCAAGAAACATGGAAGACACGCAATCACGCTGCTATCTTGCGTGGAAGATAGAACTGAAAGTTTTCGTCCATCTATTGCAAGTCTGGATGGAGGGAAGCATCGGGGCGGAGGAAAGCGGATGAAGGTCGGTATCACCGAGGTCGCGGACCGCGCGCAGGTGAGCGAGGCCACGGTCAGCCGGGTCATCAACCGGCGCCAGGGCGTGTCCCGCAGGACCCGCGAGGCGGTCGAGCAGGCGATGGCCGAGTTGGGGTACGAGCGCCAGACGCGGGGTCAACTCGTCGCGGTGGTCACCGAGTTGGTCTCCAACCCGTTCTTCGCCGATGTCGCCGAGCGCATCGAGTCCGTCCTCGCGCCGCACGGGCTGAAGACGGTCCTGTGCCCGTGTTTCCCGGGCGGGGTACAGGAGTTGGACTTCGTGACCTCGCTCGCCGACCGGGGTGTCGCGGCGGTCGTGTTCCTCTCGGCCAGCAACACGATCGAGGGCGCGGACCCGGCGGCGTACGAACTGCTGCGGTCCCGGAGGATTCCGTTCGTCGGGATCAACGGCCGGTTCGAGGGTGTGAGCGAGGCGCCGGTCTTCTCCACCGACGATCTGCTCGCCGCCGAACTCGCGGTCGACCATCTGTACCGGCTCGGCCATCGCCGGATCGGCATGGCCTCGGGCCCGGTCGGCAACCGTCCGGCCGACCGCCGGGTCAGCGGTTTCGTCGCCTCACTGGCCAGGCGCGGGGTGGAGGACCCGGAGCAGTGGGTGGTCCGGCAGTCGTACACCGTCGAGGGTGGCCAGTCCGCCGCGATCTCGCTGCTCGGCCGGGGTGCCACGGCGGTCGTCGCGGCCAGCGACTACATGGCGCTGGGCGCGATCCGCGGCGCGCGCCGGCAGGGGTACGACGTGCCGGGCGATGTGTCGGTCGTCGGCTACGACGGCTCGATGATCATGGACTTCGTGGACCCGCCGCTCACCACGGTCCGCCAGCCGGCCGACCGGCTGGCCTCGGAGGCGGGCCGCAGCGTCCTCGCCCTGGTCGGCAACCGTGACGTCCCCGTCGGCGAGCTCCTCTTCGACCCCGAGCTGGTGATCCGCGCGAGCACGGCAGCACCGAAAGCCTGAACTGCCCGAACTCCCTTGCTTGTCCAGACCATTGACCCAGAGGTTGGATCTATGGACACTCCAGTCGGAGATCCGACCGGACCGAACCGGCCGTAACTCCTTTTATTCATCGGGTGTTTGACGGCTCATGAATGCTCCGGAGGGGCTATGTCTCGGTCTCGGTTCGTGTTGGTGGGAGTGGCGCTCGCGCTGCTCGTGGGCGGCGGCGGTCCTGTCGCCGCGGCGCAGAGAGCGGCACCGGTCGCGGTGGTCGATGTGGACGCGTACGGCGCCGACCCCTCCGGCCGGACGGACTCGACGCCCGCCGTGGTAGCGGCGCTGCGGCACGCCAAGAAGGTCGATCACGGTCGGCCGGTCCGGATCGTCTTCTCCAGGGGGACCTATCAGCTCTACCCCGAGCGGGCCGAGACGCGTGAGCTGTATGTCTCCAACACCGTTGGCGCGGACCAGCGTTACCGCGACAAGAAGATCGGGCTGCTGATCGAGGACATGCACGACGTCACCGTGGACGGCGGCGGGGCGAAGCTCGTCTACCACGGGCTTCAGACGGCGTTCGCGTCGATCCGCTCGACGAACGTGACGTTCCAGAACTTCTCGTTCGACTACGCGGCCCCCGAGGTCATCGACGCGACCGTCGCCACCGCCGGGGTCACCGACGGGCACGCCTACCGCGTCCTGCGGATCCCGGCCGGCAGCCCGTACGAGGTGAACGGCACGCACATCACCTGGCTCGGCGAGAAGAGCCCGGCCACCGGACAGCCGTACTGGTCGGGCCAGGACGGGCTCCAGTACACCCAGATCCACGACCCGAGGGCGCAGAAGACCTGGCGCGGAGACAACCCGCTGTTCAACGACGTCGCCTCGGTCACCGATCTCGGCGACCGCCGGATCCGGATCGACTACTCCACCGCCTCGCAGCCGACGGACGCCGGGCTCGTCTACCAGATGCGCCTGATCGAGCGCACCGAACCGGGCGCCTTCATCTGGCAGTCCGAGAACGTCACGATGCGCTCGATGAACGCGTACTACCTCCAGTCCTTCGGTGTGGTGGGCCAGTTCAGCGAGAACATCACCATCGACAAGGTGAACTTCGCGCCCGACCCGACGTCCGGCCGCTCGACGGCCTCGTTCGCCGACTTCGTGCAGATGTCCGGCGTCAAGGGCAGGGTCTCCATCACCCGGAGCCTCTTCGACGGCCCGCACGACGACCCGATCAACATCCACGGCACGTATCTGGAGGTCGTGGGACAACCCGGCCCGTCGACCCTCACCCTCTCCTACGAGCACCCGCAGACCGCCGGGTTCCCGCAGTTCGCCTCGGGTGACGAGGTCGAGTTCACCGCCAAGCGGACGATGACCCCGCTGACACCGGCGCACGCGAAGGTGACGGCGGTCGACGGGCCCAGCGGCATGGACCACTCCAAGTCCCTGACCACGATGACCGTCTCCTTCGACCGGCCGGTCCCCGCCGGGGTCGAGATCGGCGGCACGGTCGTCGAGAACATCACGGCCACCCCCTCGGTCGTGATCACCGGCAACACGTTCCGCAACGTGCCCACGCGCGGCATCCTGGTCACCACGCGCAAGCCCGTCCTGATCGCCGGCAACCGCTTCGACGCGATGTCGATGGCCAGCATCTACGTCTCGGCCGACGCCTACCAGTGGTACGAGTCCGGCCCGGTCGCCGACCTCACGATCCGCGACAACTCCTTCACCCGGCCCAGCGGCCCGGTCATCTTCGTGGAACCGACCAACCAGGTCGTCGACCCGGCGCACCCCGTGCACCACGACATCAAGGTCGAGCACAACTCCTTCGACATCGGCGATGTGACGGTCGTCGACGCCAAGAGCGTCGGCGGCTTCACGTTCACCGGCAACACCGTCCGCCGCTTGGCCGCGGCGGACCAACCGCCGTACACCTCACCGCTGTTCGTCTTCCACGGCAGCTCGGACATCGGGATCGCCCGCAACCACTACGACAAGGGCCTCAACACCTCCGTGGTCTCCGACTGAGGAATCACGGCACGCCGCCCGCTGTTGTCGCAGGCAGCAGCGGGCGGCGTGATTCCCAAGGAGGCCGAGCATGTACGGCGACTCAGCAACGATCCGCAAGATCCTCACCGAGTCGGGTGACACCTGGGCGGTCGTGGGCCTGTCCTCGAACCGCTCCCGCGCGGCCTACGGAGTCGCGGAGGTGCTGCAACGCTTCGGCAAGCGGGTCGTCCCCGTCCACCCCAAGGCCGAGCCGGTGCACGGCGAGCAGGGGTACGCCTCGCTCGCGGACATCCCCTTCGAGGTGGACGTCGTCGACGTGTTCGTGAACAGCGACCTCGCCGGACAGGTCGCCGACGAGGCGGTCGCCAAGGGCGCGAAGGCCGTCTGGTTCCAGCTCGGGGTGATCGACGAGTCCGCGTACGAGCGGACCCGGGAGGCGGGCCTGGACATGGTGATGGACCACTGCCCGGCGATCGAGATCCCGAGGCTCGGCCGCAGCTCCGGCTGACCTTCCGTGAAGGCACCGTAAGAAGCCTGTGAGCATGTCAAAGAACGCCTCGAAGACAAGTCAAATTTCAGGCAACGGACTTCTGTAAATATTCATTCATTCCTAGCCTGGGGCCCCTTGCGCGTTAAGCATGCGTGCTGACTTCGAGGGGGCCCTTGACATGGTGAGTGTGGACAAGCTCGTCCCGGAGGCCACCAGAGATCCGAGCGGCTTGCGGCGGGACGTCGGCCTGATCGGACTGATGTGGGCCTCGGTCGGCTCGATCATCGGGTCCGGGTGGCTGTACGGCGCCGAGAAGGCCGTGGTGGTGGCCGGTCCCGCAGCGATCATCTCGTGGTTGATCGGTACGGTCGCGATCGTGCTCCTCGCCCTGGTGCACGCCGAACTCGGCGGCATGTTCCCGGTCGCGGGAGGCACGGCCCGTTATCCGCACTACGCCTTCGGCGGGCTGGCTGGTATGTCCTTCGGCTGGTTCTCCTGGCTTCAGGCGGCGACCGTGGCACCGGTGGAGGTCGAGGCGATGATCGGCTACGCCGGTCACTGGTCCTGGGCGACCGGCTTCCAGCACGCCGACGGAACCCTGACGGGCAGCGGCATCCTCGTCGCCGTCCTCCTCATGGCCGTCTTCGTCGTCGTCAACTTCCTGGGCGTCCGGGTCCTGGCGCACACCAACAGCGCCGCGACCTGGTGGAAGATCGCGGTGCCGCTCGCCGCGATCTTCATCATCGCCGTAGGCAACTTCCACCCCGGCAACTTCACCTCGCACGGCTTCGCGCCGTTCGGGGCCAAGGGTGTGCTGAGCGCGATCAGCTCCAGCGGCATCATCTTCGCCCTGCTGGGCTTCGAGCAGGCCATCCAGCTCGCCGGCGAGAGCCGCGACCCCAAGCGGGACCTGCCGCGGGCGACCCTCGGCTCCGTGGCCATCGGCGCGACCATCTACGTCCTGCTCCAGGTCGTGTTCATCGGCGCGCTCCCGGGCAGTTCCTTCGCACACGGCTGGGCCAAGCTGGCGTACGCCGGCATCAGCGGCCCCTGGGCGGGCCTCGCGACCGTGGTGGGCCTCGGCTGGCTGAGTGTCGTGCTGTACCTCGACGCCGTGATCTCCCCCGGTGGCACTGGCCTGATCTACACCACCGCCACCTCGCGCGTCTCCTACGGCCTGTCCAAGAACGGCTACGCGCCCAAGCTCTTCGCCGAGACCGACAAGCGGGGCGTGCCCTGGTTCGGCCTGATCATCTCCTTCGTGACCGGCGTGGTCTGCTTCCTGCCGTTCCCGAGCTGGCAGGAGCTGGTCGGGTTCATCACCTCGGCGAGCGTGCTGATGTACGCGGGTGCACCGCTCGCGTACGGCGTGTTCTCCGACCGGCTCCCCCAACTGGAGCGCCCCTACCGGCTTCCCCTCGGCAAGGTGCTCTCGCCGCTGTCGTTCGTGGTGGCCAACCTCATCATCTACTGGGCCGGCTGGGACACCCTGTGGCGGCTCGGCGTCGCCATCGTCCTCGGCTATGTACTGCTCGGCGGCTACGCCTGGTACGCCACGGTGAACGGGCGGCCCGACGCGCCCCGGCTGGACTGGAAGGCCGCGCAGTGGCTGCCGGTCTACCTGCTGGGCCTGGGAGTCATCTCGTGGCAGGGCACCTTCGGCGGCCAGGGCAACATCGCGCTGTGGTGGGACATCGCGGTCGTCGCGGTCTTCTCCCTCGGCATCTACTACTGGGCCAAGGCGACCGCGTCGCGGCCCGAGGACATCGAGCGCAGCATCGACGAGGTCGTGATCACGGACGCACCCGCGCACTGATCCGGTCCCCCCTCTCTCTCCCCGCCGCATCCGAACCGGCCGCCCTCCGGGTGGCCGGTTCCCGGTTGTCCGGACACCGTCATAATGGTGCGGTGACTTCCCCCTCCCCCCACCTCAACTCCCCGTCCACCGAACACCGTTCGGTGGTCGTCGTGGGCGCCGGCCCCGCCGGCCTGACCATCGGCGCCATCCTGCGCGCGGCCGGGCTCGACTGCCTGGTGCTGGAGACCGAGACCCGCGAGTTCATCGAGCAACGGCCCCGGGCCGGGGTCATCGAGGAGTGGGCCGTCCGCGGGCTGGAGCAACGGGGCCTCGCCGTCAACCTGTTGGAGCGGGCGCAGCGGCACACCCAGTGCGAGTTCCGCTTCGGCGGCCGACAGCACCGGCTGTCGTACACCGAGCTGACGGGTCATCACCACTACGTCTATCCGCAGCCGTTGCTCGTCACGGACCTGGTGCGGGAGTACGCGGACGTGCGGGGCGGCGCGATCCGTTTCGGGGTGCGGGACGTCGAGCTGCACGACCTGGACACCGAGCGCCCGGCGGTCTCGTACACCGACCCGGAAACCGGTCAACGGCGGCTCGTGCACTGCGACTTCGTGGCGGGCTGCGACGGTGCGCGCGGGGTGACCCGGGCCGCGCTGCCGCCGGAGCGGGTCCGAATAGCGCGGCATGACTACGGCATCGGGTGGCTGGCGCTGTTGGCGGAGGCGCCGCCGTCCTCGGACTGCGTGGTGTTCGGCGTCCATCCGCGCGGCTTCGCCGGGCACATGGCGCGCAGCCCCGAGGTCACCCGCTACTACCTGGAGTGCCCGCCCGGCGACGACCCCGACAACTGGCCGCACGAACGGGTCTGGGCCGAGCTCCAGCACCGGCTCGCCGCGACCGGCGCCCCGCCGCTGACCGAGGGTCCGCTGATCGAGAAGCGCGTGCTCGACATGCACAACTACGTGGTCGAACCCATGGTGTTCGGCCGCCTCTACCTCGCCGGCGACGCGGCCCACCTCACCGCGCCCATCGCCGCGAAGGGCATGAACCTCGCCCTGCACGACGCCTTCCTGCTCGGTGACGCGCTAGTCGCGTACGCCACGAAGGGCGACTCGACGGGCCTGGGCAGTTACTCGGAGGCCTGTCTGGGCCGCGTGTGGGAGTACCAGGAGTTCTCGCAGTGGCTCTCCGAGGTGTACCACGGCACCTCGTCGGGCGACCCGTACCGCGCGGGCACCACCCTCGCCCGACTGCGCCGCGTCTTCGCATCCCCGTCCGCCGGGCTCGCGTTCGCGGAGTCGTACCTGGGCAAGGATCCGGCGAACTGACGGACCGTCAGTCGTGCGGCGGGCGGTCGGTGAGCCGGTGGTCCGCCACGTTCAACGCCTCGTCGACGAGCCGTCGTAGATGACCGTCGCTCAACGCGTAGATCACCCGGCGGCCCTCCTTGCGCGTGGTCACCAGACCCGCGAGACGCAGCCGCGCGAGGTGCTGGCTGACGGCGGGGCGGGCCGCGTCGCAGGCCTCCGTGAGGGTGCTGACGTCCGACTCTCCCGACGTCAGCGCATGCAGGAGGGTCAGGCGGGTGCGGTCGCCCAGGAGGGCCAGGAGTTCGGCCGCCAGCGCGAACTGTTCCTCGCCGGGGGTGCGCGGATGCGCATCGTGCGCAGGTGATAGGTGCATGCGTGCGCTCATACGCACATAATGGCTTCGTGGGCGCGTCACGTCCACCCACACACCGGAAGGGGACGCACGTGAGCGACCATCACCACGAGCACCATCACCACTCCCCCAGGGGCGTCCGGCACCGCCTCGCCCATCTCCTCACCCCCCACTCCCACGAGACCGCCGACAAGCTCGACTCCGCTCTGGAGTCCTCGGCCCGAGGTATGCGCGCGCTCTGGGTCTCACTCGCGGTGCTCGGGGTGACGGCGCTGGTGCAGGCGGTCGTGGTGGTGGTGTCCGGGTCGGTCGCGCTGCTCGGGGACACCGTGCACAACGCGGCGGACGCGCTGACCGCCGTACCGCTCGGTATCGCGTTCGTGCTCGGCCGCCGGGCCGCAACCCGCCGCTTCACGTACGGCTACGGGCGGGCCGAGGACCTGGCCGGTATCGCGATCGTGCTGACGATCGCCGCGTCCGCCGCGTTCGCGGCCTGGGCGGCGGTCGATCGGCTGCTCGATCCGCGTCCGGTGACCCATGTCCCGGTGGTCGCGGTCGCGGCGCTCGTCGGGTTCGTCGGCAACGAGTGGGTGGCCCGGTACCGGATGCGGGTCGGCCGGGAGATCGGGTCGGCCGCGCTGGTCGCCGACGGACTCCACGCCCGTACGGACGGGTTCACGTCGTTGGCCGTGCTGCTCGGGGCCGGCGGTTCGGCGCTGGGGTGGCAACTCGCCGACCCGGTCGTGGGGTTGGCGATCACGGCCGCGATCGCGCTGGTGCTGCGGGACGCGGCGCGCGAGGTGTTCCGGCGGGTGATGGACGCCGTCGATCCCGAGCTGGTGGACCGCGCCGAGCACGCCGTGCGGGAGGTCCAAGGGGTGCGCGGGGTGGGCGAGTTGAGGCTGCGCTGGATCGGGCACCGGCTGCGCGCCGAGGTGGCGGTGGTGGTGGACGGGGAGGCGACGGTACGGCAGGCCCACGCCGTCGCCGTGGCGGCGGAACACGCGCTGCTGCACGCGGTGCCCCGGCTGACGGCGGCTCTGGTGCACGCGGATCCGGCGCCGGTGCCGGGAGAGGCTGACCCGCATGGGGAGTTGGCCCACCACCACGCCATGCTGTGAGGCCGGTTTTCTACGGCTTGGGGCTCAGGCGACGCCCAGCCCCTCCAGCACCACCGCGCCCGGCAGTTCCGCGAACGCCTTGCCGGGGACGAGGAGTTTGCCCCGTCGGCGCCCGCTGCCGACCAGGACGTACGGGAGGTCTACGACGGCCGAGTCCACCAACACCGGCCAGGCGGCGGGGAGTCCGACGGGGGTGATGCCGCCGTACTCCATGCCGCTCTCCCCGGTCGCCGTGTCCATCGACGCGAACGAGGCCTTGCGGGCGCCGAGTTGGCGGCGGACCACGCCGTTGACGTCGGCACGGGTGGTGGACAGGACCACGCAGGCGGCCAGGGTCGTCTCGCCGCCGCGCTTGCCGGCCACGACCACACAGTTCGCGGACCGCTCCAGCAGTTCCCGGCCGTAGTGCTCGACGAAGGTGGCGGTGTCGGCCCACTCCGGGTCGGTGTCGACGTAGACGATCTGCTCGGCGGGGACGCTGCCGTGCCAGCCGCGCACGGCCTCGGCGACCGGGCGGATCAGGTCGTCGAGGCAGTCGGGGGCGGGGGTGGCGTGGTCGAAGTGTCCGATGGGTGCGCGCATGACGGCACGCTAACAGTCGTACGGCGGCGGCTCATGGGGTGTACCGAGCAGCCTTGGCGGGGCCGCTCACGGGGTGTCGCGGTGCACCGGCGGGACGGACACCGCCATCACCATCTCCATCGGTACCTCGCCCCGATTCCCGTATGTGTGCGGGGTGTTGGCCTCGAAGGTGGCGCTCGCGCCGGCCGGCACGAGGTGGTCCTCGCCGTCCACGGTGAGGGTCAGCTCGCCGGTGGTGACATGGACGAGCTCGACCGTGCCGGTGGGGTGGGGCTCGGAGGGGCTGCTCTCCCCCGGCATCAGCCGCCAGTCCCACATCTCCAGCGGTCCGGGGGCCTCGGTGCCGGCGAGGAGGCGGTTGTAGCTGCCGGCCTCGGTGTGCCACAGCCGTACGGCGCGCTCGGCGGGGACGACGCGGACCTTCGGGCCCTGTTCGTAGTCGAGCAGGGTGGTGATGCTGATGCCGAGGGCGTCGCCGATCTTGACGATCGTGCCGATGCTCGGATTGGTGCGGGCCTGCTCGATCTGGATGAGCATGCCCCGGCTGACGGCGGCCCGGGCGGCGAGCACATCCAGGGTGAAGCCGCGCACCGTGCGCCAGTGCTTGACATTGCGAGCCAGGGACTGGGTCAGCAGGTCGAGGTCCGACACGTTCCGTCCATACCTTCAGTTCATTATTGTGAATGACAGAGTTCAGTTCAGTGAACTACGGTGTGGTGCACCCGATTGTTCACCGAACTGTACTGCGAGGCACCCCGTGACAGCATTCTTCGCCCTGGCCACCAGCCTCCTGTGGGGGCTGGCCGACTTTGGCGGCGGCCTGCTGACCCGGCGGACCCCGGCACTGACGGTGGTCGTGGTCTCGCAGGGGATCGCGGCGGCCGTGCTCGGCGCGGTCGTGGTGGCCACCGGGGGCTGGACCGAGGCCGGACCCCGGCTGTGGTTCGCGTTCGCGGCGGGACTGGTGGGGCCGGTCGCCCTTCTCTCCTTCTACAAGGCGCTCGCGCTGGGCCCGATGGGCGTCGTCTCGCCGCTCGCGACGCTGAGCGTGGCCGTACCGGTCGGCGTGGGGCTGTTCCTCGGGGAGCGGCCCGGCCTGTTGCAGGTGGCGGGGATCGCGGTCGCCGTCACGGGGGTCGTCCTCGCGGGCGGTCCGCAGCTGCGGGGCGCGTCCGTGCAGCGGCGGGCGATCCTGCTGACTCTGATCGCGGCGCTCGGCTTCGGCACGGTGTTCGCCCTGATCGCGGAGGCGTCCACCAGCGTGACCGGCCTCTTCCTCGCGCTGTTCGTGCAGCGCCTGACGAACGTGGCCACGGGTGGCGCGGCGCTCTACGTCTCCGTACGGCGGGGCGGGGCCGCGCTTCCGGACGGCGGGTTCCCGTGGGGTTCGCTGCCGGCACTGGCCTTCGTGGGGCTGGCCGACGTGGCGGCCAACGGGACGTACTCGGTCGCCGCGCAGCACGGTCCGGTGACGGTGGCGGCGGTGCTCGCGTCGCTGTATCCGGTGGTGACGTCGCTGGCCGCGCGGGGCTTTCTGCGAGAGCGGCTGCGGGTGATCCAGGCGGCGGGGGCGGGGCTGGCGTTGGTGGGCACGCTCCTGCTGGCGACCGGATGAGGTCGGGTCAGGCCTCGTCGAGTTCCGCGAGGTAGGCGATCGCGTTCTCGTCCAGTTCCGCGAGTCGGGCCGCGCCCGCTTCGTCCAGGTCCGCGAGGGCGCGGAGTTGGTCCGGGGTCACGTCCGCGGGGATCGGCACCGGTGCCGGGGTGCGGAGCGGCGGCTGCCAGCCCTCCATCGGCGTCCAGCGGCGTACGACCCGGGCGGGCGCCCCCGCCACCACGGCGTGGTCGGGCACCGTACCGCGGACCACCGCGCCGGCCGCCACCACCACGTTCCGGCCGATTCGCGCGCCCGGCAGGATCACCGCGCCGGTGCCGATCCAGCAGCCGGGGCCGATCTCGACGGGTTCCATGCGGGGCCACTGCTTGCCGATGGGCTCGTGCGGGTCGTCGTAGGAGTGGTTCGTGGAGGTGACGTAGACGTACGGGCCGAAGTAGCAGTCGCTGCCGATGGTCACCGTCGTGTCGGCGATGACATGGCTGCCGCGGCCGAGGACCACACCGTCGCCCAGGCGCAGGATGGGGTCCGGGCCGAGGTCGAGGTCGGGCATCAGACCGGCGGTGAGGGTGACCTGCTCGCCGACGATGCAGTGGGCGCCGAGGTGGATCCACGGTTCGCCGAACACGGTGCCCAGCGGGAACGCGAGCCGGGTGGCTTCGCCGATCGAGCCGAAGTGGAAGCGGCCGGGGTTCTTGGCCGTCACCGAGCCCGTGCGCTGCACCCAGGCCCAGCCCGCGTGGACGGCGCGCTGCGCGAGGTGGCGCGGCCATTCTGAGAACGTGTTCTTGCGCTTGGGCACTCGCTCACGGTACTCAGCGGCGGGTGCGGCGACGGGGGTCGGCCGCTGTGATCTTCGCCCTACCGGTGTCGTACGGTGCGGGGTGTCTGCGACAGCTTGGAGGGCTTGTGACGCACAGGGCGTTGATCATCGGTATCGGCGGTCGGGAACCCCAGGTCGACGAGGAGGCGTTCGTGGCTCCTACGGCGTCCGTGATCGGGGACGTGACGCTGTCGGCGGGGGCGAGCGTCTGGTACGGGGCGGTGCTGCGGGGGGACGTCGAGGGGATCTCGGTGGGGGCGCGCAGCAATATCCAGGACAACTGCACGTTGCACGCGGATCCGGGGTTTCCGGTCCGGGTCGGGGAGCGGGTTTCCGTGGGGCACAACGCGGTGGTGCATGGGGCGACCGTCGAGGACGACTGTCTTATCGGGATGGGGGCGACTGTTCTCAACGGGGCGGTGATCGGGGCGGGTTCGCTTGTCGCGGCGCAGGCGTTGGTGCCGCAGGGGATGGTTGTGCCGGCTGGGTCGCTGGTCGCCGGTGTGCCCGCGAAGGTGCGGCGCGAGCTGAGCGGTGAGGAGCGGGAGGGGCTCACGTTGAACGGCACGATGTATGCGGAGTTGGCCAAGGCGCACAAGGGGGTGCACAAGTAGGCCGTTCGCAAGGTCAGTCGGCGGCGTTCGCCGGTTCGGGCTCCTGCTTGGCGGCCGTCATCTTCTGGGCCTTGCGGCGGACGATCAGCATGGAGGCGAGGCCCACCAGGACCGCCGCCGCCAGGCCGAAGTACGAGAAGCGCTTGAGCCAGTCCTCGGCGACGATTCCCACGTAGTAGACGACCGCCGTGGTGCCGCCGGCCCAGATGATGCCGCCGAGGACGTTGGCGATCAGGAACTTCCAGTAGGGCATGCGGAGTACGCCCGCTAGGGGGCCCGCGAAGATACGGAGGAGGGCGATGAAGCGGCCGAAGAAGACGGCCCACATGCCCCACTTCTCGAAGGACCGTTCCGCGGTGGCGACATGGCCCTCGCTGAAGTGTCTGGGGAACTTGTTCGCCAGCCAGGCGAGCAGCGGGCGCCCGCCCTTGCGGCCGATCGCGTAGCCGATGGAGTCGCCGATCACCGCGCCCAGGCTCGCGCAGGCGCCCAGGACGAACGGGTTGATGCCCGAGTGCTGGGAGGAGAGCAGGGCCGCCGAGACCAGGACGATCTCACCCGGCAGCGGGATGCCCAGGCTCTCCACCCCGATGACGAGTGCCACCACGGCGTAGACGGCCACCGCCGGAACCGAGTCGAGCCATTCCTGGACGTGCAACGCCGGTCCTCCCGGATTCGCGGACTGCCTGTCGTGCCGGCGTGCGCCGGACGACAGGCGCACTCAGGAAGCCTACCGCCCGACTCAGGACGGCAACGCCCCTCGGTCGACCGCGCATCGGAACCGGTCCGTTACCTGCCAGGCGGACCGAAATGGCATCGACTACCCGAGATTCACTTAAGGTAGCCTTGCCTAAGTTGGCCGGTTTCCGGAGGGTGGCTGGTGGGAGCAGGGGAACTGTCGGGGCGGGACGTCCTGGCGCGCTCGGTCAAGGGACAGATACGGCGCGTCGCGCTCGGCTCGGCGCTCGGATGCGTGCACCAACTGGGGGAAGCCCTGGTGCCGGTGCTCATCGGTGTCGTCATCGACCAGGCCGTCGCCGGTCAGAACGCGGGACGGCTCGCGCTCTGGCTCGGTGTGCTGGCCGTCATGTACGTGACGCTGTCCTGGAGTTTCCGGCTGGGCGCCAAAGCCGGTGAGCGCGGTGCCGAAGAGGCCGCGCACACACTCCGGTTGGCGATCGTCGGGCGGGTGCTGGACGCCCGCGGCGGTGCCGAGGAGGGACGGCTGCCCGGTGAGCTGGCCAATGTCGCCACCGAGGACGCCAAGCGGGTCGGTGCCGTCAACATGGCGCTGATGAGCGGGATTTGGGCGATCGCGGGCGTCACTGTCAGCGCCGTCGCGCTGCTGCTGACGTCTGTGACACTCGGGTTGATCGTGCTGCTGGGCACGCCCGTGCTGCTGTGGCTGGGGCATCTGCTGAGCAAGCCGCTGGAGCGGCGCAGCGAGGCCGAGCAGGACCGGGCCGCCCACGCGTCGGGCGTCGCCGCCGACCTGGTGGCCGGGCTGCGGGTACTCAAGGGGCTCGGGGCGCAGCAGGCCGCCGTCGAGCGGTATCGACGGACGAGTCGTATCTCCCTTGCCGCCACGCTGCGTTCGGCGCGGGCCCAGTCCTGGCAGACGGGCCTCGTGCTCGCGCTCACCGGTGGGTTCATCGCGCTGATCGCCCTCGTGGGCGGCCGGCTGGCGCTCGACGGGGCGTTGACTCTGGGCCAGTTGGTGTCGGCGGTGGGTCTCGCGCTGTTCCTGCTCGGGCCGTTGGAGACCTTCGCCTGGGTCAACGCCGAGCTGGCGCAGGGCCGTGCCTCGGCCGCCCGGGTCGCGGAAGTGCTCGCCACCGGGCCCGCCGTCGTCGACGGGGACGAGGCGGTCGCCGAGCCGGTGCGTGGGGAACTACGGCTGCGCGGTGTACGGCTCGGTGGGCTCGACGGTGTCGATCTCGACCTGCCCGCCGGGCGGTTGACCGGCATCGCGGTGACGGACCCGGCCGGTGCCGAGGCCCTGTTGCGCTGCCTCGGCCGCGAGACGGACCCGGAGTCGGGCTCGGTCGAGCTGGACGGCGTGGCGCTGACTCGGCTCGATCCGGCGGGACTTCGGGCGGCCGTGCTGGTCGCCGCGCATGACGCGGCGCTGTTCGAGGGGTCGTTGGCGGAGAACGTGTCGCCGGAGAGCGACTCGGAGGGCGACTCGCAGAGCGGAGCGGGCGATCTCCTCACCGAGCGTGCCATGGTCGCCGCCCGTGCCGACGAGGTCGCCGACTCGCTGCCGCACGGCACCGCGACCGACGTCGGTGAAGGTGGCCGTTCCCTCTCCGGTGGCCAGCGCCAACGCGTCCTGCTGGCGAGGGCGTTGCGCGCCGACCCACCCGTCCTGGTCGTGCACGATCCGACCACGGCCGTCGACACCGTGACGGAGGCCCGTATCGCGAGCGGCCTGCGCGAGTTCCGGCAGGGGCGCACCACGATCGTGGTGACCAACAGCCCCGCCCTGCTCGCCGTCACCGACCACGTGATCCTCCTCGACGCGGGCCGCGTCGGCGCCGAGGGCACCCACGCCGACCTCGTACGAACCGACGCGACCTACCGGACGGCGGTGCTGGCATGACGACGGACGCCATACGGACGACGGACTCCGACCGTGCCCTGCTCCCCACCGCCACCCCGGCCCGCACCCGCGCCGCCGTTCGTGAACTGCTGCGCCCGCAGCGGGGGTTGGCCTTCGCCGGGTTCGGGCTGATGGTGCTCGCCACGGCGGTCGGGCTGCTCACACAGCCGCTGCTGGGCCACATCGTGGACATCGTCACCGAGCACCGCTCCCCCGACGCGCTCACCTTCCCCGTGGTCGCGCTGGCCGTGGTCGCCCTGGTCCAGGGGATGACCACCGCGCTGGGCATGTCCCTGGTGTCACGGCTCGGGGAGACCGCGCTGGCGCGCCTGCGTGAACTGTTCGTCGAGCGGGCCCTCTCACTTCCGTTGGACCGGGTGGAGAAGGCGGGGTCCGGTGACCTCAACGCCCGTGTCACACGCGACGTTTCACGGGTCGCCGACGCCGTGCGCGGGGCGCTGCCCGAGCTGGCGCGGTCCGTGCTGTCGATCCTGCTGACGCTGGGCGCGCTCGCGCTGCTGGACTGGCGGTTCCTGCTGGCGGCGCTGATCGCGGTGCCGGTGCAGGCGCACACCGCCCGCTGGTATGTGCGCAACGCCGTTCCCCTGTACGCCAAGGAGCGCATCGCCACCGGGACCCAGCAGCAGCAGTTGCTGGACACCATCGGCGGGGCCCGGACCGTACGGGCGTACCGCTTGCAGAAGGGCCACTCGCGGCGGGTCACCGAGCGCTCGCGCTCGGCGGTCGAACTGACCATGAGCGGAGTGCAGTTGATGCTCCGCTTCTACAGCCGGCTGCACATCGCCGAGTATCTGGGGCTGTCCGCCGTCCTGGCCACCGGGTTCCTCCTGGTGCGCAACGGCTCCGCCTCGGTCGGTACGGCCACCGCCGCCGCGCTGTACTTCCACACGCTCTTCGGCCCGGTCAACACCGCGCTGGTGCTGCTCGACGACGCCCAGTCGGCAACGGCCGGACTCGCGCGCCTCGTTGGGGTCGTGGACGAGCCCGCGCCGGTGGTCGCCGACCGCGCGGACGACCGTACGACCGCCGCCGGGCCCCCGTCCGTGACGCTGACCGGTGTCTCCCACGCGTATGTGCCGGGCCGCCCGGTGCTGCACGACGTCGACCTGGAGATCCGGCCCAAGGAGCGGGTCGCGCTGGTCGGTACGACCGGTGCGGGCAAGACGACGCTGGCCAAGCTGGTCGCCGGGCTGCACCGCCCGCAGTCGGGCCGGATCGACGTCGGGGGCCAGGAGCCGGACGAGGCAGGGCAGTTGGTCGGGCTCGTCACGCAGGAAGTACATGTCTTCGCCGGGCCACTCGCCGAGGATCTACGGCTGGCCCGCCCCGAGGCGCACACCGAGGAACTCCGCGAGGCGCTCGCCACGGTGGGCGCGCTCGGCTGGGTCGAGGCGTTGCCGGAGGGCCTGGACACGGTCGTCGGCGACGGAGGTCACCGGCTGACCGCCGACCGGGCGCAGCAACTCGCCCTGGCCCGGCTGCTGTTGGCCGACCCTCCCGTCGTCGTGCTCGACGAGGCCACGGCGGAGGCGGGCAGTTCGGGCGCGCGGCAGCTCGACGAGGCCGCCGAGCAGGCCCTGCGCGGCCGTACGGCACTGGTCGTGGCGCACCGGCTCAGTCAGGCCGCGTCCGCGGACCGGGTCGTCGTGCTGAGCGACGGGCGGGTCGTGGAGAGCGGCACGCACGACGAACTCCTCGGCGCCCAGGGCCAGTACGCGGCTCTGTGGCACGCCTGGTCCGGCAGCCGCTCCACCGAGTCCGCGCCCGAAGCCCACTAGCCCTCCTCTCGCCGAAGACCTGTCACCCCCCGCCGACCCATCGCGACGAACAGAAGGATCATCCGATGCCCCGCGCCACCAGAGCTGCCCGGCTGTCCGGCCTGCTCGCCTCCGTCCTCCTGCTGGCCGTCACGGCGGTCGGCTGCGGTTCCTCCAACTCCGATTCCGCTTCGTCCAGTTCATCCGGTTCGAACACGTCGGGGTCCGACGCGAAGGCCTCCGCGGACGCCTTCCCCGTGACGATCGCCCACAAGTTCGGCAGTACGACGATCAAGTCCGAGCCCAAGCGGATCGTCACCGTCGGTCTCACCGATCAGGACGCCGTCCTCGCCCTGGGCAAGGTGCCGGTCGGTACGACCGAGTGGCTCGGCGGTTACAAGGGCGCGATCGGCCCCTGGGCCCAGGACAAGCTGGGCAGTTCGGCCGCGCCGACCGTCCTGAAGGACACCGGCACCGGTCCGCAGGTGGAGAAGATCGCCGCCCTGAAGCCGGATCTGATCCTCGCCGTGTACTCGGGTCTGACCAAGGCGCAGTACCAGAGCCTGTCGCAGTTCGCGCCGGTCGTCGCCCAGCCGAAGGCCTACAACGACTACGGCGTGCCGTGGCAGCAGCAGACCGAGGAGATCGGCCAGGCGCTCGGCAAGGCCGCCGAGGCCAAGACCCTGGTGTCGGGCGTCGAGGCCAAGTTCGACGCGGCCAAGAAGGCCAACCCCGCCTTCGCCGCGGCGACGGCCGTCATGGCCACCCCGTACGAGGGCGTGTTCGTCTACGGCAGCCAGGACCCGCGCTCGCGGCTCCTCTCCGACCTGGGCTTCAAGCTCCCGACGGGCCTCGACAAGGTCATCGGTGACACGTTCGGCGCCAACATCAGCAAGGAGCGCTACGACCTGCTGGACCAGAAGGTCGCGGTGTGGATCGTGCCGGACACCACCACGGCCGTCACCAAGCTCCACAGCGACAAGATCTACGGCGACCTGAACGTGGTGAAGCAGGGCCGCGAGGTCTTCATCAAGGAGACCAGCGACTACGGCAACGCCGTATCTCTTTCCACGGTGTTGAGCATCCCCTACGTCCTGGACCGCCTGGTGCCGCAGCTCGCGGCCGCGGTGGACGGCAAGACCTCGACGAAGGTGGAGCAGCCCGCTTCCTGATCCACGGGTATGCGAAAGGGGGGCGGGTCCGAGAGAGTTCGGACCCGCCCCCCTTTCGTGTGCTCAGACCCCGTCGACCAGGCTCTTGGGCCTCATGTCCGTCCAGTTGGTCTCGATGTGGTCGAGGCACTCCTGCCGTCCGGCCGGTCCGTACGCGACCGTCCAGCCCGCCGGCACGTCCACGAACTCGGGCCAAAGACTGTGCTGGCCCTCGTCGTTGACGAGAACGGAGTAGACGCCGTCGGGGTTCTCGAACGGGTTGCTCATGTCGGGGGTTCCTTGCCTCTCTGATGCGGACTGATGCGGTCTGATGGGTAAGTGGGGTGCGGTCAGGGCTGGTTGAGGGTGTCGGCCCGTCGTACGACGGCCTCCAGCGCCCGGAACCAGGTGCGGGCCAGGTCCCCCACCTGTTCCTCGGTGAGGAGTTCGGCGGCGTACGCCCAGTGGGCGCTCAACTCGGGGCCCTCGGGGCGGTCTTCGGTGATGGCGTTGAGGGTCAGGGCGTGGGACATCGGCTGGCCGGGGTCGGCGTCGAGGTCGGCGGCGTCGTCCTCGGGGGCGTAGGACCAGTCGGCAGCCGCCGGGCGGTCGAAGCGGCCCATGTAGTTGAACTCGATCTGCGGCTCGCCGAGTTGGGCGAGCCGTGCGCCCGTACCGGCGTTGAGATGGCGCAGCAGTCCGTGTCCGATGCCGGCCGTGGGCAGCGCGGTGAGGTGCTCGCGGACGCGGGCCAGGGCCGTGTCCAGCGCGGGTCCGCCCGCGAAGGCGTCCGCCGGGTCGGCCTCGCCCGGGTCGAGTCGTACGGGTACGACGCTGGTGAACCAGCCGACCGTACGGGACAGGTCGGCGTCGCCCGCGAGTTGCTCCTCGCGGCCGTGGCCCTCCACGTCCACCAGGACGGGCCCGCCCGGGAGTTCGGCACCCAGGGTGCGGGTGCGCCAGTCGCCGACCGCGAGGGCGAACGCGGTGAGCAGCACGTCGTTGACGGTGGCTCCGAACGCGGCCGGGGACCGGCTCAGCAGCGGGCCGGTGAGGTCGGCGGGCAGGGTCAGGGCGAGGTAGCGGGTGGTGGCGACCGTGTCCCGGGCCGGGTCGAGCGGTCGGGCCAGCGGGAGTTCGGCGCCTTCGGCGAGGGCGGAGGTCCACCACGGCAGCTCGTCCTCGGTCGCCGGGTCGGTCGCGCGGGTGCCGAGGAGTCGGGACCAGCGGGCGAACGACAGCTCCACGGGGGCGAGTTCGGGCGTACGGCCGCCCCTGACCGCCGCCCAGGCGGTGGCCAGGTCGGGCAGCAGGACGCGCCAGGAGACGCCGTCGATCACCAAGTGGTGGACGAGGACGAGCAGTCGGCCGGGCTGTCCGGGTCCGGCGTCGAACCAGACCGCCCGCACCATCGCCCCGGCGTCCGGGTCGAGCCCGGCCCGGGCCGTCTCGGCGTGCCGGGAGATGGCCGCGCGCAGTGCGTCGTCGTCCGCGCCCCGCACGTCGACGCGGGTGAGCCAGGTACTGACGTCGGTGTCCCGTGCGGACGGCACCCGCAGCAACCACTCGGGGTCGCGGACCAGTTGGGCGCGCAGCATGTCGTGTCGGCCGGCGAGCGCCGTGAGCACGGTGAGCAGTCCGGGTTCGCTGAGGTCGGCCGGGGTCTGGACCAGGGCCGCCTGGTGGTAGGCGGCGATGGGTCCGCCGCGCTCCAGCAGGCCGCGCATGATCGGGGTGAGCGGGACGGCGCCGGTGCCGTCGTCGTGGACCGCGTGCCGTTCATCGGTGCCGAGCGGGACGGCAACGGCCGCGAGGGCGGCGACGGTTCGGTGCTGGAAGACCTGCCGGGGCGTGACCCGCAGACCGGCGGCGCGGGCCCGGGCGACCAGTTGCATGGCGACGATGCTGTCACCGCCGAAGGTGAAGAAGTCGTCGTCGGTGCCGACCGCCTCGGCGGGCAGCCCGAGCGCGTCCGCGAACAGGTCGCGCAGGGTGCGCTCGGTGTCGTTCTCGGGGGCCCGGCCGCCGCCCCGCGCGGTGAAGTCCGGGGCGGGCAGGGCGGATCGGTCGAGCTTGCCGTTCGACATCAGCGGCAACTCGTCGAGGACGACCACGGCGGCCGGGACCATGTAGTCCGGCAGTGCGGAGGCGGCGTGGGCGCGCAGTTCGGCCCCGTCCGTCCCCTCGGCGACCACATAGGCGATCAACTGCCGTATGCCGGGCCGGTGTTCGCGGGCCACGACGACGGTCTGCGTGACGGAGGGGTGGGTGTCCAACGCGGCCTCGATCTCGGCGAGTTCGATGCGGTAGCCGCGGATCTTGACCTGGTCGTCGGTGCGGCCGGCGAACTCCAGCAGACCGTCCTCGGTCCAGCGGGCCAGGTCGCCGGTGCGGTACATCCGGGCGCCGGGCTCGGTGGCGTGCGGGTCGGCGACGAAGCGCTCGGCGGTGAGTTCGGGGCGCCCGAGGTAGCCGCGGGCCAGGCCCGGTCCGGAGAGGTACAACTCGCCGGTGACGCCCGGCGGTACGGGGCGCAGGGCGGTGTCGAGGACGTAGGCGCGGGACTCGTGGACGGGGCGTCCGACGACCGGGGTGGCGCTGTCGCGGACCCGGCCGACGAGCGCGTCCACGGTGGCCTCGGTGGGGCCGTAGAGGTTGAACGCCTCGGTGTCCTGAAGCGCTGCCAACCGCGCCCACAGCGACTCGGGTACGGCCTCGCCGCCGAAGCCGACCACGGAGAGCGGGCAGTCGCCCTCGGCGCCGATCAGGCCGCTGTCCGCCATCTGCGCGAGCAGCGACGGGGTGACCTCGATGAAGTCGATGCCCCGGTCGCGGACGAACGCGGCGAGGAGTTCGGGGTCACGGCGGGTCTCGTCGTCGGCGATGTGCAGCGCGTGCCCGTCAAGGAGCCACAACTGCGGTTGCCAGGAGGCGTCGAAGGAGAACGACCAGGCGTGCCCGACGCGCAGGCGACGCAGTCCGGTGCGTTCCCTGGCCACCTGATGCAGGTCGTGCCGGTGGCTGTGGAAGAGGTTGGCGATGCCTCGTTGGGTGACGACGACGCCCTTGGGG
>NZ_JAENRY010000349.1 GCF_016612545.1 Streptomyces sp. MBT65 | reverse complement strand
CGATCTAGCCGATCGCGCGGTTGCCGATGGGCGCGGCCAGGGTGTTCCACTTGCCGATCAGCGAGGTCAGGTCGGCGGCCTTGGGCACGGTCCGGGTGACCACGTGGTTCGCCGACTTGACCGACGTACGGGCGATGTCGCCGGTGAAGCGGTCGTACGTCAGCGTGGTGTCCGTGTAGAGGCGGCCGAAGGACGCGGCCGAAGTGACCATACGGGGCTTGCCACTTGGGTCGTCGATCGTGCAGACGTACGCGTTGTGGGTGTGGCCGGTGACGAGGGCGTCGACGGCCGGGGTGACGTTCTTCGCGATGTCGACGATCGGGCCGGAGATGCCGGAGCCGCCGCCGGACGCGTCGCAGTCGTAGTTGTAGGACGCGGAGGCCGGGAAGCCGCCCTCGTGGATCAGCGCGACGATCGACTTGACGCCCTGCTTCTGGAGCTCCTTGGCGTACTTGTTGATCGTCTCGACCTCGTCCTTGAACTGGAGGCCCTTGACGCCGTCCGCGGAGACGATGCCGGGGGTGCCCTCCAGTGTGACGCCGATGAAGCCGACCTTGACGCCGTTCTTCTTCCACACCCAGTACGGCTTGAGGATCGGCTTCTTCGTCTTCTCGTCGAGGACGTTGGCCGCGAGGTAGGGGAAGTCGGCGCCCTTGAACTTCTTGTCCGTGTAGCAGCCGTCGGTGGGGTGGCAGCCGCCGTTCTGGAGGCGGGCCAACTCCTTGGCGCCCTCGTCGAATTCGTGGTTGCCGACCGAAGTGACGTCCAGGTCCAGCTTGTTGAGGGCCTCGATGGTCGGCTCGTCGTGGAACAGGCCCGAGATCAGCGGGGAGGCGCCGACCATGTCGCCGCCGGCCGCGGTGATCGAGTACGGGTTGCCCTTGCGGGCCTCGCGCAGGTGGGTGGCGAGGTACTCGACACCGCCCGCGTCGATCGTCTTCGTCGTGCCGTCGGCCTGGAGTTCGGTGACCCGGCCGGAGGAACCGGACGGGGGCTCCAGGTTGCCGTGCAGGTCGTTGAAGGAGAGGAGTTGGACGTCCTGGTAGCGGCTGGGCTTGGACCCGTGGCCGCCGGTCGGGTTTCCGTGCGCGTCGGCGGGCAGCGCGGCGGCCAGCGCACCGGCCGTGGCCAGGCTCGCGGCTGCGGCGAGCAGGCCTGCGGTACGACGTCTGCGCGGGCGGTACGGCTGGGAAGTGGCTGGCATGAGCCCCCCTGTGTGTCGGCTGAGATGGCACCACGTTCCGGCGCAGCCTAGGGTCAACGCGCGTAGCGTGACAGGGGGTTCTTGGTTACATCCTGGTTTCTTCTTTGCCGCCACTTTGCTGGTATGTCCGCTTACCCTGATGCCCATGACCAGCGACGACACCGTACGGCCCGCGCCCGCATCCCGATCGATCGAGACCTACTCCGCGCTCACCCCGGACCAGGGCGGGGCCGTCCTCGCGCTCATCGCCGAGGCCGCCGGGACCGACGGGCAGCAGGCGGTGTCCGAGCAGGGGCGGTTGCGGATCCGTGGGGGTGAGCGGGACGGGGTCTCGCATCTGCTGCTGACCCTGGGCGACGTGCTCGTGGGGTACGCGCAGTTGGAGGACACGGATCCGGTGGAGGCGCCGGCCGCGGAACTCGTCGTGCATCCCTCGCATCGGGGGCACGGGCACGGGCGGGCGTTGGGTACGGCGCTGCTGGCGGCGTCGGGGAAGCGGTTGCGGGTGTGGGCGCACGGGGGGCATGCCGCGGCGCGGCATCTCGCGCAGGTGCTCGGGCTCACGATGTTCCGTGAACTCCGGCAGTTGCGGCGGGGGTTGACCGACCTTGCGCTGCCGGAGCCGGTGCTCGCGGAGGGGGTTTCCGTGCGGACCTTCGTGCCGGGTGTCGATGACGCGGCGTGGCTTGCCGTGAACGCCGCGGCCTTCGCCCACCACCCGGAACAGGGTTCCCTCACCCAGCGGGACCTGGACGACCGTAAGGCCGAGGCGTGGTTCGATCCCGAGGGGTTCTTCCTGGCCGAGCGGGGTGGGGAGCTCGTCGGGTTCCACTGGACCAAGGTCCATGCGGAGGAGGGGCTCGGTGAGGTGTATGTGGTGGGGGTGTTGCCGGGTGTGCAGGGTGGGGGGCTCGGCAAGGCGCTGACGACGATCGGTCTACGGCACCTTGCCGGGCGGGGGTTGGCCACGGCGATGTTGTATGTCGACGCGGACAACAAGGCGGCGGTGTCGGTGTACGAGCGGTTGGGGTTCACGACGTACGAGACGGACCTGATGTACCGCTCGGAGTCATGAGGCCCGGGGTGCTGTCGGCGGCCCGCGCGCTGGACCGGGTCAACCGGCAGACAGACCAGGACGTGTTCTCCGTACCCGCAGCAACCCCCTGTGCCGCCTGAGCGGTTCCGGGCCGCATGCCGCCCATACGATCGCCGCGCTCAGCAGGATCAGGGTCCAATGGTCGTGGCCCGTCGCCCAGTTCTTGTCCTTCGGTGTGGCGAACAGGCCCCAGTTCCGGGGGACGAAGAGGGCTGCCGCCATGGACGTGGCGAGGAGGGCGACGGCTACGCGCTGGCCCGGTCGTGGTTCGGGGGTGAGGCGGGTGGCGAGGGCCGAGGCCGCCAGGGCCACGACTGTCGCGGCGGCCGCCTCCAGGGTGATGTCGCCGACCGGGGGGCGGACCTTGGGCGGGATCAGCAGCACCGTCGCCGTCCACCACAGCGCCGCCGACGGGGCGATCAGTGCGGTGCGCAGGGTTGCCCGGACCATGCGGCGGGTCGGGACCGTGGCGGTGACGTCGCGGGCCGGGTCGTCCAGGAGGAAGGTCAGGCCCAGGGCGAAGGACAGCGCGGCGCCGCGCAGCAGGAGCAGCGTCATCCACGGGTCGGGGTCGGACGAGGTCAGGCGGGGCAGCGCGGCCAGGAGGAGTCCTACGGCGGCGCCCGCGCCCACCGCCCGCCAGGGCAGTGAGCGGGCGGTCGGCCGTACCAACTGGCCCAGCCGGCCCAGCGTCCCTGCGCGGCCCCGAACCGTCGCCGGGGCCGACTCCCGTTCTCTCACTCGCACTTGTCCGCCCCTGTCGGCGCCTTCACGCCCAGCAGCTGCGCCACCTTCGCCGTCGTCACCTTGGGTGCCGTCAGCTCCGACCAGTGGGCCTTCACCTTCGGGGTGATCGTCGTCGGGCCGGCTGCGAACAACTCCGTGAGCACCGTGGTCTGTTCGGCCGTCATGGACATCGGGTTGGTCGGGGAGACCACGATCGCGGAGCCGCTCGCGCTGTCGTCGAGACGGACCGCGCGCAGCTGGGTCACCGGGTCGGACTGCCAGCCGAGGGCCAGCCACATGATGGTGACCATGCGGCCGTCGCAGAGGGAGCCGACCGCCTTCTCACTGCCCATGACCAGCACGGAGGAGACCGCCGCGGCGAACTCCGGTACCCGCGGGCCGCCCCAGCGCGTACCGACGGTCACCTGGTACGGCACGGTGGACGGTTCGACGATCGAGCCGTCGCTGTCCATGCCGTAGCGGGCCTCGACGCGCTGCCGTACGAGCAGCTTCTCCTGGGCCGCGGTGCCGCCGGCCAGGGACTGGACGCCGTCCGTGACCTTCGCCCAGGTGCCGATGCGCGGCGTCCACTCGGGGAATGCGCAGTACGTGGAGCTGCCTTCGCGGACGCAGGACTGGACCTTCGCCGGGTTCACCGTGGCCAGCACGCGGGCCTGGGTGGTCGCGTCGGACACCTTGCCCGCCTGGCCCACCGCGCCCCAGGTGCCGAGGCCGACCGCCACCACGAGCGCCGCCGCCACCGTCTTCGTACGGCCGCCGTTGACCAGGACCGCCGCCAGCGCCAGGGTCAGCGCCAGTGCGAACAGGTAGAGGGCGTGCCAGGCGGCCGGGCGGCCCAGCAGGTCGGAGGGGAGGGGCTTGCTGCTCGCGTCGCCGATGACCGGGACCAGCCAGCGTGTCGCGCTGCCGTCGGAGTCGCCCGGGACCGCCCCGAGGAAGGTGATCGCGAAGAACGCCAGCACCAGGAGCATCGGTGCCGCGAAGGGGGATCGTACGACCCGGGCCAGCAGTACTCCGGCCGTCCCGGCGAGCAGGACCGTGAGCGGTCCGACGAGCAGTTCGCCCACCGAGCCGTGGCCCACCGAGCCGGGCGCGAGCACGCCCCAGGTGAACTGTGCGCCCACCAGCAGCGCGGTGAGCACGACGGCCGGTACGACGGACAGCGCGAACGCGACCGTACGGCGCCATGGTTCGAGGACGAGGACCCCGAAGTGCCGGTCGGTGTCCTGGCGTTGCGAGCGCAGCACGGCCTGGTTGGCGCAGAGCAGGACGGCCAGGGCGGGCAGCATCGGGCCGGTCTGGGTGGCGCGATCGACGTCCTGGAGGGCCGGGTAGCCGGTCCAGGCGTCGCGCATGTCCCAGCAGATCCAGGCGGCGTGGAGGACGAACATGAACAACACCGGGAGGCGCAGGAGGAGTTTGCGCGCCTCGAAACGGGCGAGCGCGAACACCGCCGCCCAGGACCGGCGTTGGTCCTCGGTGCGAGTGGCCGGGGGTGCCTTGTCCAGTACGGCGCTCATGCCGCCACCTCCGCGACCACGCCGTCGAGGGCGATCAAGTAGCCGTCCTCCAGGGTGGGTTCGACGAGTTCCGCGCCGGGGGGCGGATCGCCCACGTTGCGGAAGGCGCCCAGGCCGGTGCGCCAGCCCGCCATCGCGGCCGGGTCGCGTTCCGTACCGCTCCACACCCGGCCCGCGGCCCGTGCGGTGAGTTCGGCCGGGGTGCCCTCGAAGCGAACGGTGCCGCCGGCCATGACGACGACCCGGTTGCAGAGCATCGCCACGTCCTCGGTCTGGTGGGTGGAGAGCAGGACCGTGCGGCCCTCGCCCGCTCTGGCGATCAACTCCCTGAAGCGCATGCGCTGTTCGGGGTCGAGGCCGACGGTCGGCTCGTCCAGGACCAGGAAGCCGGGGTCGCCCACGAGGGCCGCCGCGAGTGCCACGCGCTGCCGCATGCCGCCCGACAGCTTCTTGATGCGCTTGCCGCGCACGTCCGACAGGTCGACCTCCTCCAGCACCCGCCGTACCTCCTGGTGGCGGCCGGTGCGGTCGGTGAGTTCCTTGAGGATCGCGACGTAGTCGACGAACTCGAAGGCGGTGAAGTCCGGGTGGAAGCCGGGGGTCTGCGGCAGATAGCCGAGCGCCCGCCGCACCTCCTGCCGGCCGGCCGTGGTGCTCGGGTCGTGGCCGAGCACGGTGAAGCTGCCCGAGTCGGCGGGCTGGGCCGTCGCCAGGACCCTCAACAGGGTGGTCTTTCCAGCCCCGTTGGGGCCGAGCAGGCCGGTGACGCCCTCGCCGAGCCGCAGCGACACGTCGTCGAGGGCGTGCGTCGAGCCGTAGCGCAGGCTGAGCCCGGCCGCGGAGACGGTGGTGGTCATGTACGGAACTCCAGTCAGGGTTCGAGGAATCAGGCGAGAGGGCCGAAGGCGGCCGGGCGCGCGTCGAAGCGGTCCCGGAGCAGGTAGAGGAGCCCGGCCGCGAGGACGGTCACCGCCGCGGCCACCCCCTGGCCCGCCGGGGTGAACGGTTCGAGCGTGCCGCCGTGCAGGTTGTTCGCCACGAGGAGGAACGCCACCCAGCCGCCGCCGACCAGGGACGGCGCGAGCACCGGGCCCAGCCGCGGGGTCAGGGCCAGACCGGTCGTCGTCAGGGCGAGTGCGGGCAGCAGCCAGCCGAGGGCGGCCAGGCCGTACGCGGGCAGGGCCAGCGACGCCAGGCCGTTGAGGCCGAGGACGGCGACCAGCACGGCGACCGTGCGGATCATCAGGAGACGGAAGCCGTGCAGCGGGGCGACGACCGCCATCTCGTACGTCGGGTCGAGCTTCGGGCCGTAGGACAGGGCCACGCCCGCGAGCGGGAGCAGGGGGGCGAGGCCGAGGAAGAGGCTCGGGGAGGCAGTGTTCTTCAGGGAGTTGGTCACGAGCACCGTCATCACCAGCAGCGCGACCACCGCGCCGAGCCATGAGCGGCGCAGCACCGGCGTGGCCGCGAGCAGCCGTGCCGTGTGGTCGGCGACGCCGATCCGGACGAGCAGGGACTCCACCAACCCCCTTTTGGGGGCGTCGAGTTCGGCGTCGAGGCGCGCCCAGCCCGCGTCCAGCGCGACGGAGTCGGTGACCGACGCCAACAGGGCCCTGCACTCGGGGCAGTTGGCGAGGTGGGTGTCGGCGGACCAGAGCATGGGCGGTGCCAACTCGCCCCGCGCATAGGCGCGTACGTCGTCTTCGGCCACATGCCAGGTCATGCCAGCTCCTCCCGCAGTTGCTTACGGGCCCGCATGGCCCGTGTCTTGACCGTGCCGGCCGGGATGCCCAGCAGGACGGCCGCCTCCCGGGTGGTCAGCCCGTCGATCACGGTGGCCTGGAGGACCGCCCGCAGCTCCGGCGAGAGCCGGACCAGGGCGCCGGCGAGGTCCCCGTGCTCCACCCCCGCGAGCACGCGCTCCTCCGCCGACGCCTCGTCCCGGTGCCGCAGTCGCGCCAGCGCCTGCCGCATCCGGCCGCGCGCCCCGTCGCCGCGCAGCACGTCGATCAGCCGCCGTGACCCGATCCGCCACAGCCACCCGGCAGCGTCCGTCGAGGCTCCGTCCTCGCGGTAGCGCGCACTGCCCCGCCACACCGCGAGAAACGTCTCCTGCACGACGTCGTCGACCATCCCGGCGTCGGCGCACCGGCCGCGCAGCCGCGCGGTCAGCCATGGCGCGTACCGCCGGTACAGCTCTTCGAACGCGCGCCGGTCGCCGTCCGCCGCGATGGCCCGCAGCAGCTCCCCGTCGCTTTCCGTATCGCTCACGTCTCCTCATCGCACGAGCACCGTCGATCGGTTCACGGATCCGCATGCGGATCCGTCTTGACTTTCCGAACCATCTTCCACCACCCTTTCACTACTCAATTAGTGAAAGGGTGGTGGAACCCCAGTGGTCGAGTACCGCATCGACCGGCACAGCGGCGTGGCCACCTATGTCCAGATCGTCCAGCAGACCAAGCAGGCGCTGCGCCTGGGAATGCTGGAGCCCGGCGACAAACTGCCGACGGCTCGCGAGGTCGTGGAGGCCACCGCCATCAACCCGAACACCGTCCTCAAGGCCTACCGCGAGCTGGAGCGCGAGGGGCTGGTCGAGGCCCGGCGCGGCCTCGGCACCTTCGTCCGCAAGGGGCTGACCACCACCCCCGCCGACTCGCCGCTGCGCCTGGAACTCGACGACTGGGCCGCGCGGGCCCTGGCGGCCGGCCTGGACCGGGACGACATCGCCGCGCTCTTCACCGCCGTACTCGAAAAGCACTTCCAAGGAGAACCTTCATGACAGGCACCGCCGCGATGGAGGCCGACGCGCTCGGCAAGCGGTTCGGCCGAGGGGGCGGGTGGGCGCTGCGGGACTGCGCCTTCCGGCTGCCCGCCGGGCGCGTCTGCGCGGTCGTGGGGCCCAACGGCGCGGGCAAGTCCACGCTCCTCGCGCTGGCCGCCGGACTGCTCGCCCCCACCGAGGGCGCGCTGTCCGTCCTCGGCACGGCGCCGGGCGCGGCCCGCGAGCGGGTCGCCTACGTCGCGCAGGACAAGCCCCTCTACCCGCAGCTCACGGTCGCCGAGACGCTGCGCATGGGCGCCGACCTGAACACCGACCGCTGGGACGCCTCCGTCGCCGAACGCATCGTGGCCGACGGCGACCTGAACCCGAAGTCCCGTATCCGCGCGCTCTCCGGCGGCCAGCGCACCCGCGTAGCCCTCGCCCTCGCGCTGGCCAAGCGGCCCGAACTGCTGCTCCTGGACGAGCCGATGGCCGATCTGGACCCGCTGGCCCGGCACGAGATGATGGGCCTCCTCATGGCGCGGGCCGCCGAGTCCGGCACCACGATCGTGATGTCCTCGCACGTGGTGGCCGAGCTGGAGGACTCCTGCGACCACCTGCTGCTGATCGGCGGCGGCCGGGTCCGCCTCGCCGGCGAGATCGACGACCTGCTCACCGCGCACGTCCGCGTCTCCGCGCCCGCGCAGACGCCCCTCGCCCCGCACCCGGTCGTCGAGTCGCGCACCACCGGCCGCCAGCTCACGGCCCTGCTGCGCCCGTCGACCCCGCTGGACACCGACTGGCGCACCAGCAGGCCGTCGCTGGAGGAGCTGGTCCTCTCCTACCTGCGCAACCCCGAGGCACCCGCCGTCCCCGCCGAGACCGCGGATCCCGTCGCGTGACCGGCCTCCCGACCCTGCACCCTCGGGAGGCTGGGGTCTCTTCTAACCAGTCACGTCCTGATGCGTGACTGGTTAGAAGAGACCCCAGCCTCCCGAGGGTGCAGGG
>NZ_JAENRY010000348.1 GCF_016612545.1 Streptomyces sp. MBT65 | reverse complement strand
TGGCCGCTCCCGCACTCGCGGCGCTTGCACCGCATGCCCTCGCGGACACCAAGTCCCTGGAGACCAGCGCCGATCAGGCGGGTGCCCTCCCGTTGACACTGGTCAACAACAGCGGCTCGTTCGACAACGCGAACGTTCACGTCTACATCGTCGGGAACGTGGACGGCAAGCAGGTTCGGGTCACTCCGGACGGCACACTCGCGCCGATCGCGCTCTCGGACAACGGCGCGGACGGATTCACCGACTACGCGATCAGCCTCGGCTCCGGTGCGGAGACGACGATTCCGCTCCCGTACCTGTCGGGCCGCATCTATGTGTCGCTCGGCGCGAAGCTCAGGTTCAAGGCCGTGGCGGACGGCAACGGCAACCCGGCACTCCAGTATCCGGCCGGCTGGGTGACGTCCGACCCCAACTACCAAGTCCTGCACGACTGCGCCGAGTTCACGCACAACACGGCGGGCATGTTCTGCAACACGACGATGGTCGACATGTTCAGCGTGCCGTTGAGCATCCGGCTGACGGGCGCGCAGGACCAGACGACGGGCACCCTGCGCGACGGCGGGCGGACGTCCGTGTTCGACGCGGTACGTCAGGTCGAGGCGTTCGCCCCGCTGATCGTGGCCGACACACGGGTGATCGCGCCGGGACACGGACTGGACGCGGGCCTGTTCACCGCCGACTACTTCGCGCCGTACATCGACGAGGTGTGGAGCACCTACACCGGCAAGGACCTCACCGTCACCACGAACGCGGGCGCCTTCACCGGGCGGGTGCGCGCCGACCGGTTCGCCTTCACCGGACCGGCATCCGTCTCGTTCGCCAAGCCGTCGACGCGTGACGTGCTGTTCTGCGACGGCAACCTGGCCGCCCCGAACGACGGCACCACGGGCCCGGTCGCTGCCGTGCTCGGCGCGGGCTTCAACCGCTCCACGCTCCTGTCGGACCCGGCCCAACCGACCACCGCCGCCTCGGAGTTCTACCGCACCGACCTCACGAACCACTACGCGAAGGCGGTCCACGCGGCCACCGCCGACGGCAAGGCGTACGGCTTCGCCTTCGACGACGTGGCGGACTTCGCGTCGTATGTCCAGGACACGGCACCGACGGGGATACGGCTGACGCTCACGCCGTTCTGAAGCCGGAGAGGGCGGGAGCGCGGCCCCCGCCCTCTCCCGTTCCGCGCCGGTCAGTTCGGCCGGTGCGTGCGCCGGCGCCACCACGCCAGACCCGCGCCGATCAGCAGGATGCCCGCCGCGCCCGAGGCCGCCGACGCGGCGATCAGGCCGGTGTCGCGCGTACCGCCCGCCGAACCTGCCGGCTGAAGGGCGTCGCCCACCTGGTCGCGGACGCTGTTGCCACCGGCTGTGCCCTTCGCGAGCGGGCCTCGCGATCCGGCGACGGGCTCGGCCAGGTAGGGGAAGGAGTCGCCGAACTTCCGGTCGTTGGCGTCGACCGCGTCCCCCAAGTCGTTCTTGGCGCCGACGAGTTCGCCCTCGACGACCTGGAGCGAGATGTCCACGACGTCATCGGTGAGCCGACGCCCGTTCGGGAAGCCCGCGTTGTCGCCGTCGAGGACACCGAGCCGTTTCGGGTCGGCGGTCGGCTTGATCGAGGTGTTCAGGCGCAGCATCTCCGCCGGTCGCACGTTCGGCGGTTGGTTGAGGCCCTTGACGCCCTTGAGGAAGACGTCGACGAGATCGTTGCGGGGTTCCGCGGGAGCCTTGATCTTGTAGACGGCCTCCATGAGCTTCGGCAGTTCCGGGTTGGTCACGTTCTTCAGGAACTGGCCGTCGTTCCACGGCGAGGACGCGTTGAACTTGTCCTTGTCCTTCAGTGGGTTGACGACCTCGTTGACCAGCGGGTTGCCCAGCCGTGAGACCTGCTCGAAGTTCCCCTGGGCGTTCATTCGTTGGGTGGTCGACCAGATACCGACGACCGGCTGCCGCTTCGACTCGGTGATCATGTCGGTGGGCAGTTGCAGGGCGATCGAGTTGACGTTGTAGCCCTTGAGCGTGTCGTTGCCGACCTCGCTCAGATTGCCGCCGTAGAGCAGGTCGAAGACACGCAGGTCCAGGAAGAACGGGTCGTCCGCCTGACCGGCGAACGTCCGCCCTCCGTCGGCGAGTTGGCGCACTGCCTGCCGGCGCAGCGTGCTGTAGTCCGGCATCGACGCCTTGCCGACGTCGGACGGAGCCACGGGTATGTCGTCGGCGAGCTTGGTCTTCGACACAAGGCTCTGGTTGTGCAGCTTGAGCAGGTCGATGTCGTAGGTCTGCGTGATGTTCAGGTCCGGGTCGTCCAGGCTGGTGACCGGGCCCGTGTTGTAGAGGAACGTCTTCTTGTTCTTCGTGTGCGTCCTGAAGGTGTAGCGCAGCAGCAACTCACCTTGTGCGTCACCGTTGTTGTCGATGTGGATGTCGTACTGGGCGTCGTCCGCGAACGTGTAGAAGTTCGGACCGCCCGCCGGGTCCTCGAACGGGATCCAGTTCGCGACGATCGTCGTCGTCTCCGGATCGTCCGGGCTGACGAAGGCGTACACGTCCGTGTTGTCGTACTTGGGCTGCCCCGAGATCAGCGGGGCCTCCCGGTGACTGGAGGCGGAAGCCGCCCCCGGTTCCAGCGTGGTCATGCCGGCGGCTGCGAGTCCCCCGGCGGCCAGCGCACCTGCTACGAGGGTCGCGAGGCTCCTGCGCCGCGCACCGCTCCTGGCGATTGGTGTCATACCGTCCGTCCTCCATGCCAAATTCCCTGACGCTTGGGGATTCGGAGCGGCCACCCCGTGCGGATTGGTGAATATTGGCCGATCTGACCGATCTTTCAGTTGATCTCCGGATTGATCTCGAATTCCGGATCGGCGGACGGCGCTCGGCCTGCGGGGCGTTCGGCGTGCGGGGCCGGTCCCGTCGTAGGAGCGTGGTGGTGTGGGAATGGTGCGGGGTCTGGTGGCGCGCCGGAACCGGGAGCCGGCCCGGCGTGGCTGGCTTCGGGGCGCGCCCGCTCCGATGTGGGTGCGGGTGCTGCCGGGCCTGCTGGTCGGCGGGGTGGGTGTGGCGACGCTGGTGAGCCCGCACTCCCTTGACATCGGGTTCGTGCTGGGCGCCATCCCGCCGCTGGCCGGGCTGTCGTACGGACCGCTGGCGACCGTGCTCTTCGGCGGCCTCAGTGTCGCGCTGCTGACCGTGCCGGCCTTTCACCTCAATGATCCGGGCAGTACGGATCTGCTGACGATCTGCTTCGTAGCGTTGCTGAGTGTGTTCATCTCCTTCGTACGGAGTCGTCGCGACGCCCAGCTCGATCTGGAGCGCACGGTCGCCGAGGCCGCGCAGCGGGCCGTGGTGCCGCCGTTGCCGGCGCGGGTGGGGCCGGTGGGGTGTGCGGGGCTGTACCGGGCGGCGCAGCGCGGGACGCTGGTCGGCGGGGACTTCTTCGACGTTCGGGAGGGGCCGTACGGGGTGCGGGCGGTGATGGGCGATGTGCAGGGGCACGGGTTGTCGGCGGTCGCGACCGTGGCCTCCTTGCTGGGGGCGTTCCGGGAGGCGGTGCTGGACCGGCCGGACCTCGAATCGGTCGCCGCGCGGCTCGACCGCAGGCTCGTGGTGGACTCCGCGCGGTCGCCGCACGCGGAGCTGTTCGCCACGGCCGTGCTGCTGGAGTTCGCGGCGGACGCGCGGGCCGTGCGGATCGTGGCCTGCGGGCATCCTGCTCCGGTGCTGCTGCGCGCGGGGCGGGTCACGGAGATCGACCTCGTGCCGTGGACCCCGCTCGGGCTCGGATTGGTGGATTCGGGTCCGCTCGGTGGTGTCGATGTGCCGCTGCTGCCCGGGGACCGGCTGTTCCTGGCCTCCGACGGGGTGTGGGAGGCACGGGACGCGACCGGCGTCTTCTACCCGTTCACCGACCGGCTGGCCGCGCTGTCGAACGGCGACCGTGCCGACCTGCCGGAGCGGGTGTGGGCCGATGTGCTGCGGCACTCGGAGGAGATCCGGGACGACGTCACCATGCTCGTCCTGACACCCGGCGTCTGACGCTCACGCCCCCTCGTGCTCCCCCTCCGCGTCGATGTGCGGCAGGATCCGTTCCAGGAAACGGGGTGTCCACCAGGCGTGCCGCCCCAGCAGGGTCATGACCGCGGGCACCATCAGCAGTCGTACGACCGTGGCGTCGATCAGCACGCTGACGGCCAGGCCGAGGCCGAGCATCTTGACCACGATGTTGTCGCTGAGGACGAAGGCCGCGAAGACGCTGACCATGATCAGCGCGGCACAGGTGATGACACGCGCGGTGATCTCCAGGGCGTGGGCGACGGACGCCTCGGCGTCCCCGGTGCGCAGCCAGGCCTCGTGGACGCGGGAGAGCAGGAAGATCTCGTAGTCCATGCTCAGACCGAAGATGATCGCGAACATCATCATCGGGACGTAGCTCTCGATGGGGACCTTGCCGGCGACGCCCAACGACGGGCCGCCCCAGCCCCATTGGAAGACGGCGACGACGACGCCGTAGGAGGCCGCGATCGAGAGCACGTTGAGGACGGCGGCCTTGAGGGCTACGAGGAGGCCGCGGAAGACGGCGAGGATGATCAGGAAGGCGAGCGCGACGACCACGCCGATGATCAGCGGCAGCCGGCTCGACACGATGTCGCGGAAGTCGACCTGCGCGGCCGTGGTGCCGGTGACGTAGCCCCTGGCGGAGGTGCCGGAGACCGCCTCGGGGAGGGTGTCGTGGACGAGGCGGTTGGTGAGGTCGGTGGTGCTCGCGCTCTGCGGGGACTGCTTCGAGTAGACGGTGCCGACGAGCACGTCCCCGTCCTTGGTGGTCGTCAGCGGGGTGACCTTGGCGGCGCCCTGGACCCCGTCGAGGGTCTTCTGGGCCTGGGTGGTGAGGTCCTGGCGCTGGGAGGACGGGACGCCCGTCTGGTCGATGACGATGGTCAGCGGGCCGTTGGAGCCGGGGCCGAAGGCGTCGGTCATCAGGTCGTAGGCGCGCCGGTCGGTGAACGAGGTGGGGTCGGCGCCGTCGCCGATGTGGCCGAGCTGGATCGAGAAGACCGGGATGGCGAGGACGACGACTGCGGCGACACCTGCCGCGAGGAAGGTCCACGGCCGGTGTTCCACGCGCTGTGCGTAGCGGTGCCAGGTGCCCGTGGGTTCGGTGCCCGGCTCGGCGTCGGTCTCGGCGACCGGGCGGCGCACCCGGTAGCGGTCGATCCGTTTCCCGATGAGCCCGAGCAGGGCGGGTACGAGGGTGAGCGCGCCGATGACCGCCGACACGACCGTCACGGCGGCGGCGAGGCCGAGTTTCCCGATGAAGGGCACACCGGACACGAACAGTCCGGCGAGCGCGATGATCACGGTGCAGCCGGAGACGAGGACGGCCCGGCCGCTGGTGGCGGTGGCCTGTCCGGCGGCGCGCACGGGATCACTGCCGTTCATGAGGTTCTGCCGGTGACGGGTGATCAGGAACAGGGCGTAGTCGATGCCGACGCCGATGCCGATCATCGTGGCGAGGGTCGGTGACACCGTCGCGAAGGTGAACGCCGCGGCCAGCAGTCCGAGGCAGGCGAGTCCGCCGATCACACTGATCAGCGCGGTCACCAGGGGCATCGCGGCGGCGATCACACTGCCGAAGCCGACCAGCAGGACGACGATCGCCACGGCGAAGCCGATGAGTTCGCTGACCTTGTCGTCGGCGGCGGGCCGGGCGAGTTCGCCGAGCGGTCCGCCGTACTCGACCTGGGCGCCGGCCGCGCGCAGCGGCTTGACGGAGTTGTCGACGCCGTGGAGGTAGCCGTCGCCGAGGGTGGACGGCTGCACGTCGAAGCGGATGGTGATGTAGCCGGTCTTCGCGTCGGAGGACAGGGGTCCCACGTTCGGGCCGGTGGACGTCGGTGGCTGCGCTCCGGGCTGTGGCAGCGGGTTCTGCACCGACAGGACGTGCGGGAGTTTCTGCAGGTCGCCGACCGTCTCGGACATCTGCGAGCTCAGCGTGGTGAGCTGTTTGTCCTTGTCGTGGAGGACGATCTGGCTGCCGTAGCCCCCGGCCGCCGGATCGTGTTCCTTCAGGACCTGCTGACCGTGGTGGGACTGTACGCCGTTGAGCGAGAAGTCGTCCGAATAGTCGCCGCCGAAGGACCTGTTGAGGACCTGGAGCGCGGCCAGCGCGACGAGCCAGGCGACGATGACGATCACGAAGTGGCGGGCGCACCACTCCCCCAGCCGCCGCAGCACTCCCTTGGCTGCGGCCCCGCTGCTGCCCCCTGCACTGGAATCCGTGGGCGTCATGACCTCGGCCTTTTCCGCCAGGGGACATTTCCGACATCCCTATTAGACGCCCACGGGATCACTACGGCATCTCGGGCCCGCGCTCAGCCCGCGGTCATCCCACGTCCCACAGGAACCGGTGGGTGTGGATGCCGAAGTACGGGAACGACCGGACGCTCCTGACGCCCTCGATCGGCCGCACGACGTCGTTGACGAAGTCGAGCAGGTCGCGCGGCCCGGGGGTGACCACCTCGGCGAACAGATCGAAGCCGCCGGAGGTGAGCACGGAGTACACCACCTCGTCGCGCAGGGCGAGTTCGTCGGCTACCGCGCGCGGGTCGCCGTCCACCTCGATGCCGAGCATGGCCATGGCCTGGCCGCCCATGGCCATCGGGTCGGTCACCCCGACGACCTGAACGGCCTTGGAATCCAAGAGGCGTTGGAGCCGTTGCCGGGCGGCCGACGCGGACAGACCGACCTTCGGTCCGAGGTCGGCGTAGGCGATACGTCCGTCGGTCTGCAGCTCGCGCAGGATGGCCCGGTCGATGTCGTCCACGTACTTGTTCCCAACTCCTCTTATCAGCGTGCCAGTTCGGCGAGCGCGTCGGCGAAGACCCGGGTGTGGGTGTCGACGTCCCGCTCGGTCGTGTCGGGGCACATCAGCGCCATGCTGTGGAACGGGGTGAGCAGGATGCCCCGGTTGGCGAGGTAGAGGTGGAGGAAGTCCTCCAGCTCAGGGTCACCGGCCGCCTCGGACTCGGTTCCGGTGCGGGGTGCCGGGGACGCGAAACGGTACTCGCTGCGGGCGCCGAGACGGCTCACCGTCCAGGGCAGCGCGTGGGCGTCGATGCCCTGCTGCACACCGGCCGCGAAGCGTTCGGACAGCTTCGTCATGTGGGCGAACGCCCCGTCGGTCAGGACGTGTTCGAGTGTGGCGCGCATCGCTGCGACGGAGAGCGCGTTGCCGGCGAGGGTGCCGCCGACCCCGCCCATGTCGACGAGGTCCAGGTCGGCGCGGCCGAGCAGCCGGTCGGCGAGTTCGACGGAGAGGCCGTAGGCACCGGCCGGGATGCCTCCGCCGATCGCCTTGCCGATGGTGAGCAGATCGGGTTCGAGGTCCCAGGCGGCGGTACAGCCGCCGGGTCCGGCGGAAAAGGTGTGGGTCTCGTCGATGATGAGCAACGTGCCGTGTTTCCTGGTCAGTTCGCGTACGGCGGCCAGGTAGCCGGGCTCGGGGAGCACGATGCCGATGTTGGTGAGCGCGGGTTCCATGAGGACGGCGGCGACGTCTCCGTGCGCCAACTCCCGTTCCAGCTGGGCCGGATCGTTGAACTCGGCGACGCGGCTGGTGAGCGTGACGTCGCAGGGGGCGCCGACGTTGCCGGGGCGGGCGGTGCCGTGGCCGTCCGGCCCGACGACGATGAGCGACTCGTCGACACTCCCGTGGTAGCTGTAACTGTTCACCAGGATCTTGGGCCGGTCGGTGATGGCTCTGGCCAGCCGGATCGCCCAGCGGTTGGCGTCGGTCGCGGTGAGCGAGAAACTCCAGCGGGCGAGCCCGAAGCGGCGGGTGAGTTCGGCGCCGACCCACTCGGCGTCCTCGGTGGGCAGCATCGCCGTGGCACCGCCCTGCTCGGCGAACCGCCGCCGCACCGCCTCCGCGACGACGGCGGGCGAGTGCCCGGCCATCGCTCCGGTGTCCCCGAGGCTGAAGTCGATGTACTCGTGCCCGTCGATGTCGGTGACACGGGCGCCGCGGGCGGTGTCGAGGTAGCGGGGGAAGGCTCCGGCGGTCTTGTTCATCCAGGTCATCGGCACCCGCCCGAACAGATGCTCGGCACGGGCATAGGCAGCCTTCGACCGCGGGTTGCCCCGCTCGGCCTCGGCACTCTCGCGGGCGAGCAGGTCCTGTAGGCGCGTGCGGTCCATGGGGTACCTCGGTGACGTGGGCGATGGAATGTTTGGACGGTAGGGCTGAAAGGGGTGCGAGGGCAAGGGATACCCGCTGAATCGCGTGTTTTGGCGATTGATTCGTGCGGAGTGGCTCTGACTGTGGACGTTGGTCGACTGCCGGCGCGTGCCCGCGGGTCTTGGCCGGCCGGCGGGGCCTGATCGTGGACTTGAGCCGCGCGCCATCGCCTACCAGTGGACTCCAGCCGCCGGCCGATGCCTGCCCGTGGGCCTTGGTCGGCTGCCGACGACTGGCCGTGGACTTGGGCCGCGTGCCATCGCCTTACCGCGAACTTCGGCCGCCAGTCGGCAAGTGCCCAGAGGGCTTGGTCACCCGTCGGTACCTGACCGTGTACTCCAACCGCCCGCCAGTTCCCGTCCCAAGGCTCCGGCCATCTGCCGGCACCTGCCCGTGAGCCCGGTCGCACGCTGGCGCCTGCTCGCGGACTTCAGCCACCCGCCAGCACCCGCCCCTGGGCCCGACCATCCGCCGGCGGGCCGCCCTGGACCACAGCCACCTTCCGACACCGGCCCGCGGCCTTCTGCCACGCGGCCGAGCGCTCCACTGCCTGCCGACGCCTGCCCGAGGGCCTCGGCCACGCTGAGACCCCGCCCCGCGCCTCAGCGGAAGTAGGCCTGGACCTCCGGTGGAAGGAGACCGGCCGCGCGCTCCTCGATGCCGTCCCGGCCAGCGCGCGACGCCCGTCACACCGCTACCCCTCCGTGCGCGATGCCCGACCCTGACGGCTCAACTCTCTTTCCCCACATGCCATTTCAGACACTTGGCGCAGAAGCGAACAGAGGCCGGTCAGTTTCGGAGGGAAGTCCTGTGACACCGTGCGAGAGCGGTCGATGACGGTGTGTACTGTGCTCCGGGCGCCCCGCCTGAGGGCCCGAACTCAGCCCTGCCCGACTCCACTTGGAATCGATTCGATGATCGAATTACCGGACCTGGTGACCGGCGCTCTCGCCGCCGGCACGCTGTCCGCGCTGGCGCTCGGTGCCGGGCTGCTGCGGTCGCGGCGTCAACGCGCCCTGCAACGCGAGGAGATCGCCGAGCTACGGTCCCGACTGGACGGCGTGCAGGCCGCGTTGGCGGCCGAGGTCGAGCATCTGGCGGGGCAGCGGATCCCGGCCGCCGCCCNACCGCTTGCAGGACGCCCTGCGCTCGCTCCAACAGCGTTACGACGACCCGGAGTTGACGCAGACCCTGTTCGCCCTGGACCACGAGAACGAGCAGTCGCTGCGCCGTGCGCAGGTCGCGGCCGTGGTCTGTGGTGCGTGGGTCGGGCTCGCGCGTGAGGAGTCGCACCTCGTCGAGGCCGTCACCGGCGGGCAGGCCCGGCTCGCCGGTTACCACCGCGTGCGGGTGCACAACCATCTCGAAGCCGGCACCGCGCTCGTCTCGCACGCCGTCGAACCGGTCGCGATCATCGTCGCCGAACTCGTCGACAACGCGCTGCGGCACTCCGCCCCGGACACCGAGGTCGTGGTCAACCTGGAGCACGTGCA
>NZ_JAENRY010000347.1 GCF_016612545.1 Streptomyces sp. MBT65 | reverse complement strand
CATCTCCACCAGCAAGCCCGACCCCCTCGCCCAGGACTCCTCTCCCTCCTCCGACAAGGACTGGACCGGGGCGCTGTCGTCGTGGGGCATCGCGTTGCAGAAGACCGGTGACTACAGCCTCAAGACCGCCACCAGCGCGCTGACTTACGGGGGTTCGTCGGCGAACGACCTCTCGAACTTCGACACGCTCGTGCTGCCCGAGCCGAACATCAAGTTCACGACCGCCGAGAAGACCGCCATCATGAACTTCGTGAAGGCCGGGGGCGGGCTGTTCATGATCTCCGACCACACCGGGTCCGACCGGAACAACGACGGGTACGACGCGGTCCAGATCCTCAACGACCTGATGACGAACAACAGCGTTGATTCCACGGACCCGTTCGGGTTCTCCATCGACTCGCTGAACATCAGTTCCGGGTACCCGGCCGCCATCTCCGACAGCAGCAACCCGGTGCTGCACGGCTCCTTCGGTACCGTCACCAAGAGCCTGATCGCCAACGGTACGACCGCCACGATCAAGCCCGCCGACAACTCCGCCGCCAAGGGGCTGCTGTACCGCAGCGGTTACTCCGGCAACACCGGCGCCTTCTTCGCGACCAGCACCTTCGGGAGCGGCAAGGTGGCGTTCTGGGGCGACAGTTCGCCGATCGACGACGGCACCGGGCAGTCCGGCAACACGCTCTACGACGGCTGGAACGACACCGGCGCCACCAACGCCGCCCTCGCCCTCAACGCCACGGAGTGGCTCTCCTCGTGAGCCGACCGATCAGGCAGCACTGAGTGGACGGGCGGGCGCGGCTCCCGAGCCGCACCCGCCCCTCCCGTTCAGCCCCCGATGTCGGACCTCACCGCCGCCTCGACGAGGTCCGCCGCATCCGCCGGCCTGATCGTCCCGGCCGCGACGGCAGCCGCCGTTCGAGTGACCCACTGCCGCACGAACTCCGCGTGCGTGGGGTACAGGGCGGCAAGCTTCGCGCCGCTAAAGGGAGTTGTCGTACCGAACAGGAAGCAGAACTGCGCCGAACCCGTCTGACCCAGGCCCGAGAGAGCGGCGACCGGTGCGTCTACCGCGGGGGTGCGGACTCCGCCGGTGGCGTTGCCGTTGGCGTCCAGGACGAACGCCGGTGTGCCGTCACTGCCTGTGGTCACCTGTAGTTGAGGGGTCTTGGTCGGGGGGATGCCGGTCAAGACCCAGCTGCGCAGGGCGTGTTGGGCGGCGTCCATGGCGTAGTGCGCCGGGCCGGTGTTGATCGGGGCGGCGCAGGAGAAGCCGGGGGTGCCGGTCGGCGGGTCGAGCATGGTCCCCAACTCCCGCAGGCTGACCGCCCCGTCACCGGTGTCCGCCGCGCCGACGTTCGCGACGTAGTCGTCGGCGTGCGCGGTGCCCGCCACCTCCCAGAACCGTAGGCGCGCGGTGTCCTGTTGACGGGCCGTCAGGTAGCCCAGGAGCATCAGGTCCGTCTCCGTCTGTACGGTCAGCACCGGGACGTCCGTGTCGGTACGGAACCGTACGACCGCGGGGGTCGGCACGTCCGCCTGCGGCGCCTGCGAGAGCGCCGCCGCGAATCCCGCCCTGCTGTGGACGAGGAACCCGTCGTACGCGTGCGCCAGGGGCTGGACCGCGTCGATGTACGTCGTGAGGCGGAACGCCGACTGCGACTCGCCCTCGGCCAGCACCGCGCGCGGGTGGAGCCCGCCGAGGATCGTGGCCGCGGAGTCGCGGACCGCCTGTCCGGCCTGGGAGAAGATGTCGTAGGAGTAGCTGTCCCCCGGGTGGGACAGGGCCGCGTAGCGGACCGGGTCGGCGGCCCTGGTGGCGGCCACGCCGGTCGCCTGGGCGGAGACTCCGATCCAGGCGTAGCCCTCACGGATCAGTTCGTTGTGGGTGTAGATCCACTCCGGGGCCACGTCCAGGCCGGCGGAGACGTTGAGCCACTCCACCACGACCGTCCCGTTGAAACGGGCCGGGTTCGATGGCCTGTTCATGACAATTCTGGTCGTGTACGGCGCGGTGCTCGCGGGCGTCACGCTCCAGCGGCCGTCCGAACCCAGCGGCGCGGCCGAGGTGTAGGAGGTGGCCGTGCCGGAGAGGAAGAACTCCGACTGCCTGTATCCCACGCTCGCGAGGTCGAATGTCGTGCCCTGTAGGACGACTGCGCCCTTCCCTCCGGTGACCGGGCCGGTGACCGTCGCCGCACCAACCGTGTGCGCGGCCTGGGCAGTTGGCGCCAGAATTCCTAGGAATCCTAAGAACAGGCACGTGCTTGCCACGGCGGCCAGCACGGCACGCCGGCGACTTCGACTTCGGATCGGCGGCCGTTGTCTCGCGTCGTTCATGAGTGATGCCTCCTCATAGTTGATGCCTCACTGCGCTGTTGTCCCTACGGCTCCGGAAGCCCCGCCCGCACTCGCGCGAGCGCGTCGGCCGTCAACTCGGCCAGGTCCAGGCGGCCTTCGCTCTCCAGCCACATGAAGACCGCCAGCCGCAGGGCGTTCGCCACCACGACACCGGTCAGACGCGGGTACAGATCGCTGCGCGCGTCCGTTCCGGTGCGCTCGGCGATGACCGTGGTGAGGTCCTGGCCGAGCCTCTCGAAGATCGCCAGCTGGGAGCCCAGCAGGGACCGGCTCGCCATCACCATCCGTACCTTGACCGCCAGTTGCTCCAACTGCTCCGGCGGCAGGAACGCCGAGAACGTCAGCGCGTGCCGCAGCGACTCCCACAGTGGTTCGTCGGCCGGGCGGGCGCGCAGTCCCTCGGCGATGTACCCCATGCCGTCGACCAACTCGGCGACGATCGCCTCCTCCTTGCCGGAGAAGTAGTTGCGGAAGGTGCGCGGGGACACGTCCGCGGCCTCGGCTATCGCCTCAGCGGTGACGTTCTCCACCCCGCGCTCCAACGCCAGCCGCATCGCCGCGCTCGCCAACGCGGCGCGTGTCCGCGCCTTCTTGCGCTCACGTAGACCCGTCAGGCCTGTCTCCGCCGTCACGCCCCGGACCGTACTCCGACTTGCCGGATGGGAAAAGATGCTGGGCCGGCAAGTTTTTTGGACGGGGTGCGGGCCGACCCTCACGTGCTTCAGCCCGCACCCGCCGCTACGGAACTCTGGACAGCGCCGCTGCGGAGGCGGCGGGCTCCGTCGTCGTCGGCAGCTCCAACTCCGTTGGACCGCTCCCGCGTTGGCGGACGACCAGCGTCCAGCCGATCGCCGCGACCGCCGTCAACGCGAGGACCGTCAGCATCCCCGTCGTATGCGATCCGGCGCTGTCCGCCGCCCTCGCCACCGGGTTGGGCAGGCCGAGGCGGTCCGTCAGCCAGCCGATCGCCGCCGTGGCCGTGATCAGCGCGCCGGTCACCCGTAGCGCGGGCTGTACCCGGAGGCGGGCCAGGACCAGCAGTGAGGGCAACGCCAGGCAGACCAGCAGGAGTTGGACCAGTTCGATGCCCAGGTTGAAGGCCAGGAGGCTGGTCGCCAACTGGGTTGTGGACAGGTGCATTTCGGCGAGGACGAAGGAGAACGCCATGCCGTGGCCCAGGCCGAAGACGCCGGCCACCAGGGCTTCCTTGCCGGGGAAGAGAGGGCGAATCGCGTGGATCGCGCCCACCAGGATGCTGGCCGCTATGAACGCCTCCACCGGTCTGCCGGGGATCTCGAAGCGGGTCAGGGCAGTTGCGGCCAGTGCGACCGAGTGGCCGATCGTGAAGGCGAGGGTGATGCGGCCGATGCGTGCGAGTGCGGCGCGTGGGCCCGCCAGGCCGCCGTTCCAGCGGCCGCCCGCTGCCAACAGGGGGGCCGGCAGCAGCAGGATGAGCAGGAACAGGAGGTGGTCGGTGCCGGTGAGGATGTGGTTGCCGCCCAGTTCGAGCATGGCGACGAAGCCTCGCCACGCGCTGCCCTTGCCGAGGTCGACGGTCAGCGGTGGGACCTTCATGTGGCGGACGTCGAGGCGGATGGTGCCGACCTGGGTGGCGCCGTCGCCGGTGACCCGGCCGGCCGCCCAGTCCTGACGTACCGTCACCAGAGTTATGTGGGTGACTACTTGGTGCACGATCACGTCGTAGTCGAAGGTGAAGTGCCGTACGTCGGCGCCGGCGGGCGGGGTGAGTACGGCCTTGGCGACCAGCTCGCGGTACGGGCCGGTGGAGGTCTGTTCGGTGTGGCTGAGGCTCAGCGCGCCGATGGTGACCTGCCAGGCCTCCCCCTTGAGGGTGGTCGGGTGGATGTGGGCGGCGAGGTAGGTGCGGATCGCCTTCGACCTGGTGGGGAGGGCCGTCGAGGCGAGGGTGTTGAGGTCGATGCCGCTGGCCGTGGTGAAGTCGCCGACCGGCAGGGCCAGTTGTGCGGTGACCTCGTCCTTGTACACGTCGAGCTGGACCACCGAGTGCGGCATCGGGTGCGCGGCGGCCGGCGACGCTCCGAGCAGGAGCGTCGCCGGTACCGCGATCGCGATCCCGGCCACCAGGCGAAGTAGCGCTGTGGTCAGCCAAGTTCGCGGTCGGATCATGAGAAGGTGAACTCGCTGCCGTAGTCGCGGGTGTGGTCGCGGTACACGGTGTGGTAGTGGATCTGGTCGCGGTACACGACGCCGTTCTGGCAGACGAACTCGACCCAGACGCCGGGGCCGTCGATGCGCACGTAGTCGCCCTGGGTGTCGAGGGCGGTGGTGCCGGAGTAGGCCACGTAGGTCTGGTTCAGCTCGTGTTCGTACGTCTTCATGAGCTTCTTCGCGGTGGCGTCGTCCACGTTGGCGATCCAGGGGTGGATGGCCTTCAGGACCAGTTGCTTCTGCTTGGGGGACAGCGTGCTGACCTTGATGCCCTCCTTCGTCTCCGGGAACTGGCCGTCCTGGCCCGGGCCGAGGAGTACGTCGCTGAACGACTCGGAGAGCTTCGCGGTGGCCAACTGCTCCGTGTTCAGGCTGCCGGTGAGGGCGAGCAGGCCGTCGCGCATGGTCGCGAGCGGTGCGTACGTGGTGCCGTCGTCGTCCGTCCAGGTGGTGGGTTCGACGCCGACGAAGAACGGGCTGGCGCCTGCCACCTTGCCCTTCTTGTAGGTGAGGTCGAGGGCCAAGTGGTGGCCGCCGAAGTGCAGTTGCCAGGTGCCGGTGGTCGAGGGGGTGCCGAGGAAGGCGAGGAAGTAGACGCCGCTGCCGTAGCCGCCGAGGCCGCCGCCTCCGGTGCCGCCGGAGGGCGGGGTGCCGGTCGGGACGTCGGTCGGGGCGTCGGTGGCCGTCGAGGTGGGGGACGCCGTCGCGGACGGGTCCGCCGAGGCCGTGCTCGACGCGGTGTCCGACGGCGCGGGGCCCGCGGAGCTGGTGCTCTGGGCCGAGTTGAGCACGTCGTCGGCCTTGATGATCTGGGTGATCTGGTCGTACCCGGTGTTCTTGCCGGTGCCCGTGGCCAGCTTCAACACCTTCATCGCGGCGGCCAGTTGAGTGTCCGTCAGGGAGCCGAGCTGGATGCCGGGGCGGCAGGACGAGCCGCAGGGGAGGTTCGACCAGGCGGTGGCGTTCGCCTGCGAGAAGTCGAGGAGGGTGGAGGCCTGCTGGTCGGCGTCCAGGGTGTTCAGGAACTCGTTGGCCGCGCTGACCACGGCGGCGGTGCCGGTGGCCTTCTTGTCGACCGGGTGCTTGGCGCCCGCGGCCGGCTTGGCGGTTCCGGTGTCCGTCGAGGCATTCGCCACGGCGAAGCCGCCGCCGACCAGCACAATTGCCGTGACGGCTCCGGCTATCCCACGCCAGGTGCGTCTCGTACGCACCAGACGGGTTCTGTCCTTACTCACGAACGACTCCTTCGATTCCAGTAATTCCGGAAATTCCAGAACGGGGTGCCTGCCCGTCTGGGCAGCACTTGCCCATCTGGGCAGCACCCATCGCCGCTCGTCAGCGGGTGCGGGCAGGCTCGCGCGATTGTTGACAACATTATCGACGCTCTTACCGAAATCTCAATGGACCATCACGTAGATAAAATAAGTTTCAGGTTTCATAGCAACGGGACGCCAATTCAAAGAATTACCCTAAGCATTTGACAGGTTATCCTTGTCGCGCGAATTAGGGTTTCCTGCTACTGGAGAGGCACATCATGGCCAAGGTCCCCAGCGTTCCCGGCGCGGTCGTCGCCGCGGGCGGGCTCGTCGGTGGGTACGGCGTCGCCCGCTGGACGAAGAAGCGTCAACTGGGCGGGGTCGTACTGGCCGTTGCCGGGGCGACCGCCGCGCGGCAGTGGCACCAGCGGGCCGGCGGAAAGGCAGCCGGTGCGCTCACGGTCGCCTACGTCGCCGCGTTCGCCGGGTCCCACCCCCTGGCCAAGAAGGTCGGCGCGTGGCCGGCCGTCTTCGGGGTCGCCGGGGCCGTCGCGGTCACGTCGTGGGCGATCGCGGACCGACGCGACTGACTCCGTCGGCGACCGGGGTACCTGTCCCAACCGGCGCCCGGCGAGCCCGACTCGGCCGCCGGCCGCCCGCACCCCGGCGCGGGCCCCGTTGACCCGGCGCGTCCACCGCCCGCCCACACGCCCCATCCCGCAGGTCACCACTCCGCCGTCGCCCTCGTACCGTGGACGGTCGCCGACTGGCGCAACCGACGCGACTGACTCCGTCGGCAGCCGGAAGCACCTGCCCGGCGCCAGCCTCCGCCGCCTCGGTACGGTCACCACCCGGCGGGCAATCGGCGTGCCCGACTCGCCCGTCGGCCAACCGCACCCCCGCCCGGCACGAGACCCCACCGACCTGGCACGGCCACCACCCGCCGACCAAGAAACCCGGGCCCCGCACTCACCCTCGCGTCACGGGCGGTCGCCGACCGGCGCAACCGACTCCGTCAGCGACCGGAGCACCTGCCCCGCCCGGCGCCCGGCGGGCCCAACTCGCCCGTCGCGCTCACCCGTTGTCCCCACGAAGAGCGTCCGCTACGGCCCGCTCGGCAGCCGTGGGCCGACAGGACCCCCTCCGTCGTCTCCTCCTCCTCGTGCGGGCGGAAACGTCTCCCCACCGCCGACGCCACCAGCACCCCCGCGCCGATCACGAGCGTCGCGAACGCCCACTGTTGGGGCCATTCGGTCTCGTCGGGCCAGTTGGCGTAGCCCTCGGGGTGGGTGATGTACATCAGGCCGGCCGGGGGCACCGCCACCAGCAGCAGCGGCCAGGCCAGGTCGTCCCGGCGGCCGAAGTAGCCGGCCAGGAGCAGCAGGAGCAGTTCGAGGACCAGCGCGCCCGGGGCGGACGCCCCCGTCCAGGTGACGCAGACGAAGTACGCCGCCGACGCGAGGGCGGCGCCGAGTGCGCGGGTCAGCCAGCGTTCCGGCCAGGGGCGGGTCCGCAGGGGGCTCAGCAGCTTCTCGGTCATGTGTACGAGGGTTCCCTGCGGGCCGGGGCCGCAACAGAGTACGAGTACTCAGATAGTCAGAGATCCGGTAGTCAGAGATCCGGCGACCTAGGCACGCTCCCCATGCCAATCGCCCCTTGCCGATCGGCCCATGTCGATCGCCCTATGCCGACGGGATCACGGGAGGCGGCGGTACCGGCGGGCGCGCGGGGATGGACGCGCTGCTCGTCCCGCCGATCGCGGCCATCCCACCGATCCTGGCCGTCCCGCCGATCCTGGCCGAGGTGCCGATCCCGGCCGAGGTGCCGATCCCGGCCGTGCCAATCCCGGCCGTACCGATCCCGGCCGAGGCGCCGACACCCGCCCTCGTCCGCACCCGCACCCGCACCCGCA
>NZ_JAENRY010000346.1 GCF_016612545.1 Streptomyces sp. MBT65 | reverse complement strand
CCCTCCCCCCGAGGGCACGGTGGGTCGAGGTCCCTCGCCCCACCGTGCCCTCGGGGGGAGGGAAGGAACCAGGACGATGCCCGCACCCATACCGCGGCAGAGAGCGATCCCGGCCGCGGAAAGTGGTCAGGCGCAGACGCCGGCACAGACCGCACCCGCCGCACCTACGGCACCCGTGGTCGGCGGTCCCTCCACAGACATGCCCGCGGACAGCCCCGAGGCCGTCTCCGGAGCCACCGAGGCGCCGCGCACGCAGGACACGGCCACCGGCGACAGCACGGCCGAGACCACGCACCGCCCCGCCCACAACACACCTGCGGCCGGTCACCTCACCCTGCTGATGATCGAGGACGACCCCGGCGGCTCACCCGTCGTACCCGAGCTGGTCGACCCCACCGGCAAGCCGATCCGGGTCCGCACCGCCCGCAACCTCACCGAGGCCGAGCGGCTGCTCACCGACGACGTCCACTGCATCCTGCTCGACCTCGCGCTGCCCGCCCCCGGCCGCGCCTTCGACGGCACCGACGACGAGCTGGCCGTACTCAAGCACGTCCTGCGGCTCGCGCCGCACCACGCGGTCCTCGCCCTCACCGCGTCCGGCGACACCGAGCGCGGCGCCGAGGCGGTCCGGGTGGGCGCCCAGGACTATCTCTTCCGGGACGAGCTGGACGGCCGGCTGCTCAGCCGCGCGATCCGCTACGCGGTGGAGCGGAAACGTTCCGACCGCGCGGAGCGCAAGCTCACCGAGTCCAAGCTGCGCGCCCAGGAGAACGCCCGCCTGGAGCGCGGCCTGCTCCCCACGCCCCTCCTGGAGGGCTCCCCGCTGCACTTCGCCGCCCGCTACCGCCCCGGCCGCTCCCGCGCGCTGCTCGGCGGCGACTTCTACGACACCGTGCGCACCCCCGACGGCACCGTGCACGCGATGATCGGCGACGTCTGCGGGCACGGCCCCGACGAGGCCGCGCTCGGTGTGGAACTCCGCATCGCCTGGCGGGCGTTGACGCTGGCGGGCCTGTGCGGCGACCAGCTCCTCGGCACGCTGCAACAGGTCCTGGAGCACGAGCGCGCCGACGACGAGATCTTCGCGACGCTCTGCACGGTCGACATCGCCCCCGACGGCCGCCGCGCGGGCCTCTGCCTGGCCGGCCACCCGTCCCCACTGCTCGCCTGCCCCGGCCGCCCGGCCGAACTTCTCCCCTACGACAACAACGGCCCCGCCCTCGGCCTGCTCCCCGGCGCCCGCTGGCCGCGGATGCAGGTGGAGCTGGGCGCGGAGTGGAGCCTGATGCTCTACACCGACGGCCTGATCGAGGGCCGGATCGGCCAGGGCCGCCGCGAACGGCTCGGCCAGGACGGCATGGTGGCCATGGTCCGCCGCCAGCTGGCCGAGGGCCTGCGGGGCGAGGAACTGCTCCGGGCGGCGGTGAACGAGGTCCGCGACCTCAACGGCGGCGAGCTGACGGACGACGTGGCGGTGGTGATGCTGGACCGCACGCCGTAGGACTGGGTGTGCGGTGTCAGCGGCCGCCGTTGTACGGGCCGTAGGGGCCGTCGCTGCTGGAGCCGCCGGAGCGGCGGCCGCCGCCGCCCGAGACCTGCTTCACCGCGGGGCGGACGTCCACGATGTAGACGATGCTCGCGACCGCGCCGGCGATGGGCAGCATCGCCAGGACGGAGAACAGGTAGCTCACCACGAGGGTGATGCCGAGGATGATCAGCCAGAAGACCTTGTTCTGCTTGCCCGCGGCGCGGAAGGCGTCCTCGCGCCGGAACGCGGCGTCGGCCAGCCCGAAGGCGGCCAGGCCCATGAGGAGAATCTTCAGGAGCCCCATGAACCCCGCGAAGCCCAACACCAGAATGCTGCTCACAGCCCGCTCCTTCCCGACATCTACGCCGCCACCGTACCCGTAGAACGGGCCGGGCATCCCGAAGGTGCCCGGCCCGTATCCGTATGCGTATCCGTACCCGTGCCCTTGCCTGCGTGCTACTTGGCGGGCGGGGTCGTCTTCTTGGCGGTGGTCTTGCGGGCCGCCGGAGCCTTCTTCGCGGCGGGCTTGGGGGCGACGGGCTTCTTCGCCGGGGCGGCCGCGGCGGGGGCCGGAGCGGGCTCGGTGGGCTTGACCACGACGGGCTCGGCGACCGGCGTGGGGTCGGGCTCGACCGCGACGGCCAGCTCCTCGATCTCGTCGGCGGCCTCGCCGCGCCAGGTCTTCACGGCCTGCTCGCCGTGCTCGGCGACCTTCTCGTACGTCTCACGGGCCTTGACGGCGTACTCGGCGGCGACGCCGACCCCGCGCAGCGCGAAGTCCTGGGCGGACTCGCCGAACTTCTTCAGGTCGGCGTCGAGCGTGCTGCCGAGCTTCTTGAGGTCGCCGTCGAGGGACGCGATGAAGTCGTTGACCTTGGTCTGGAAGGTCTCCTGCGCCTCCTTCGCCTTGGCGCCGGCTTCCTTGGCCTTGGCGCTCGCCTCCTTGGCACGGGCGGCGGCCTTCTCCTGCACGGCCTTCGGGTCGGTGCCGCGCACGGCGTCGATCCGGGCCGGCGCCTCGGCACGCAGCTGCTCGACCAGGCCGGGCACCTTCTTGGCCTGCTGGAGCGCTAGGTCGGCGGTGCCGGCGGCGAAGTAGAGGGGGGTGGGGTCGCTCAGGGTCTTGCGCAGGTCATCGGTGATGGCCATGGTGATGGTCCTCCCGGTTGCTATCAGCTGAGGGTTTTGTGTTGTACGTCCGCGGTCATCCGGCCGTCTTGTGCTGCTCGGTGCTCTTGTCGCCGTCACCGGCGCCGGCACCGTCGCCGCCGCCCTGATCGTCCGTCCGCTCCCGCGGTCCGGCATCGCTGGTCGTCGTGCGAGGGTCGCCGTCCTCGTCCCCGTCGTCCCCGTCGGCGATCTCGAACCCGTTCTCCTTGCGGAAGGACTCGTAGATCTGAAGCAGCACCTGCTTCTGCCGTTCGGTGAGCGTGGGATCGGCGAGGATGACGGCACGCGTCTCGACCTCGTCCCGGTCCCGCTCGGCGTCGAGAATGCCGGCCCGCACATACAGCGTCTCGGCGGAGATCCGCAGCGCCTTGGCGACCTGCTGCAACACCTCCGCGCTCGGCTTGCGCAGCCCGCGCTCGATCTGACTGAGATACGGATTCGACACCCCGGCGGCATCGGCGAGCTGCCGCAGAGACAGCTGCGCGTTGCGCCGCTGCTCACGGAGATATTCGCCTAGATTGCCGACGTTGAGCGTTGCCATGCCTCCACCTTGCACCACCCGCGCTAACTATTGCAAGCACCTGCTTGCAAAAGTGCGCCATGCCACTCGTTGTGGTGGCGATCATGGTCACCGGGGCCGATAGGCGGTGGCCAGCACGGAGACCGTGACCCGGTCGGGCAGGGGACCGTGACCGCTCAGGTCCGCGTGGGTCAGGTGGCGGGCGCTCGGCGTCATCCCGACCAGGTCGATGACCTCTTGCCTGGTCAGGGGTGTGGTGTAGGCGACGTGCCGGGTCCCGGCGGCCCGGAAGTACGGGTCCAGCGCCTGCCGCAGGCGCTGTTCCTTCTGCGGGTCGATCGTGACCACCTCCGGCACCTGACGCCGTAGCTCCGCCAGGTGCCGCTCGTCGGGGCGCACCACGATCAACCGGCCGGTCGGACGGAGCACGCGGTGGAACTCGGCTGGGTTGCGCGGGGCGAACACGTCCAGCACGACGTCGACCCCCTGGTCCACCAAGGGAAAAGGGCGGAAGACGTCCCAACTCGCCGCAGCCGCCCGCGGATGGGCCCGGGCCGCCGAGCGCAGGGCGCGTGCCGACGTATCCAGTCCCAGGCCGCGGGTGCCGGGCAGGTGATCGAGGACGCCGGCCAGGTAGTGGCCGGTGCCGCATCCGACGTCCACGACCGTGCCTTGAGACGGCAGGACGTCGGCTGCCATACGGGTCAGGGCCCGGTGGACGGGGGCGTACCTGCCGGTGGACAAGAACCGGTTTCGGGCCTGGATCATGGCCGCGTCGTCACCGCTGGTGGCACGGACACCCGTGAGCAGACTGACGTAGCCCTGACGGGCGATGTCGAAGGTGTGGCCCGCCGGGCAGCGCAGTGAGCCGCGGTCGGGTCGGAGACGGGCGCGGCACACCGGGCAGCGCAGCAGGTCGAGAAACGGTTCGAGGGCAGGGGGAAGCAACGCGGGCACAAGGCGCTCTTGGCAACGGTGAGGCGAGGGCAAGGGACCGTGCCTGTACGCGCGCGCTCAAAAGCCGCCGTCAGCCGCCGTCTTGAGAGGACCACGGCCCGGCCTCCCGCCGCCACGGTGCGGGCGACGCGGGGAAGCGCGGGGCGGAAGGGAGACGGATCACGTAGCAGGCACACCAAGGAGGGCGACGCCCTACGGCATCGCCCTCAACGCCTCGTGATCAGAGAGCCTGGATGTGCTGGGTCCACATGCCCCCACCCTACGAGTCGGCCTTAGCAGCCGAGCACGCCAGGTGGGGCCGCGTTCGGCAATCCCACCACCCGGATCCCGGAGCCAACCAGACTGGTTCGCATGGCAGTTGAGCGGATCTGGTTGGACGTTCCCTTCGACGAGAAGGAGCGGGCGAAGAAGGGCGGGGCACGCTGGGATCCTGCCGCGAGGCGCTGGTACGCGCCCCGGGGCGGGATGACGGAGCTTCAGCAGTGGGCACCCGCCCCGGACGTCCCCGACCTGCTGCCCGGTGAGGACCGAACCCTCGGCAGCGGCCTGTTCGTGGACCTGGTGCCCAGCACCTGTTGGTTCACCAACGTCCGCTCCTGCGTGGAGCAGCGGGACTGGGAACGCCTCCGACGCATGATCACCCGGCGGGCCGGGCAGCGCTGCGAGATCTGCGGGGCCGCCGAGGACCGCGGAGCCAGAAGGTGGCTGGAGGTCCACGAGCGCTGGATCTACGACGACACGGCACGCGTCCAGACCCTCAAGCGGCTGATCTGCCTGTGCACCGACTGCCACACGGTCACGCACTTCGGCTACGCGCAGGTCCGCGGAGTCGAGGCGCAGGCCTTCGCGCATCTGATGACGGTCACCGGGCTGACCGAGCCGCAGGCCCGCCGGCACGTCAGTTCCGCCTTCACGCTGTGGAAGAGGCGCTCGCAGCTCACCTGGAGCCTGGACCTGGGGATCCTTGCCGACGCCGGGATCGCGCTCGCCCCGCCGCCCGAGGCGAAGGACCGTGCTCGCCTCACCGAGGAGACCCTCCGCCCAGCCGACGGTCCGGCGGTGCGGAAGGTCCCCCGTCAGCCCGGATCGGACCCGGCTGTTCGCCGGATGCCGGGACTACGCTGATCATCGGGCGGTCGACGGCAGCCCGCCTCGGTCTCGTAACCGCTCGCTCTCCGAACGGCTCCTTCATGCCGTAGCCGGTCGACGGCACCCCTTCCCGCAAGGCCGCCCCGAACAACACAACCGGTCAGCCCGACCGCTCGCGTCGACGAGGCCGCCGCCCGGATCCGGGACGTCCGGCACGTCCTCACCGAGGAGCAGCAATGACCTCCGACCTCCGCATCGCCTGGACGCTGGGTTCACACGGATGGGCCGACTGCACCGTCGAGGACCATCGCGCGAAGGCCGAACTCACCGCGTCCCACATCACCCACGCACCCGAGGACTTCCTGACCGCGGTGGCCCGGCTCGTCGCGGGCGGGACGGAGCCCCGTGCCCAGTTCGAGGCCGAGCCGACCGCATACCGGTGGATCCTCCGCCGCGAGGACGAGGACATCCGGATCCGCGTGCTGGAACTGCGCGCGAGCGGCGATCACGACACCGAGGGAACCGGGATCTGGTCCGGTCGGCTCGGCATCGACCAGCTCGCCCGCGCGGTGATCCGCTGCTTCGACGAGGTCGCACAGACCTACGGCGAGAGCGGCTACCGAGGCAAGTGGGGCGAGCACTTCCCCCGAACCGAACTCGAAGCCCTCAGACACCTCTGGCGCACTCACCGCCGTCCCGAGGGCATGTAGTCCCAACAGCGCACACCGCTCAGGTCGAGACTCACCCTCTACGCTCCCCGGTCATGACCGATGACACGTTCGACCCGCTCGACCCGCTCGACCTGTTGGACTACGCCCGCCCCGGCCCCCTCACCCTCCTCGCCCCCGAGCAACGGTGGCTCGTCAAGGAGTTGCCGGACGACCCGGTCGGCGTGTGTGCCGCCGTGCAGGATCTGGTTATCCAGCCGGCCGATGCGACCGAACTCGGCCTGCCCGAGCGGCGGTTCGCGGAGAAGGACATACGGCCGGTGCGGGAACTGGTCGCCACCCTGACCGCGTTGGACCCCAGTCCGCTGCACCACGGCCGGCCGCCCGAGAGGAGGGTGGTGGGTACGTGCCGTCACTTCGCCACCATCGCCTGCGCGTTCCTGCGGGCGCGGGGCCTCCCCTCCCGGGCCAGGTGCGGCTTCGGCACCTGTTTTCTGCCGGGACGCGGCCTCGACCACTGGATCACCGAGTACTGGAACGGCGGCGAGGGGCGCTGGGTGCGCGTCGACACGGAGCATCTCGGGCACGGCTACGCCGAGCGCCCGGACGACCTCGCGCCGGGTGAGTTCCTGACCGGCGGCGAGGCGTGGATCCAGTACCGCGAGGGGCTGATCGACCCGCAGCTGTTCGGGGTGCCCGGCACCGATCACGCCTGGGGCCCGGCCGAGATCAGCGGCAACGCCGTCCGTGACCTCGCGGCCCTCTGCAAGCGGGAGATGCTGCCCTGGGACGAGTGGGGCCGGATGACCGACGCCTACGACAACAAGACCGGCCCCGACTACGACCGCCTCATCGACACCGTCGCCGAGACCTGCGGCGGAGACGACCCGACGGCCTTGGCCCGCCTGTTCGCCACGGAGGAGCTGCTGGTTCCGCGACGGATGATCGACTGACGTCCGGTATGCGGCTCGTCATCGCCTACGACGGGCGCCGGGCGTCGCCCCCTCCAACGGGCCACCGCCACCCCCCAATTGGCCGCCGATCCCCCGTATTGGCCACACTGACCAGGCAGTTGACCGTCTCGGGGCAAGGAATGGCATGCAGGTTCGGGTTCAGGTACAGGGGCAACGCGCCCGCCGTTGGATCATGTTCGGGGTGATCGCGTTCGGGGCGCTGTTCCTGGCCATCGGGATGATCACGGCAGGGGTGTCGATCTCGTTCCTGGTCGGAGCCGAACGCGCCCCGGGGACCGTGGTGAGCCTGGAGTGGCGTACCGACCACAGCAGCGCGTCCCGCAAGAACCGGGCGAGCGACAAGCCCATGGCGTACCCGGTCGTCGAGTTCACCCCGGCGGGCGGCGCGTCGAGGACGTTCCGGGACTCCACGGGTTCCAATCCGCCCGCGTACGAGGCGGGTGACCGGGTCGAGGTGCTCTACCACGCGGACTCCCCCGAGGACGCCCGGCTCGACGGCTTTCTCTCCCTGTGGCTGCTGCCGCTGGTGTTCGGCGGGATCGGGCTGGTGATCGTGGGGATCGGGACGACGGTCGCACTGGTGACCCGGAGGCGTTCGCGGACAGCGGCGGCAACAACACCGCGGACGCCGACCGCCGCCGTACCGGCAGCACTGCGAAAGCAGCAGCCGAGCTAGCCCCCAACTGCCCTTTCGGACCTGCCCGTTCCGACCCACCCGTTCTCAACTACCCGTTCCCTACCTACCCTTTCCCGACCTACCCGTTCCACGCCCGCAGCTTGTCCGGGTTGACCACCAGCCACAGGTCGGTGATCAACCCACCCCCCCCCCCAGGCCCCTATAAAAAACTGACG
>NZ_JAENRY010000345.1 GCF_016612545.1 Streptomyces sp. MBT65 | reverse complement strand
GGGGGTTTCACGGCTTTTGCGGTGCCGTCCGGGGGTGGTGAAGGGCGGGCCGGGCGACGGGGGAGTCCGGTGCCCGCCCGGACCAGGCGCCGGGCGGGCCGGGCGAAAGTGCCAGGCACAGTGACGGGCAGGCTGGGCGGAAGTCCCGGGCCCGCCCGTCGCGTGTGCGTCCGCTACCCCGCCGTGGGCGACTCGCCCGCCTTGTCGACGACCGCGTGGGTCAGCTCGGCGCTGCTGGACAGCAGGGTGCCGGACTTCCCGTAGGAGCCGTCCCTGGTCAGGTAGGTGCGGGAGCCGAGGAAGGCGTAGTCCTTCGTGTCGAAGACCCACTCGGTCCTGATGCCGTAGCGGGTGTCGTCACGGGCGATGCCCAGGCCCTGGCGGCCGATGGCGTCGTGGGCCTTCGGGGCCGGGGTGACGCCGGGAATCTTCGCCGCGGCGCGGTAGAGGGCGGCGGCGGTGCGGGGCGGCATCAACGTGCCGAGCAGCGAGCCGATCTGCTCGAACACCGCCTGGTCGCGCTCGCGGCCGGTGGCGTGCGGGGTCTTCCCGTACAGGTAGGTCAGCAGCTTGTCGGGGTCGGTGGGGAGGGAGCTGAGCCAGTGGTAGGTGGGGCGGCTGATGCCGGCCGCCGTGCCGTGGGTGTCGCCGAGTTCGGCGTTGATGGGGAAGGTCTCACCGTCCTCCCGGACGAGACCGAGCTTGAGCAGCCGCCCCGGCTCCTGGGCGGACCACACCTCACGGTCCGTCAGCGGGCCGAGGACGGCCTTGCCGGTGGTCACGTCGGCGCCGCGGGTCTTCTCCTTGGTGTAGACGAACTGGTCGTCCCGCACGGTGAGGGCGGTCCGCTCCCCGGCTGCGGTGGAGATCCGGTCGAGGAGGGCCGCGGCGGGCCGCATGTCCGAGGCCGCGCGGTGCGATCCCTTGTCGTCGCTGTCGGTCAGGGCGATTCCCGCGGTCAGCACGCAGGCCAGGGCCAGCGCGGTGGCCGGCGCGAGGAGCGCGGGACGGAGCAGCCGACGGGCGGGCCGGGTGCGTACGGCCTGGTCGGCTCGGTCGGCCCGGTCTCGGTCGATGGTGTGCATCAGTAGGTCCTTGTGACGGAGGTGCTGCTCGTGCGGGACGTCACGGTCGGCCGGGGGCGGCAGCAGACGGGCGATCTCCTCGCGGTCGTCGCGCCACTCCGGGGAAGCGGAGGTGGTCCTGTTCTTCATGTGAGCTCCTCCCGCACGGGCAGGGCCGCGATCGCGGCCGCACTTGTCATCTCTCCGCGGGCGGCGCCCGGTTCCAGGTTCTCCTCCGCGAGCCGGGCGAGTTTCTTGCGGGCCCGCGAGAGCCGGGAGCGTACGGTCCCGACCGCGATGCCCAGCGCCTCGGCGGTCTGCTGGTAGTCCAGGCCGGACCACACACACAGGGCCAGCACCTCGCGCTCCTGGCGTCTGAGCCGGTCCAGGGCGGCCTGAACGGCCCGCAGCCGGGCCGCGTCGTCGATACGTCCGGCCACCTGGGCCGCGAAGTCCTCCACGCTCGCCGGCCGGAGCTGCCGCGCCAGGAACGACTGCCGCCGACGCAGGCTCCGCCGGGCGTTGTCCGCCTTGTGGGTCGCGATGCCGAGCAACCAGGGCAACAGCGACCCACCGTCCTCGTGCACCCGCGTACGCGTGTGCCACGCGGCGAGGAACGTCTCGGACATGACCTCTTCGGCCGTCGACCAGTCACCGGTCAGCCGCAACCCGTGGTTGTACACGGCCCGGGCGAACTCCTCGTACAGCTCACCGAACGCCGCACGATCGCCCTCGCGCACCCGTCGGCGCACCTCGTTCTCCGAGTCCTTCACACCCTCTTCTCTCCACGAAGCGGGCGGAGTTCCCGTGGTCTGCATCACCTGCCGTCGCCGCGCTCAGGACACCCGATTCCGAGTCGGGCTTGCTGCGGGCGTCGTAGCCGGTATCGTCGTCGGAGAAGAGGAACGAGCCCCCGCCACGGCGGGTATCCGTGACAGGGGCTCAGGCTCACTCAGGAGCCTTCGGAGGCCCCTAGTCCTTATGGGGGCCTCCGGCTACCTGGTGATCCACCAGAGCCACCACCTCCTCACATGCTTGGCCCACGATTCCGGCAGCAACCGGGTGAACCAACACACAACAGTCAGCCGTGGCTTGGTCTGACGTCCCATGGGTGCGCCTCCCTTTTCTCAGGGAGGCGGCCTTTTTTCGTACCCGGAACCGCCTCGCTTCGGGCCGGGCCCCGAGGGGACGGGACCCGGAACAAGGGAGGCGCACCCGAGGGCGCGTCATATGACGGATATTACCGTCAACTCACATATGCCGCAGACCACTTGATAGGGGCAGCGAAAAGGCGGTCACCCCCGGTCAGGGGCAACCGCCTTCAAGCGAAACGAAGTTGACCGGTGTCGGCGCGTCGGATCAGACCGCCGAGCCCGCCTTCCACTGGGCCCAGTCCATGTTCCAGCCGTTGAGGCCGTTGTCCGGGGACACCGTCTTGTCGCCGGTGTTGGAGATGACCACGACGTCGCCGACGATCGAGTTGTTGTAGAACCACGCCGCCGGCATGTTCTTGTCGCCCGCGCCCTTCACGTCCTGGAGGCCGACGCAGCCGTGGCTGGTGTTGACGCTGCCGAAGACCGAGGGCGAGCCCCAGTAGTTGCCGTGGATGAACGTGCCGGAGCTGGTGAGGCGGATGGCGTGGGGGACGTCCTTGATGTCGTACTCTCCCTTGCCGTCGTCGTCCGTGAAGCCGACCGTCGCGCCGTTCATCCGGGTCTGGACGAACTTCTCGGACATCACCATCTGGCCGTTGTACGTGGTGTGTTCGGGGGAACCGGCCGAGATCGGGATGGTCTTGACGACCTTGCCGTCCTGCTCGACCTTCATCTGCTTCGACTTCGCGTCGACGTACGAGACCTGGTTGCGGCCGATCTTGAAGGTGACCGTCTTCTGCTGCACGCCGTAGACCCCGGAGGCGCCCTCGACGCCGTCGAGCGCGAGCTTCAGCGTGACGGTGGAGTTCTCCTTCCAGTAGTCCTCGGGGCGGCAGTCCATGCGCTGGGTGTTGAACCAGTGGCAGACGACTTCCTGGCCGCTGGTGGAGGTGACCGTGATGCCCTTCTGGACGGCGGCCTTGTTCGTGATCGCCTTGTTGAAGTTGATCGACACCGGCATGCCGACGCCGACCGTCGAGCCGTCCTCGGGCGTGAAGTTCCCTATGAAGCTATTGGCCGGGGAGACCGTGGTGAAGGACGCGTTCTCGTGGGCCGCCAGACCCGCGGAGTCCTTCGCGGTCGCCGCGACCTTGTACGTGGTGGAGCGGTCGAGCTGAGCGCTGGGCTTCCAGCTGAGCTTGTCGGCCGCGATGGTGCCCGTGACGGCCTTGCCGTCCGCGGTCGTCATCGTCACGGCCGTGAGCGTGCCCTTGCTGACCGTGACGGTGGCCGAGTTGTTGATGGAGGCGTTGTCCGAACCGTCCGCCGGTGTGATCTTGATCTGGGCCTCGGACGACTTCTTCGCCGCCGCCTCGTCGGCCTTCGACTGTGAGCTCTGGCTCGAGTCGCTGCCGGACGACTTGTCGTCGCTGCCGGAACACGCCGTGAGCACGAGCACACCGCCGAGCAGTGCGGACGCGGCCACAAGACCCTTGCGCCGCTTACTGTCCGTCATCACACGTTTCTCCATCGTTGCCGAATCCCCGAAAACCGCGAGCACCCCGTTAAACAATCTTTAATAAACCCAACGCTACGACTGGTGCGTACCGTTCCGCTTGTCGCGCATGTGTGGGGCACACCACGTGCACGGCGAAACCCCGGGCAGCGGTTGCCGCCCGGGGTCACGTTCTCCCCGACACGGCTCAGCCGACCACTGCCACCCCGTCCGCTTCCTCATCGCCGTCGACATCATCCTCGTCGAGGTCCCAATCCGGCGAATCAGGGTCGTACTCGATCTCCTCACTGCTCCACGAGGCCTGGGCCAGCTCGACCCCGGGCATCTCGCCGACCAGGTCGAACGGGTCCACGAGATAGGCGAGCGCCTCGGCGGTGTCTTCCGTCACAGCGGTCTCGGCGTGCCCGCGCTCGTCGCCGGGCAGCTCGGGATCGTCGGCGATCTTGGCCAGCGCGGCCTTGGTCACGGCGTCCTCGTTCTCCACTTCAAGAACGAGTTCGACACGAAGGCGTACAAAACGTGATGTCTCTGGAGTGCTCATGCCGGGAGCGTACGGCCCACAGCTCCCGTGACTTTCCCGCGACCCGCACAGTTCATTAGCATCGCTCCACACGGCCAATTCGCCAGCGCCACAAGGGGATCGATATTCCGTGTCAACCGCTCGCCGAACGATGCTGACCGCCACCGCCGCGGGCACCCTGCTGGGTGCTCTCTGGTTCGTCCCCTCCGCGAACGCGACGGTGACCGACCAGGCCAGAGTGGAGACTTCGGCGACCCCGACTTCCCAGGTCACCCAGCAGGCACGGGTGACGTCGACGGCCGTCACCACCTACTCCGACGAGACCCAACTCGCCGACACCGGCAGCCCGGACACCACTCCGTACATCATCGGCGGCACGGTGTTCCTCGGTCTCGGCGCCGGTTTCGTGGCGTATTCGGTACGCCGGGAAAGGCTCGGCTTTTAACTGGCTTGACGCTTCTTTGACTCAAGCTTCATAGTCCGCTCATGAAGAGATCACCGGGCATACGACTGTGCGTCACCGTCGCCGTGAGCGCACTGTCGCTGGCCCTCATCACCGGCTGCTCCGACGGCGGTTCGGACGACGCGAAGAGCAACGACGGCAAGAGCAACGCCGAAGACACCGCCAAGAACTCCGCGAAGGCGCTCAGCGCCGCCGAGTTGACGAAGCTGGCCATCGCCAAGGGCGATGTCGTCGGCTACGAGGTCGGGGCGGTCGGCAAGACGTACCCCGCGAGCAAGAGCGCCGTCACCGTCGACAAGGCGCAGTGCCGCCCGCTGGCCTGGGCGATGGCCGGGCAGGCGCCGGGTGACGCGGCCGCGGCCACGAACAAGCTGGTCACCGAGGCGAAGAAGACGTCCGCCACCCCGTCCAAGTCCGTTGAGGACATGAGCGAGCAGGAGTTCGACGACGCGTTCGGTGCCGCGCTGGACCGTACGACCACCGTTGTCGGGCTGTCCTCGTACGACGGCGACGGCGCCGAGAAGACGTTCAAGACCATCTCCGACGCGGTCAAGAGCTGCGCCGGCGGCTTCACCCTCGTCCCGGGCTCCGACGGCACGAAGTACACCAAGGTCGCGGCCGAGAAGGCCTCGAATACCGGTGACGAGTCGGTGGCGTTCGGCGCGACCGCCGTGATGGAGGACACCGACGGCCAGACGGGCACCGTGCACACCGAGGTGGTGCGGCACGGCTCCACGCTGGTCACGTACTACACGGTCAACCTCGGCGCCCTGATGTCGCAGAAGGCCTACACCATTCCGTCCGTCGTGATCGACGCGCAGTCCGCCAAGCTGAAGTGACGTACGGGGCCCTGCCGTTGACGGAACAGGGCCCCAACTGCCTTACCGCAGCGGCCCGGTGACCTTCTCCACGGCCTCGACGACATGCCCGCCGCGCACGAACGCGTCCGCCGCGGCGAGGTCGGGCGACAGGAACCGGTCCGGTCCGGGGCCCTCGACTCCCGCCGCCCGTACGGCGTCGATGACCGCGCGGGTCGCGGGAGCCGGGGCCAGGCCCTCGCGCAGCTCCACGGCGCGCGTCGCCGCGTACAGCTCGACGGCGATGATCCGGGTGAGGTTGTCGACGGCGGTGCGCAGCTTGCGCGCGGCCGACCAGCCCATCGAGACGTGGTCCTCCTGCATGGCGGAGGACGGGATCGAGTCGGCGGACGCCGGTACGGCCAGCCGCTTCATCTCGCTGACCAGTGCGGCCTGCGTGTACTGGGCGATCATCAGCCCGGAGTCGACACCGGCGTCGTCCGCGAGGAACGGCGGCAGGCCGTGCGAGCGGTTCTTGTCGAGGAGGCGGTCGGTACGGCGTTCCGCGATCGAGCCGAGGTCGGCGACGGCGATGGCGAGGAAGTCGAGGACGTAAGCCACCGGCGCGCCATGGAAGTTGCCGTTGGACTCGACCCGCCCGTCCGGCAGCACAACGGGGTTGTCGACGGCGGACGCCAACTCCCGCTCGGCGACGAGCCGTGCGTGCGCGATCGTGTCGCGTCCGGCACCCGCGACCTGCGGAGCACACCGCACGGAGTAGGCGTCCTGGACGCGGGGCGCGCCGTCCTGGTGGTGCCCGGTGAGTTCCGAACCGGCAAGCACGGCAAGCATGTTGGCGGCGCTGGCGGCCTGCCCGGGGTGCGGGCGGATGGCGTGCAGCTCGGGCGCGAGCACCTTGTCGGTGCCGAGCAGCGCCTCCAGCGACAGCGCGGCGGTGACATCGGCGGACTTGTAGAGCATGTCGAGGTCGGCGAGGGCCATGACCAGCATGCCGAGCATGCCGTCGGTGCCGTTGAGAAGGGCGAGGCCCTCCTTCTCGCGCAGCTCGACGGGCGCGATCCCGGCTTCCGCGAGCAGCTCACCGGCGGGCCGCACGACCCCGTCCGGGCCTTCCGCGTCACCCTCGCCCATGAGCGTGAGCGCGCAGTGGGAGAGCGGGGCGAGGTCGCCGGAGCAGCCGAGGGAGCCGTACTCGTGGACGACCGGGGTGATCCCGGCGTTGAGCACGTCGGCCATGGTCTGCGCGACCTCGGGCCGCACACCGGTGTGACCGGAGCAGACGGTCTTGAGCCGCAGGAACATCAGGGCCCGTACGACCTCCCGCTCCACCCGCGGGCCCATGCCGGCGGCGTGCGAGCGGACGATGTTGCGCTGCAACTGGGCCCGCAGTTCCGGGCTGATGTGCCGGGACGCCAACGCCCCGAACCCGGTGCTCACGCCGTACACGGGCTCCGGCTTGGCCGCGAGCGCGTCCACGATCTCCCGCGCCGCGGCGAGCGCCGAGACGGCCTCACCCGAAAGCTCGATCCGGGCGCCTCCACGCGCCACGGCCAGAACGTCGGACGCGGTGACCCCGGACGTCCCCACCACCACAGTGTGCATATCCATATTCAGGAGCGTACGCATTGAATGCGGCAGTGTCACTACCGGGTGACCACTTAGACCCTTACAGGTAGGTCACGCCCGACGGCCCCGGAACCGTCGTCGTTCCGCCGGCATCTCCGGCGTCGGGGAGTCCGCGAGGCGGACCACCGGGTCGTCCGGGCCGTCGCGGCCCGCGACCACCGGGCTGCTCGCGCGCAGCGCCTTCGCCCGGTACTGGGCCGCGTCGGCCAGGCGGAAGAGGCGGCGGGCGGAGCGTACCGGGCCGATCGGGTCCTCGGTCGACGCGACACCGCACGCCACGCCCTCGCCCAGCTCCAACTCGGCTGCCCTGCGGCAGAGTTCGGTCGCCGCGTCGACCACCTCGTCGGCGGGCGGACCGACCGCGAGCAGGCAGAACTCGTCGCCGCCGAGACGCGCGGCGAGCGCGCCCGGGAGCATCGCCCCGCACAGCGACAGCACCGAGCCGAAGCGTTCCAGGAGCCGGTCGCCGACCGCGTGCCCCCGGGTGTCGTTGACGCGCTTGAGCCCGTTGAGGTCGCACACGACCAGGCTGACCACGACTCCCTCACGCCGGTGCCGCTCGACCGCCTCGTCGAGCCGCACGTCGACCGCGCGGCGGTTGGCGAGCCCCGTGAGCGCGTCCGTGAACGCCAGCCGCCGCGCCTCCTCCAGCCGCTCCGTCTGCGCGATCCCCGCCGCCACGACCGAGGCCAGGACCGTCGCGAAATCGGCGTCCCCCCGGTCGAACACGGGCACACCGACCGGCCGCGCCACATACAACTCGCCCCAGGCCCGCCCGTGCAGCACGATCGGGGCGACCACACAACATCCGCGCCTACGACGCCGTAGCGCCGCCACGCGCTGGTGGCAGTACCCGGGGCTGCCCGCGGCCGGGCCCTCGGCGGTCTCGACCCAGGCGTTGGGCTCGCCGCCGCCGGCCCAGCGCTCGTGCAGGAACTCGGTGATCTCCGGGAACTGGTGCACCGGATAGGTCTCGCCGTCCGGGAACTCCTCCTCGCCCACCGCCCGCTCCCCCACGTTCACGAGGACCCGCAGCCGGCCCAGCTCCCGCTCCCACACCGACAGTGCCGCGAAACTCCCGTCCAGCGCCCGGCACGCGCCGAGCGCCGCCGCCCGCCAGGACTCCCGCGGGGTGTGCGCCGCCGCCATCCCCTGCGCCAGCTCCACCACGGCCGCCAGCCGCCTGTCCTCACCCATCACTCCAGGCTAGGGACATTGGGAACATATGGGGACATCAGTGCGGCGAACGGGTACGACCGACGCTGTCCAAGAGGGGCTCACCGACCGACACGGCCGGCACCCGGACCCGCACCCGCGCACCCCAGGGACGCGAGACTGTATCGACGCGCGGTTCCGCCGCGTGGGCGCGCCCGGCCACAACGCACCCGCCCCCGCTACTCCCCCGGCCACTCCGGCGTCCGCTTCTCGTTGAACGCCGCCACCCCCTCCGCCCGGT
>NZ_JAENRY010000344.1 GCF_016612545.1 Streptomyces sp. MBT65 | reverse complement strand
ACCCCCGTGATGGCCTTCACCCCCGACCCGGCCACCCGCGCCCAACTCACCCTCACCTGGGGCGTGGAGACCATCCTCGGCCCGCACGTCGACTCCACCGACGCGATGGTCGACCAGGTCGACGAACTCCTCCTCAAGTACGGCCGCTGCCAGAAGGGCGACATCGTCGTCATCACAGCGGGCTCGCCCCCCGGGGTCGCCGGCTCGACGAACCTCGTCCGCGTGCACCATGTCGGCGAGGACGACAGCCCCAAGTAGGGCTGGGGGGTCAGTGTTTGGGGCCTACGTGAATGTCCATGAGGGCTACTGAGGCTTTGCGGGCGACGGAGATGTTCTGTGCGTTCGCCTGTTTCCAACTGACGCCGACCTTGTCGAGGGTGTCGGTGTAGAGCTGCCTGATATCCGTCGAGAGGTTGGTGAAGAAGTACCGGGGGTATTCATAGCGCTTGCGCTCACCGGCGATTGTGCGGGTCGTCCAGTTGGTGATGCGACAGCCGTCGGAGTGGATGAGGCCGCGGATGAATTCCCAGGGGTGCGCGTCGACGATTTCCTGCTGCCAGGGTTCGAGGGCGATACGGCGCTCGTGCTTCTTGCCGGGGGCGTGCTGGGGGAACAGATCGGGCCGGTGCCGGAAGTAGCTGGTGACCATCGCGTAGCCCTCTTTCTGGAGTGCGTGGACGCCGACGCCTGGACGCACCTTAGTGATGGCCTCGCGGCAGAGTTGGAGGAGCCCGGGCCAGGCGTCGGCGCACGCGATCCTGAGGTAGTAGCCGGTGCCGCGAGGGTGGGCACTGATGCAGCCGTCGCCGAGGTACAGGCCCAGGAGGTAGGAGTAGGCGTGATCGTCGGCGGGTGGTCCGGGACCCGGAGCCGCGATGCTGGGCAGGGGTTCGAGGCGGTCCTGCCAGGAGCGGATCGCTGCGCGTGAGATGCCGATCTCACGGCTCACGGAGTTGAGACTTCGGCCCTGCTCGACCAGTGCGAGTGCTCGCTTGCGGGTGCTGGTGTCGTACATAGGGGCACCCTGCGCGAGTGATCGTCGCGACACGCAGCAAAAAGCGGAGGTTCACACGAACGCGAACCTCCGCTTAAATGCCAGCCTTCGATTTGAAGGAAAAGTACCCCGAGTCGGATTCGAACCGACGCTTGATGGGTTTTGAATCCATTGCCTCTACCGCTGGGCTACCGGGGCCCCTTTGAAACGAAGGTCAGCGGTCTCCCGCTGTGCCCCCACCATATCGTAGCTAGGTAGGCTCTTGCTCAGCACTACCCCCGTGCCCTGAACGAGGAGCCCCCGTGACCGCCCCCGAGTCGCCCCAGCCCGTAGACGCGCCCGACGACGACAAGTCGCACGTGCCTCCGCTGACGACCCGTGTCGTCATCGCCGAGGACGAGGCCCTGATTCGGCTCGATCTCAAAGAGATGCTCGAAGAAGAGGGGTACACCGTCGTCGGTGAGGCCGGTGATGGTGAGCAGGCCGTCGAGCTGGCCCGTGAGCACAAGCCCGACCTGGTGATCCTCGACGTGAAGATGCCCAAGCTGGACGGTATCTCCGCCGCCGAGAAGATCGCCGAGGAGGGCATCGCTCCGGTGCTGATGCTCACCGCCTTCTCGCAGCGCGACCTCGTCGAGCGGGCCCGGGACGCCGGTGCGATGGCGTATCTCGTGAAGCCGTTCAGCAAGAGTGACGTCGTGCCCGCGATCGAGATGGCGGTGTCGCGCTTCACCGAGCTCAAGCAGCTGGAGCAGGAGGTCGCCGACCTCACGCTGCGCCTGGAGACCCGCAAGCTGGTCGACCGTGCGAAGTCGATCCTGCAGACCGAGTACGGGCTGTCCGAGCCGGCCGCGTTCCGGTGGATCCAGAAGACGTCGATGGACCGCCGGATGTCCATGCAGCAGGTCGCCGAGGCCGTCATCCAGGACGCGGACGAGAAGAAGTCCGCGAAGGGCTGACACCGGAGACGGTGACCACGACGAGGCCCGCGCCCCCGAAGCTGGGGGCGCGGGCCTCGTCGTAGCGAATGGCGAAGCGGGACTCAGTCCTCGCCGAGGTACGCCTTCCGTACCGACTCGTCGTGCAGCAGGTCCTCGCCCGTGCCGGAGAGGACGATGTTGCCGACCTCCATGACGTGGCCCTGGTCGGCGAGGGAGAGCGCCGCCTGGGCGTTCTGCTCGACGAGGAGGATCGTCGTGCCGGAGGCCTTCAGCTCCACGATCGTCGCCATGATCTTCTGCATCATGATCGGGGAGAGGCCCATGGACGGCTCGTCCAGCATCAGCAGCTTCGGCTGGGACATGAGCGCGCGGCCCATCGCCAGCATCTGCTGCTCGCCGCCGGAGAGGGTTCCCGCGGCCTGCTTCTGACGTTCTCCGAGGATCGGGAAGAGGTCGTAGGCGCGCTGGATGTCCTTTTCGATGCCTTCTTTGTCCTTGCGGAGGAAGGCGCCGAGCTGGAGGTTCTCCGCGATGGTGAGGCGGGGGAAGATGTGCCGGCCTTCGGGGGAGTGGGCCAGGCCGAGGGCGACGATCTTGTGGGCGGGGACGCTGTTGAGCGGCTTGCCGTCGAAGCTGATCCTGCCGCCGGAGGGCTGAAGCAGACCGGAGAGGGTGCGCAGGGTCGTCGTCTTGCCGGCGCCGTTGGTGCCGATGAGGGTGACGACCTGGCCGGCCTCGACGCTGAAGGAGATGCCCTTGACGGCTTCGATCTTGCCGTAGGAGACCCTGAGGTCCTCGACCTCGAGCAGTGCGGTCACTGGGCTTCTCCCTTGGCGCTGGTGGTGCTCTCCGCTTCCGTCGCGGGCGGGGTGTCGTCGGGTGCGGCCTCGAACGGTTCGCCGAGATAGGCGGCTACGACGCGTTCGTCGGCCTGGACGACGTCGGAGGTTCCTTCGACGAGTTTCTCGCCCTGGACGAGGACGGCGACGCGGTCGCAGAGGTTGAAGATGAAGCGCATGTCGTGCTCGATGACGAGGACGGCGATGCCCTTGTCGCGGATCGCGAAGACCAACTCTTCGGTGGCGCGCGTCTCTTGGGGGTTCATGCCGGCCGTCGGCTCGTCGAGCAGGAGCAGGCCCGGCTCGGACGCGAGGGCGCGGGCGATCTCCAGCTTGCGCTGTTCGCCGTAGGGGAGGTTCCTGGAGAGGTGGTCGCGCTTGTGGGCGAGGCCGATGAACTCCAGGAGTTCCATGGCGCGTTCCTCGCTCGCCTTTTCGGCCTTCTTGAAGCCGGGGCCGCGCAGGAGGGCCGACCAGAGGCCTTCCTTGGTGCGGGTGTGGCGGCCGACGAGGACGTTCTCCAGGACCGTCATGTTCGCGAACAGGCGGATGTTCTGGAAGGTGCGGGCGATGCCGGCCTTGGTGACCAGGTGGGGCTTCGGCGGAAGGACCGTGCCCTTGTAGGAGACCGTGCCCTCGGTGGGGACGTAGAGGCCGGTGAGGCAGTTGAAGAAGGTGGTCTTGCCGGCGCCGTTGGGGCCGATGAGGCCTACGATCTCGCCGGAGTTGACGGTGAAGTCGACGGAGCGGACGGCGGTGAGGCCGCCGAAGCGCATGGTGACGTCACGGGCTTCGAGTACGGGTGTCGTCATGGCTCTCTACGCCCCTGCCTTGGTGATGGCCGGTTCGTCGGTCAGGGTCGTGGTGTCCGGTACGTCGAGTTGGCCGGTCTCGTGGAACTCCAACTGGCGTCGGCGGTTGGGGATGATGCCCTCGGGGCGGAAGCGCATCAGGAGGATGAGCGCGATGCCGAAGGCGAGCAGCGACTTGTCCTGGAGGGCGACGAGCTTCTCCGGGAGCAGGTAGAGCAGGGCGGCGCCGAGGAAGGGTCCGGAGACCGTGCCCATGCCGCCGAGGACGACGGCGGCCAGGAGGAACGCGGAGTTGGGCGGGGCCGCTCCGGCGAACTGGTACGGGTTCGGCACCACGCTGTAGGTGACGTGGGCGCTGACCGTGCCGGCGAGGCCGGCGAGGGTGGCGCCGAGGGCGAAGGCGACGAGCTTGACGCGGAAGCCGTTGATGCCCATGGCGGTGGCGGCGGTCTCGTCCTCGCGGATGGCGATCCAGGAGCGGCCGATGCGGGAGTCCGAGGCGCGGCGGTAGATCGTGACCACGAGGGCGCTGATCAGGACCATGAGCAGGTAGTAGTTGGCGAACCGGCCGATGGTGAATCCGGCGAAGTCGTGGCTCTCCCCGAAGTTGAAGCCGAAGAACGACAGGTCGGGGATGGACGGGATGCCGTTGGGGCCGTTGGTGATGTCGGGGCCGGAGACGCCGTCCATGTTGTTGACGGCGATGCGGAAGATCTCTCCGAAGCCGAGCGTCACGATGGCGAGGTAGTCGCCGCGCAGACGCAGGGTGGGGGCGCCGATGAGGACGCCGAAGACCAGGCTGGCGGCTGCGCCGGTGAGGGCGGCGGCCCAGAAGGGGAACTGGACGCCGGAGAACTTGGAGAACTCGGAGCCGGAGACCAGGGCGGCGGTGTAGGCGCCGACGCCGAGGAAGGCGACGTAGCCGAGGTCGAGGAGTCCGGCGAGGCCGACGACGATGTTGAGGCCGAGGGCGACGGTGCCGAAGATCAGGATGTTGACGCCGAGGTTGGCGTAGTGGTCGTTCGTCTGCGTGAGCGGGAAGGCGATCGCGGCGACGAAGCCCATGGCGAGGGCGAAGCTGCGGTTGGTCGCCGTGAGGTGGCTGAACCGGTCGAAGAGGCCGGCGCTGTGCAGGGCCCAGGCGGTGAAGACGACCACGATGAGGAAGCCGACGAAGAGTTCCTCCTCCGCGTCGATGCCGTAGGCGAAGACGGTGAGGCCGAGAGCGGCGACGATGGTGATCGCCAGTCGCTGGATCCAGGGTGCGGTCGGCTGGGGGGCCGGGATCTTGTCGGCCTTGCGGATGTACGCCTTGAGCGCTTCCTTGGTGGTGTCGGTGGCGTCCTGCGGGAGGGCGAGGGCGCCGATGACCGGGAGCAGGGAGGCGATGGCCGCGATGTAGGTGCCGGGTTCCCAGTTGGCGATGCCGCCGAGTTCGGCGGCGATCGAGATCACCGTGTACCAGGTGACGGCGAAGCCGCCGAGGGCGGTGAGCACGAGGGGTGCGTTGTTGCGGGCGGGCATGAGCCAGCCGAGTCCGCGGACGCCGTAGGTGGCGAGGGCGAACACCGCGGTGATGACGCCGGCGACGAGCGTGAGGATCTGGAGGCCGGCCGGGCTGCCGTTGTAGGTCAGGTCGCCGGGGAAGTCGGAGGTCCAGGTCCAGCGCAGGGCGGTGGAGGCGGCGGTGGCGATTCCTCCGACGAGGAGGAGGGCGCGGGCGGCCGCGAGGGGCAGCGGGATGAGGCCGCGCTGGGTCGCGGGGGCGGTGGCCGGCGTTTCGGGGGTTTTGGTCGTCTCGGTCATGTGATCACGCCCTGTCCGCGACACGTTCGCCGAGCAGGCCCTGTGGCCTGAACAGCAGTACGAGGATGAGGAGACAGAAGGCCCAGACGTTGGCCCAGCTGGAGCCGCCGAGCTGTTCCATGCCGGGGATCTTGCTGATGTAGGCGGAGGCGAGGGTCTCGGCGACGCCGAGGACGACTCCGCCGAGCATGGCGCCGTAGATGTTGCCGATGCCGCCCATGACGGCCGCGGTGAAGGCCTTGAGGCCCATCAGGAAGCCCATGCGGTAGTCGATGTTGCCGTACTTGAGGCCGTAGGAGACGGCGGCCACTGCGGCGAAGAAACCGCCGATGGCGAACGCTATGACGATGATGCGGTTGGTGTCGATGCCCATGAGCTGCGCGGTGTCCGGGTCCTGGGCGGTGGCCTGCATGGCGCGGCCGGTGCGGCTCTTGCGGACGAACCAGGCGAGGCCCGACATGCAGACGATGGCGGCGATGACCAGGAAGATGTCGGCGTCGGAGATGGTGACCGAGCCGATGTCGTGGTTGCCGTCGAGGCTGGGGAAGGAGCGGGCCTTGTCGGCGCCCGGGTAGAAGTTCCGGACGAGTTCCTGAAGTGACAGGGAGAGGCCGATGGCGGTGATGAGGGGCGCCAGCCGTGGTGCTTGCCGCAGGGGGCGGTAGGCGAATCGTTCGGCCCCTACCGCGACGACGACGGAGACGATTCCGCCGCCGATCAGCATGAGTGGTACGGCGACCACCATCGAGGTGCCGTCCGGCAGGATGTAGGCGTAGACCGTGAGGGCGCCGAAGGCGCCGGTCATGAAGATCTCGCCGTGCGCGAAGTTGATGAGCTGGACGATGCCGTACACCATCGTGTAGCCGATGGCGATCAGCCCGTACATCGAGCCTAGAAGCAGCCCGTTGGCCAGCTGCTGCGGCAGGGTGTTCACCGCATGGCCTCCATGTCGCTGGTGGTCGTGTGCACAGATCGCGTGCCTGGGGGTGGGGGGGGTGTGACAACGGGCCGCGCGGTCGGGATCCTCCTTCCGCGCGGCCCGTGGTGCGGTGGTGCTGTGGTGCTGTGCTGAGATCAGCTGCCGTTGAAGGTGCCGGTCTTCACGGCCTTCCAGGCGCCGTTGGTGACCTGGTAGACGGTGAGCTGCTTGTTCGTGGTGTCGCCGTACTCGTCGAACGCGACCTTGCCGGAGATGCCTTCGAAGTCGGACTTCTGTACGGCGTCGACGACCTTGGAGCGGAGGTCGTTGCCGGAGGGCAGCTTGTCGCCGTTGCCGTCCTTGACCGCCTTCACGGCCTTGATGATCGCCGTGGCGGCGTCGTAGGCGTAGGCACCGTAGGCGCCGTAGTCACCCTTGTAGCCCTTGGCCTTGTAGGTCGCGATGAACGCTTTGGCGGCTGGCAGGGTGTCGGCGGGGACGCCGACCGAGGTGGCGAGGTCGCCCTCGGCGGACTTGCCGGCGGTCTCGATGTAGGTGGTGGCGAACATGCCGTCACCGCCGAACAGCGGGATCTTGACGCCGGCGCCCTTGAGCTGCTTGGTGATCTTCTCCGACTCGTCGTACTGGCCACCGTAGTAGAGCAGGTCGGCACCGGAGTTCTTGATCTTGGTGACGAGGGTGCTGAAGTCGGTGTCGCCGGTGTTGACGTGGTCGGTGCCCGCGATGGAGCCGCCGAGCTTCTTGAAGGCACCGTTGAAGATCCCGGCCAGACCGGCGCCGTAGGTCTGCTTGTCGTCGACGACGAAGGCCTTCTTCTTCTTGAGGCCGTTGTACGCGTAGTCGGCGGCGAAGGCGCCCTGGAGAGCGTCGGTGGTGGCGGTGCGGAAGTACGTCTTGTACGGCCGCGTCTTGGTGGTCGCCCAGTCCTTGCCCTGGGTCAGGGCGGGGTTGGTGTTCGAGGGGGAGATCTCGACCATGTTGGCCGAGGCGAACACCTGCTGCATCGACTGGGCGACGCCGGAGTTCAGCGGGCCGACCGCGCCGACAACGTTGCTGTCGCCGGTGAAGGCGGTGGCGTTGGACTGGCCGGTGGCGGGCTGGGCCTTGTCGTCCAGGGCCTTGATCTTGAACTTGACGCCGGGGACCCAGTTGTTCTTGTTGGCGTCGTCGATCGCGATCTGGACGCCGTACTGGATGCCGAGACCGGTGGTGGAGTTCTCACCGGACAGCGGGGCGTCGACACCGATGGTCAGGGTGGTCGACCCGCTGTCGCTCTTGCTGTCGCTGTCCCGGGAGCCGCAGGCGGTGAGGGTCAGAGCTCCGGTCGTGAGAACGGAGGTCAGTATCACCAAAGAACGCTGTCGCACAATCAGTCCTTTCCGCAGACACCGTCGCCCCGGTGTGGAGCGGCAAGGTGCTGCGCTGGTACCCAACTCCCGATGGAGCGGTGACTGGCCGTGACTCTAAGCCCGGTCTGTAGGCATGGGCATCGTCGTGCGCTGGCTTGTGACTTTCTTGTTATGACGTGCAGGTTGGCGGGGATCGTGGAGGGTGGGTCTCGGCCGGTTTGGCGGAATTCAGCCACGGTCCACATTTTGAGAACCTGCACTTCCGCTTGGCCGTGGGCCTGGCCTGGCGTTTGTCGTGCCGCAGGCCCTGTGGAGGAGCTGGGAAAGGTCCTTGGAGTAGGCGCTGCCGAAGATGAAACTGTGGCTTTGTATTGCGCGCGTGTTACGCAGCGTTACGTCCAGAAAGGCGAGGTCCGCATTCAGGGGCAGTCCCGAACAGTCGGAAACCGATATCTCCACGGTCACGCGGCGGGTCGTCCCGGCGCGCACGGTGAAGGACGGGTCGGGGACGGCCTGGGCGATGAGCCCGTCGAAGGCGGCGCCGATGACCCGTACGGCGACGGGCGGTCCGCTGTCCACGGTGACCGCGAAGCGGAAGAAGCCGGTGGTGGTGGGGGAGTCGGTGGTCTGGGCGAGCCCGGTGTAGCGCCATTCGGTGATGTTCGCGGGCCAGGGCACGGGTGGCGCCGGGTCGGTCTGCGGGCGGGGACGCAGGAGGACGGCTCCGACGGCCACGGCGGCGACCGTGCCCGCCGCGAGCACGGCCCTGCGG
>NZ_JAENRY010000343.1 GCF_016612545.1 Streptomyces sp. MBT65 | reverse complement strand
GTACAGGGGATCGCGGGGGTGAGGATTTTCGCGCGCCCGTGGTGGAGGGGGCGGGGCGTCTGAACTCGTCGGCTGGTGAGGCCGTGCTGGGTTCGCTTGTGCCGGCGGGTGAGGTCCTGGGGCGCTCGATTCCGCCTGTGGCTGAGGACTTGGGGTCTCCTGCTCTGACTGTGGACGAGGTCGTGTGGGGTTCCCCTCCGTCGGTGGGGGACGGCGGGCGAAGTGCTCTTCCGTCGATGGCTGAAGCCGGGGGGTGTCCTGTTCCGGTCGTGGCGCAGCCCGTGGGGAGTCTTCGTTCGCCGGGGGTTGGAGGCGTGGGGACTTCGGATTCGTTCGTGACTGATGCCGGGGGACGGCCTGTTGGGGCTGTGGTCAGGGCGGCGGGGCTTCGGTTTCCGGCGCCTGTTGATGCGGGGCCTTGGACCGTTCGGGGGCCGGAGCCGGAGCCGGAGCCGGAGTCTGGGCCGGGGTTGGAGGCTGGGCCGGGGTCGGGTAAGCGGGAAGTCCGGGTCGAGTCGCCGGTGGGTGTTGCCCTGGAGCCTGATGACTTCTCGTACGCCGGAGGGGCCGGCATGACCGGAGACTCTGGCGAGTTCAGCGGCACCGGAGAGGTGGAGACAGGCGTCGTACGGGATCGTGCGGCGGGGGCCTGGCGGGAGCGGGTCGGGTCGGCTCTGCGGGAGCGGATGCCGGTGTGGGTGCAGACGCGGTGCGGGCTGGAGCGGCGGAACGTGGTCGCGCTCGGTGTACTGCTCGTGGTGGCCGCGGTCTTCGCCGTGCAGCACTTCTGGGTGGGCCGGACCCAGCCCGTGCGCGCCCCGGAGGTGGTGGGAGCGGCGTCCCCCTTCGGAGAGGGAGATGCGGTTGGCGGCAGCGGGCGCGCGGTTGCGGGCAAACAGAGCGAGTCGCGTGCCTCCTCGGCCGGAGCGCGGGGTGCTTCGGGCGCGACCGGCACCGAGATCGTCGTGGACGTCAGCGGCAAGGTCCGGGAGCCCGGGGTTCATCGGCTTCCCGCCGGTTCGCGGGTGACCGACGCCTTGCGCGCGGCGGGTGGGGTGCGTCCGGGCACCAGCACGGAGGGGCTCAACCGCGCTCGGTTCCTCGTGGACGGGGAGCAGATCGTCGTCGGCGGTCCGGCGATTGCGGGGGTGCCCGGTGCGGGAGGCGCGAGCACCGCGGGGGCGGCGGGCTCGGTGGGGTCAGTTGCGGGAGCTGCCCCGACGGCGCCGGTCTCCCTCAACACGGCCACCGCGGACCAGCTCAACACCCTGCCCGGCGTGGGACCGGTGCTGGCCCAGCACATCATCGACTACCGCACCCAGCACGGCGGTTTCCGCTCGGTGGACGAACTGCGCCAGGTCAACGGCATCGGCGACCGCCGCTTCTCCGATCTGCGGGACCTGGTGCAGCCATGACCTCGGAATCTGGTGCAGCCGTGCCCCCGGAATCTGGTGCGGCCGTGACCCGGGGACCTGGTGCGGTTAGGTCCCCCGTCCACGACGACCCGCTCGAGCCCGCGATTCCCCACCGCACGGCACCGGACGACGGCCCCTCCTCCCCTCACCGATCCGTATCCGCCACCTCACCAGCCCGCCGCCGCAACGTGCACGCCGCTTCGGGGAATCGGCGGGGTACCGCACACCCACAACAGGAAGGACCGACGGACCTACGACTAGTGCCGCCCGCACTCGCGGCCTGGGCGACGGCGGCACTGGCGCTGGACGCGTCGTCGGCCTGGGTCACAGGGACCGCCGTGGCGACGCTGACCGTGGCACTCGTGCTGCTGTTGGTGACGCGGCGCCGGGACAGGGCAGGCGGCAGCCGTACCTCGCCACGGTCGGCCGCTGGCCTCTCACCGGAAGGACTCCACCCCGCGGTGTCGTGGCGGCAGGCCGCATGGCCCCGTGTCTCGATCGCCGCCCTGCTCCTCGCCATCGCCGCGGCCGCCGCTTCCGCCGGACTGCACGGGGCGGACCTGCGTCGAGGGCCGGTGCCCGAACTGGCGCGGGAGTACGCGACCGTGACCGCGGAGGTGGAGGTCGGTTCCGATCCACGGTTGACCCGGCCCCGGGTCAGCGGGGATCACGCGGCACCGGTCTCCGTGTTGATCGACGCCGAGGTGCGGCGGGTCGAGGAGATGGACGGGACGATCGTGGAGACGCGGGCGCCGGTGCTGCTGATCGTCGACCCGAACTCGTCCACCAAGGGAGGGAGATGGGAAGGGGCGGGCAGGGCGCGGGGTTCCGGCGGTGGGCCGGAGCGTTCGCCCTGGCTCGGGCTGCTTCCGTCCACGCGGGTGAAGGTGACGGCGCGGTTGGCGCCCTCGCTGACGAGCGGGGACAAGGTCGCGGCCGTGCTGCGGGTAAGGAATCAGCCGGTGCCGGAGGTGGTGGAGGGACCGTCCGGAGCACAGCGGTTCGCGGGGCGCCTGCGGGCCGGGCTGCGTGAGGCCACCGACGGATTGCCGGGCGACGCGCGGGCGTTGCTGCCGGGGCTGGTCGTCGGGGACACCGCGCGGATCACACCCGAGTTGGACGAGGCATTCAAGGAGACGGACCTCGCGCACACCCTCGCCGTCTCCGGAAGCAACCTCACCATCCTGCTCGCCCTCCTCATCGGACCACCCGGTCTCGCCCAGCACGTCGAACGCCGGGGCCTGGCACCGCGCCTGGGCATCTCCCTCCGGGCGACCGCACTGCTCGGCGGGGTCCTCACGCTCGGGTTCGTCGTCGTGTGCCGGCCCGACCCGAGCGTGCTGCGGGCCGCCGCCTGCGGTGCCGTCGCACTGCTCGCCCTGGCGACCGGCCGCCGCAGATCACTGATCCCGGCCCTGGCGACGGCCGTACTGCTGCTGGTGCTCTACGACCCGTGGCTGGCCCGCAGTTACGGCTTCCTGCTCTCCGTGCTGGCCACCGGTGCGCTGCTCACGCTCGCGCCGCGCTGGAGCGAGACGCTGCGCCGGCACCGGGTTCCGCCGCGGTTGGCCGAGGCGCTGGCCGCCGCCGCTGCCGCGCAGGCGTTGTGCGCACCGGTTGTTGCCGTGCTGTCGGCGCGGGTGAGCCTGGTGGCGGTGCCGTGCAATCTGCTCGCGGAGATCGCCGTCGCGCCGGCCACGGTCCTGGGCTTCGCGGCACTGGCCGCGGCGCCGGTGGCGATGCCGGTGGCCAAGGTCCTTGCCTGGGGCGCGAGTTGGCCCACCGGGTGGATCGCGGACGTGGCCCGGAGCGGTGCGGCGCTGCCCGGTGGGGGAGTGGACTGGCCGGGCAGTTGGACGGGGGCACTGCTGCTCGCCCTCGCGGTCGCGGCCCTCGTGCTGGTCGGGCGGCGGTTGTTGAAGCACCCCTGGCTGTGCGGTCTCTGCGGGTTGCTTCTGCTGCTGATCGTGGTGGCGCCTGCGCCACTGACCCGGGTGATCACGGGATGGCCGCCGCCGGGCTGGCGGTTCGCGATGTGTGACGTCGGGCAGGGCGACGCGACGGTGCTCGCGGCGGGCAAGGGCACCGGGGTGGTCGTGGACGCCGGGCCCGATCCGAAGCTGGTCGACCAGTGTCTGCGCACCCTGGGCATCACCAGGATTCCGCTCGTCGTGCTCACCCACTTCCACGCCGACCATGTGGCAGGACTGCCCGGGGTACTGCGGGGCCGCGAGGTGGGCGCCATCGAGACGACGTCCTTCGAAGAGCCCGCGGACCAGGCCGAGTTCGTACGGCGGGCGGCGGCGGAACGGCACATCCCGATCACCCGGGCCGTGGCCGGGGAACAGCGACGCACCGGTCCGCTCTCCTGGCAGGTGCTGTGGCCCCCACCGCGCCCGGCGCCGGACCCGGACGGCCCGAACGACGCCAGCGTCGCACTCCTGGTACGGACGGCCGGACTCCGTCTGCTGCTGCTCGGGGATCTCGAACCCCGGGCCCAGCAGGAGCTGTTGAGATCACCGGCGGCCGCGCTGCTGGGCGGCGTGGATGTGCTCAAGGTCGCCCATCATGGCTCGGCCTACCAGGATCCGGACCTGATACGCAGAGTGGCCCCACGGCTGGCGCTGATCTCCTGTGGCGAGAACAACGTGTATGGACACCCGGCTCCCAGCACGGTCGCGGCGCTGCGAGACATGGGCACGGTGGTCCTGCGGACGGACGTGGACGGGGCGCTGGCGGTGGGAGGTGAGGGCGGCGGGCTTCGGGTGACACGGGAATGAGAGAGGGGGGCGGCAGCCAGGCAGGGATGCGGCCGCTGAGCTGCGGGTGGCGCGAGACTGAGGGCATGAATCCCGCACAGGTTGATGCCTATCTCCGCCGGCTGGGAGTCCAGCACCCGGCCTCGCCGACCGTCGATGTCCTGCGCGAGCTGCATCTGCGCCATTTGCAGACCGTGCCCTTCGAGAATCTGTCGATCCATCTGGGAGAGGAGATCGTGCTGGAGGAGGACCGGCTGCTGGACAAGGTGGTGGGCGCGGCCAGGGGAGGGTTCTGCTACGAACTGAACGGACTGTTCGGCGCGTTGCTCACCGCGCTGGGCTTCGACGTCGCACTGCTCGCGGCGCGGGTGTACGGGGACGAGGGGCGGCCGGGGATCCCGTACGACCATCTCGCGTTGAAAGTGCGGACGGTGGACGGGGGAGTGTGGCTGGCCGACGTGGGGTTCGGGACGCACAGCCACTATCCGCTGGCCTTCGAGGAGCGGGGTGAACAGAAGGATCCCGGCGGCACGTTCAGGGTCGTCGCGTCGGGACCGGATGCGGCCGGGCGCTTGCACTCGGACTCGGACTCGGACTTGGATTTGGCCGCGGATTTGGACGTGGTCCGGAACGGCAGGCCCGAGTACCGGCTGGAGACGCGGCCCCGGGGGCTGGGTGACTTCGTGGTCGGAGCGTGGTGGCACAGCACCTCGCCGGCCTCGCACTTCACCCGGTCACTGGTCTGCTCACGGCTCACGGACGACGGCGGGCGGATCACGCTAAGCGGTCGCGGTCTGACGGTGACGGGGGCGGACGGGACGCGGGACGTACGTGAACTGACCACGGACGAGGAGGTGTTGACGGTGTACCGGGAGCGGTTCGGGATCGAGTTGGGGGTGGTGCCGACGGTGAGTGAGCCCACATGAGCCCGTACCGGCACGCATAGATCCGCGCAGGCCCTGGGCGGGTTGGCGCGAAACCGTGGCCGTACCGGAAAATGTCCCCGTGAGTGATGTGAGACATGTGCTGGTGCTGCCCGATCGTGACGCGGCTCAGGAGGCGGCGGAGGTGCTCGGGGAGCGGTTCGCGCTGGACGAGGAACCGCGGCTGGTGCGGGACGCGCTGGCCGGTGAGGACGATGCCGAGGACGCGCAGTGGCTTCTCGTTCTGCGGGACGAGGACGGGCGGCTCGATCCCGCGGAGCTGGACGCGTTCGCGGGGGAGTGGGACGGCTGGCGCGAGGAGCCGTAGCGTTCCCGCATCCGCATCCGCATCCGCATCCGCATCCGCATCCGGTCCACTACTGCTCCCCTCCCGGCACCCTCCCGCCCGGAGGGCCTCGCACCCGGCCCACCTCCCGCATGCGGGACGCGTTGTCAGTGGCGCGTGCGATGCTTTACGAGATGGCCAGGAAGACTGCGAATGACGACCCTCTCGCCCCGGTGACGCTTGCCGTGGGCCAGGAAGACCTCCTGCTCGACCGTGCCGTGCGGGAGGTGGTGGCCGCCGCCAGGGCCTCCGACGCCGACACGGACGTACGTGACCTGACTTCGGACCAGCTGCAGCCCGGCACACTCGCCGAGTTGACCAGCCCGTCGCTCTTCGCGGAGCGCAAGGTCGTGATCGTACGCAACGCGCAGGACCTCTCCGCGGACACGATCAAGGACGTGAAGGCGTATCTCGGAGCGCCCGCCGAGGAGATCACCCTGGTGCTGTTGCACGCGGGTGGGGTCAAGGGCAAGGGGCTGCTCGATGCCGCGCGCAAGGTGGGGGCACGGGAGGTGGCCTGCCCGAAGATGACGAAGCCGGCGGACCGGTTGGCCTTCGTCCGGGGTGAGTTCCGGGCGACCGGGAGGTCGGCCACGCCGGAGGCCTGCCAGGCGCTGGTCGACTCGATCGGCAGTGATCTGCGGGAGTTGGCGTCCGCGGTGACCCAGTTGGTCGCCGACATCGAGGGGACCATCGACGAGGCGGTCGTCGGGCGGTACTACACCGGGCGGGCCGAGGCGTCGAGCTTCACGGTCGCGGACCGGGCCGTGGAGGGGCGGGCGGCGGAGGCGCTGGAGGCACTGCGGTGGTCGTTGTCCACCGGGGTGGCGCCGGTGCTGATCACCAGCGCGTTGGCGCAGGGGGTGCGGGCGATCGGGAAGCTGTCGTCCGCGCGTGGGGGACGGCCGGCGGATCTGGCGCGTGAGCTGGGGATGCCGCCGTGGAAGATCGACCGGGTACGGCAGCAGATGCGGGGGTGGACACCGGACGCGGTCTCCGTCGCGCTGCGGGCGGTGGCCGAGGCGGACGCGGGAGTGAAGGGCGGGGGGGACGATCCGGAGTACGCGTTGGAGAAGGCGGTCGTCGCGATCGCCCGGGCGGCCCGGTCACGGGGGCAGGGTCAGGGTCAGGGGTACTGACCCGCAGGGTCGTTGGCACGGCGGAGCATGTCGCGGGTGCGGGTGCGGGTGCGGGTGCGGGTGTGACGGGTGCCGGGCGATCTGGCGCTCAGGACCAGCGGGTTGCCGTCGGCAGCCAACGCGAATCGGGCATCGCCGATTGCCTTCGACCTGTTCAGCCACCCCCGCCGGACAGGCACTGGCGACTCTGCCCAGGGCCGGCACACCGCGCGGAGACGGCAGGCGGCGACGGGGAGGACGGCGATGACGGGGATACAGCAATGCCCCCGAAGTGGGTCCGGGGGCACTGTACGTGGCGTGGCGACCACGATGTCTGTCCGTGAATCGAGGTAGAGGGCTCGACGTGTCCTCACGGTGGATTGCTACTGGTCCGGTCCGCGCGAGCGCGGGCCGAGGCAAGTGCGGAAGGATCAGCCCTTGAGCGCGGTGACCTTGGAAGCAAGCGCCGACTTCTTGTTGGCGGCCTGGTTCTTGTGGATGACGCCCTTCGCGACGGCCTTGTCGAGCTGACGCGCGGCAGCGCGCTGGTACTCGGTGGCCTTCTCGACGTCACCCGCGGCAGCGGCTTCGCGGGCCTTGCGGATCGCGGTCTTCAGGGAGGACTTGACGGCCTTGTTGCGCAGCCGAGCCTTCTCGTTGGTCTTGATCCGCTTGATCTGGGACTTGATGTTCGCCACGAATGAGCCTTTGCAGGTTCTGGCACGGGGCCGCACGGGTCCCGGGCCGATGATTTTTCTTGGGGTGCGCCTCGCGCCGAGAGGGCAGGAGACACAGCCACCCAGGCTACCAGTCGGCCACCGGCCGACCCAAACCGGCCCCGAGAGGCCACCGCCATCATCACCATCACCGCCTCGCGCCGAGGCCAGCCGAACGGCCACGCCCGCTCACCGGGTCTGGCTCGGGCTCCCAAGAAGCGGACTGGGAGAGCGAGTGAAAGCCCGGGCCCACGCGAACAGCCCTGGAATCTCCGAACCCCTAGCCGTTCACAGCGGCACCGAGGCATCAGCGCATCCCCGGACAGTCCGCCACCGTCCCTGCTTTCCCCACTGCGTCCCCCGCGAGACCAACCAAATCCCTGTCGCCGAACCCCTCCCCGCCAATCCCGACGGGCGGCCCGACCGGCATCTCCCAGAGAGGCCCAACCGCTACTCCCCGTCCCCACGGTTCCCCAAATCCGTGCGGCCCCCAAGATCCCCAGACCTCGAAACCACACCCCGAACCAGCCCGAAAAACCCCAAACCGTCACCGGGTCGCCCCGAACCGTCCCCGAGC
>NZ_JAENRY010000342.1 GCF_016612545.1 Streptomyces sp. MBT65 | reverse complement strand
GGGTGGGCTTCCGCGTGATCACGCGCGCCCCCTTCTCGCTCATGCACCTCAACGGCTTCCCGAGCCCCTACGTCCCGCTCGACACGGTCGTCGAGGCGCTGGAGCAGGCCGACGAGCAGGTCGACTGGCTGGTCATGCCGCGCCTGGAGGAGCCGGAGGTGTCGGTGGACTGCCTGACCGGTCCCGACAACGTGGTCCGGCTCGCCGTGGGCCGCACGAAGAACGGCCGCCGCCGCGGTTTCACCCTGCACGAGCAGTGGCTGGAGCCGGCCCGCCGGATCGCCGAGGGCTTCGGGCTGCACTACCTGTCCAACATCCAGTTCCGCATGTTCGGCGAGACGCCCGTGCTGATGGACGTCAACACCCGCCCCGCGGGCGGCCTGCACCAGCTGTCGCTGTGCGGGGTCAACGCCCCGTGGGCGGCAGTGCAGTTGGCGCTCGGCGAGGACCCGGGCACGATCGAGCCGCCGTTCCTGGGCGCGGACTACGCGGTGGTGTCGGGCCCGCGTCAGCTGCGTCCCGTGTCGCTCCCGCACCAGCGCGCGGAGGAGTCGGAGCCCCTGCTCCCGACGCCGTCCGCACCCGTGCAGGACGCGGTGGACACAGTGGACCCGGTGGACACGGCACCGGAGGCCTCCGCGACCGGCAGCCGGGCGGCGGCCCGCGCCTAGGCTCCTCGGGTCCCCTCACGTCCGACCACAATTTCATACCGGTCTGGACCAATCATGGCGCCGCGTCTTGACACCGTGATTGGTCCATACCAACTTGGTTGCGCACTCTCCTGCACTCCCGAACACCCCCATTCCTTCAGGGAGATCGCGTGCGCGACACACTCAGACGTTCCAGACGTCGACTCCTCGCCCTGCTCGGTACGGCGGCCCTGGCCATGGCCGGGGCCATCGCGCTGCCCGGCACCGCGGAGGCGGCCAACGTCCTGACCAACCCCGGCTTCGAGTCGGGCAGTCTCTCCCCCTGGTCCTGCACCGGGAACCTCGGCTCGGTCGTCTCCTCGCCCGTGCACGGAGGCACCAAAGCCCTTGCGGGCGCGGTGAGTTCGAGCGACACCGCGCAGTGCACCCAGACGGTGGCCGTGCAACCGAACACGGCCTACTCGCTCAGCGGCTGGGTGCGCGGCAGTTATGTCTACCTCGGTGTCAACGGCGGTTCCTCGACGTGGACTTCGTCCCCGTCGGCGTACGCCCAGTTGACGACATCGTTCACCACCGGCGCCTCGCAGACCAGCGCCACCATCTACGTCCACGGCTGGTACGCGCAGGGCACCTACTACGCGGACGACATCAGCCTCGACGGTCCCGGCGGTGGTGGCGGTGGCGACACCCAGGCCCCGACCGCGCCGACCGGCCTGACCTCCACGGGCAAGACGTCGTCGAGCGTCTCGCTGTCGTGGGGCGCCGCGACGGACAACGTGGGCGTCACGTCGTACGACGTCTACAGCGGTGCGAACCAGGTCCTCAGCGTCTCCGGTACGAGCGGCACGGTCAGCGGGCTCGCGGCCAGTACCGCCTACACGTTCACCGTGAAGGCGCGTGACGCGGCCGGGAACACCTCGGCGGCCTCCAACGCGGTGAGCGTCACGACGAGTGCCGGCACCGGTGGCGGCACCGGGTTCACCCAGGCCGCGCCGTATCTCTACGAGGGCTGGGGCGATCCGCCGAGTCCGAGCACGGTGATGAGCGCGACCGGCATCAAGTGGTTCACGATGGCGTTCGTGCTCGACTCCGGTGGCTGCACGCCGAGTTGGGACGGCAGCCGGGCGCTGACCGGTGGCGTCGACCAGACCGCCATCAACCAGATCCGCGCGGCCGGCGGTGACATCGTGCCGTCCTTCGGCGGCTGGCAGGGCAGCAAGCTCGGCGCCAACTGCTCCTCCGCGAGCGCACTCGCCGGGGCCCTGCAGAAGGTGATCAGCGCCTACGGCCTCAAGGCGATCGACATGGACATCGAGAACACGGACGAGTTCGAGAACGAGGCCGTCCAGGCGAAGATCCTGACCGCGCTGAAGACCGTCAAGGCCAACAACCCGGGCCTGAAGACGATCGTCACCTTCGGCACCTCGACGACCGGCCCGACGTACTACGGAAACCGGCTCATCGAGCAGGCGCAGTCGCTCAACGCCGGCATCGACGTCTTCACCATCATGCCGTTCGACTTCGGCGGCGGCTCCGACATGTACGGCAACACGGTCGCCGCGGCCGAGGGCCTGAAGACCAAGCTGAAGTCCACGTTCGGCTGGGACGACGCGACGGCCTACTCGCACATCGGCATCTCGGGCATGAACGGTCTCTCCGACCAGTCGGAGACCACGACTCCCGCCATCTGGACGCAGATCCGTGACTGGTCGAACTCTCATCACATCGCGCGGCTCGCGTTCTGGTCGGTCAACCGTGACCGCGGGTGCGCCGGCGGCGGAGTGGTGAGCAACTGCTCCGGCATCAGCCAGAACACCTGGCAGTTCACGTCCATCACGGCCGGTTTCACCGGCTGACGACCCCCACCCCTGGCGGCCGGTCCCCCGTGTGGGCCGGTCGCCTCGGTGTGTCGGAGGCGGCTTCTGCGGGCGCAGTTCAGAAGCCGCCTCCGCCGTCAGAAACGCCCCGAGCCCCGGTACAGCTCCAACTCCCCGTCCAGTTCCACGGCGAGGACCGTGGCGAGCGGATCGAGATCGGCCAGGGACGGCGGTTCGATCCACAACTGCCCCACGGCTTCGTGGAGTCCGCCGATGACCCGGTGGGCGAGTTCGGTGCCGGAACCCAGCACGGTGACCCTGCGGACCGGGGTGACCAGTCCGCGGACGCCGATATCGGCGCGCGGGATGTCGTAGAGGGTGAGATAGAGGGTGCGGCGGTCGGCGGAGAGGGTGCTCGGGCCGTAGTGGTGCCCGGCCGGGAGTCCGCGCACCGTGCCGTACACGGCGTCGGAGTGTTTGCGGATCCACTCCCCCAGTCCTTCGAGGCGTTCGACCTGCGGCTGTGGGATCGTCCCGTCCTCCATCGGACCCACGTCCAGGAGGAGGTTGCCGCCTCCGCCGATCGTCTCCGTGAAGTAACGGACCAACTGACTCAGCGACTTGTGGTTGTCATCGTGGTGCTGGTAGCCCCACGAGTCGTTGATGGTGAGGCACAACTCCCAAGGCCCGTCCGGGGGTTCGACCGGGGCACCCTGCTCCGGTGTCGCGTAGTCCCCCTCGCTGAGCATGCGGGCGTTGAACACGACGTGCGGTGAGTACGAGCGGATGAGCGCAGCGAGTTCCTTGATGCGCCACTGCTCCTCGCTGCGGTCCCACTCGCCGTCGAACCACATCAGGTCGGGCCGGTAGCGCGAGGCCAACTCCCCTATCTGGCCGTCGCGGTAGGCGATGAAACGCTCCCAGGCGTCCAGGTCCTCGAACTCGGCCGCGACCTCGGAGTACCGGTTGTCCTCCTGCTCCGGCGGGCGGCCCGGCTTGCGGGTGGTGGCGTAGTCGGGGTGGTTCCAGTCGGAGTGCGAGTAGTAGAGGCCGACCTTCAGACCCTGCTCGCGAAGGGCGTCCGCGTAACCGGTGAGGTAGTCCCTGCCGAGGTTGAGATCGCCGAACTCGGTGTCCCACAGCGCCACTCCGTCGTGGTGGCGGCTGGTGAGGACGGCATATCGGGCGCCGGCCCGGGCGAACAGGTCGGCCCAGGCGCGCGGGTCGTACTGCGCGCCGGTGAACCGGTCGAGCTGGGACATGTACCGGTCGTGCGGCACGATGTCGTCGTAGAACGACCAGGACTCCTGGACGCCGTCGACGGCGTAGATCCCCCAGTGGACGAAGATCCCCAACTTGGCGTCGGTGAACCACGGTTGCATGGGCACGACTGAACTCTCCTTACGTACAAGGCCAGTTGGGGGATGGCCAGGGAGCGGGACCGGTGTGCGACAACCAGCCCCGCCCCCTGGGGTTCTACTGGCCCGCGCCCGCCCGCTTCAGACGGAGCGTCAGGATCTGGAAGGGCCGCAGCTTCACGGCGACCGAGTCGCCGTCGACGGAGACGTCCTCCAGCGGACGCTCCAGCAGATCGGTGATTCCGGCGCCCGCGAGCGGGAAGCCCGTGCGCAGGACGCCCTCGGCGCGGCCGCCGTTCGACTCGTAGAGCCGGACCACGACATCGCCGGACTCGTCGTCGGCGAGCTTGACCGCCTCGACGGTGACGCCGTCGCCGTCGACGGAGACGACCGGCTCCGGGGCGCCGCCCGAATCGGCCACCCGCAGCGGGAGGTTGAGGGCGTAGCCCTCGGCGACCGCGTCGTCGATGCTCGCGCCGGGCAGCAGCGAGTAGACGAAGCGGTGCTTGCCCTGGTCGGCGCCCGGGTCCGGGATGCGCGGGGCGCGCACCAGGCTCAGGCGGACCGTGGTCGTCGTACCGCCGTCCTCGCGGACCGTGCGGGAGACGTCGTGGCCGTACGTCGAGTCGTTGATGACGGCGACACCGTAGCCGGGCTCGGCGAGGTGCACCCAGCGGTGGCCGGAGACCTCGAAACGGGCCGCCTCCCAGCTGGTGTTGGTGTGCGTGGGCCGCTGGATGTGGCCGAACTGGATCTCGGCGGAGGAGTGCGCCGCCCGGATGTCCACCGGGAAGCCCGCCTTGAGGAACTTCTCGGCCTCGTGCCAGTCGATGTCGGTCTCGAAGTCGATGCGAGCGCTACCCGCGCGAACGGTGATCGTCTGCACGATCCTCGAGCCCTTGCCGAAGGACCGCTCCACGCGGATCGCGCCGAGCAGCGGGTCCTGCTCGACGACCGTGATGGAATCGGCGGTCAGGAGGTCGGTGAAGCGGTTCTTGTAGTGCTTGTCGACGTCCCAGGCGTCCCAGTAGTTCGGGAGGTCGGCGTGCAGGCGCAGCAGGTTGCCCTGGTCGGCGAGGACTTCACGGCCGCCGTGGCGCAGGTCGCGCACCGAGGCGAGGGTGCCGTCGTCGGCGAGTTCGACGCGGACGATGCCGTTGTCGAGGACGCGGTCGGTGACGGTCACCGCCTGCGGGACGTACTCGGCGGCCAGCGGGGCGCTGCCGTTCGCGGGGACCGTCGCGTACATCGGCACACCGGTCGCGGTGCGGATGACCTCGGCGCGGTCGTAGGGGCTGGTGTTGAAGACCCGGGTCCCGCCGCCGCCCAGCGCGGCCACGGCCGCCGCCGTCAGGTCCTCCAACTCCGTTGCCACGCGCGCGTATTCGGCCTCTGCCTCGCGGTGCACCCAGGCGATCGAGGAGCCCGGCAGGATGTCGTGGAACTGGTGCAGCAGGACCGTCTTCCACAGCCGGTCGAGCTTCTCGTACGGGTACGCGTAGCCCGGTGCGTGCAGGGCGGCGGTGGTCGCCCACAACTCGGCCTCACGGAGCTTGTGTTCGCTGCGGCGGTTTCCCTGCTTGGTGCGGGCCTGGGAGGTGTAGGTGGCGCGGTGGAGTTCGAGGTAGAGCTCGCCGACCCAGACCGGGGCGTCGGGGTACTCGGCGCGGGCCTTGGCGAAGAACTCGTCGGGGTGCTCGACGACGACCTTGGGCGAACCCTCCAAGTCGGCGAGCCTGCGCGCCCGTTCCATGATCTCGCGGGTCGGGCCGCCACCGCCGTCACCCCAGCCGAAGGGGGCCAGCGAGCGCGTCGCGCTGCCCTTCTCCTGGTAGTTGCGGACCGCGCGGGACATCTCCTCGCCGCTGAAGCGGGCGTTGTAGGTGTCGACCGGCGGGAAGTGGGTGAAGATGCGGGTGCCGTCGATGCCCTCCCACCAGAAGGTGTGGTGGGGGAACTTGTTGGTCTGGTTCCAGGAGATCTTCTGGGTGAGGAACCACTCGTTGCCGGCGAGCTTGGCGAGCTGCGGGTAGGCCGCGTTGTAGCCGAAGGAGTCGGGCAGCCAGACGCCCTTGGTCTCGACGCCGAAGTGCTCGATGAAGAACCGCTTGCCGTGGACGAGTTGGCGGGCGATGGCCTCGCCGCCGGGCAGGTTGCCGTCGGACTCGACCCACATGCCGCCCACCGGCGCCCACTGGCCACGCTTGACGGACTCCTGGATACGGGCCCACACCTGCGGGTAGTTGTCGCGCACCCACTCGTACTGCTGGGCCTGCGAGCAGGCGAAGATGAAGTCCTCGTACTCGTCGGCGAGCGACGTCACGTTCGAGAAGGTGCGGGAGGTCTTGCGCTTGGTCTCGCGGATCGGCCACAGCCACGCCGAGTCGATGTGCGCGTGCCCGACACCGGAGACGATGTGCGCGCTGGCGTTGGCGGGCTTGGACAGCACCGGCTTGAGCGCGGCGCGTACGTCGGCGGCCGTACCGGAGACGTCGTCCAGGTCGAGCAGGTCCATGGCCCGGTCGAGGGCGTGCATGATCTCGTGCCGGCGCGGGTCGTGCTCGCCCAGTTCCAGCATCAGTTCGCGCAGCACCTGGACGTCGAGGTCGAGGTGGAAGACCTCCTCGTCGAGGACGGCGAGGTCGGCACGGCGGAATGTATACAGTGGACGGTCGCCTGCCGTCAGTACATCGCCGAGCGGGGTCGGCTCCGCGAAGTTGTTGGCGAGGATGTCGGGGTTGGAGGCCGCCTCGACCAGGTAGTCGATCACCTCGCCGCCCTCCGCCGGGTTGGCGATCGCCACGTACTGGTTGAGCGGGTTGACCGCCTTCAGCGGTGTGCCGTCGACAAGGTGCACCAGGGCCTCGGCCTGGTTGCCCGGCCAGTCGCCCGTGAAGCCGAGGTCGATGACGGCCTCGACGCGCTTCCCCGCCCACTCCGCGGGCACCTGCCCGCGCATCCGGAACCAGGTGGTGCCCCAGGGCGGACCCCACGGCGTGTCCATCGCGAACGGCGCGTACGGCGCCGCCGCGGCCTCGTCGAAGGAGACCGGCTCACCGGGGGCCTGCCAGGCCTCGACCGCGAAGGGCGCGGTGGCCGCGTAGATCGCGGGCTTGATCCGCTGGTCATGGGCGCGCTGGACGCGCTCCTCGATCCGGTTGCGTTCGTCGTGCATGGGAGGTCTCCAGGGAACCAGGGAGCTGAGCTGCTGAGAACGTGGGGAGCTGTTGTGAGGTTGTGAGCGTGGGGAGCCGGTGAGAACTCACTGTCGAGCACTCGCTGCCGAACACCCGGGGAAAGCGCTTACCGGGACGGTGCCTACTTAAGGTACGCCAGACCCGGGTGGACCTCGGTGTAGCCCTCCACCAGGCGGCGTGCGACGTTCACGGAGTCGACCAGCGGGTGCAGCGCGAAGGCCTTGACCGCCGTCGTACGGGAGCCGTTCTCGGCCGCCGCGAGGACCTCGCGCTCGACGCCCTTGACCGCGCAGACCAGGCCGGTGGCGTGGTCGGGCAGCGGGGCGACCGCGACCGGGTGGGCGCCGTTGGCGTCGACCAGGCACGGCACCTCGATGACGGCGTCCGCGTCGAGGACGGACAGGGCGCCCTGGTTGCGGACGTTGAGGATCAGGGTGGTGCGTTCGTCGCGGGCGATGGCCCGCATCAGGGCGAGGGCGACCTTCTCGTACCCGCCGGAGAGGTCGTCCTCGTCGCGTTCGCCGGCGCCGGCGGTCTCGCGGTTCTCCGCCATGTAGGTCGCCTCGCGCTCGGCGCGGGTGCGGTCCCAGGCGGTCAGCGCGGCGGCGTCGGGGCGCTTCATCTCGTCGTAGAACTGGGCCTGTTGGTCGCGCAGGAACGCGCCGCGCGTCCGCTCGACCTCGGTGTAGGCGCGGACGGTCTCGCGGTTGAAGTAGTAGTAGTGCAGGTACTCGTTCGGGATGGCGCCGAGCGACTGGAGCCAGTCGGTGCCGAAAAGCTTGCCCTCCTCGAAGGAGCCGAGGAGGTCGGGGTCGGCGAGCAGGCGCGGAAGTTCGTCGCGGCCGGCCACGCGCAGGCCGCGTACCCAGCCGAGGTGGTTGAGGCCGACGTAGTCGATGAAGGCCTCGCGCGGGTTGGCGCCGAGCACCTTGGCGATACGGCGGCCGAGGCCGACCGGGGAGTCGCAGATGCCGATGACGCGGTCGCCGAGGTGGCGGGACATGGCCTCGGTGACCAGGCCCGCGGGGTTGGTGAAGTTGATGACCCAGGCGTCGGGGGCGAGGCGGGCCACACGCTGCGCGATGTCGACGGCGACGGGGACGGTTCGTAGACCATAGGCAATACCGCCGGCACCGACCGTCTCCTGGCCGAGGACGCCCTGGGCGAGGGCCACCCGCTCGTCGTTGGCGCGGCCCTCCAGGCCGCCGACGCGGATCGCGGAGAAGATGAAGTCGGCTCCGCGCAGGGCCTCGTCGAGGTCGGTGGTGGCGGTGACGGTGGGGGCGTCGGGGACGGTGGCGGCCTGTTCGGCCAGTACCCGGGCGACCGCATACAGTCGACTGTCGTCGAGGTCGTGCAGGACCACCTCGGTGACCCGGCCCTCGCCGCGGTCCGTCAGGAGCGCCCCGTACACGAGCGGCACCCGGAACCCGCCGCCGCCCAGAATCGTCAGCTTCACGCTTTCACCTTTCCTGCCACGACGACCTCGACGCCCGCTTCCTCCAGGGAGGAACGGGTCACCGGATCGACCGGGGCGTTCGTCACCACCGCGTCCAGGTCCTCGGGACCGCACACCTTCGCCATCCCCGTACCCGGGAACTTCTGCGCGTCGGCGAGCAGGACGACCTTTTCGCCGGCCTTGATCATGGCCCGTTTGACCGACACCTCGACGACCGTCGTGTCCATCACCTGCCCGCCGGGCCGCACGCCGCTGGTGCCGAGGAAGAGCCAGTCGGCGTGCAGTTGGCGCAGGTTGTCCTCGGTGAGGAAGCCCACCAGGGAGCGGTACTCGCGCCGGACCATGCCGCCGAGCAGCACCAGTTCGATGCCCTCGTCGTCGGCCAGTTCCTCGTAGACCACGAGGTTGCTGGTGATCACGGTGAGTCGGCGGCCGTGCAGTTGCCGGGCGAGCCGGTAGGCGGTGGTGCCGATGTCCAGGAGGACGGACTCGCCGTCCGCCACCATGGCGGCGGCGCGCGCGGCTATCGCGTCCTTCTCGGCCACCCGGACCTCGGCGACCTCGGCGAAGGGCTGATCGCCCTCGTCGGCCACGGCACCGCCGTGGACCCGGGTGAGCAGCCCGTCCTCCTCCAGTCTGACCAGGTCGCGCCGGATGGTGGCCGGACTCACGCCCAGTTGCTCGGAGAGGTCGGTCACAGAGGCGGGGCCACCGGAGCGAAGGGCCCGCAGGATGAGTTGGTGTCGTCGTTCTGCCAGCACGCGGTGCACACTACTCGTCATCTTCAATCATTTCCATGCTCAGTTCTGCTCGGGTATTGACCAATCTCTTCGAGCAGCGCACGATTCCGGCATCGAAAATGACGAGTTTTGACGAGAGGCGGCGCTTGTGGACGACGACAGGCCCGATGTGCTGCTGACCGGGCTGCTCTTCTACGACCTCGTCCTCACGGGGCTGGGAAAGCCGCCGACGCCGGGCGAGGAGATCTGGACGGCCGGCATGGGCTGCGGCCCCGGCGGCATCGCGAACCTCGCGGTGGCCACGGCCCGCTTCGGCCTGCGCACCTCGCTGGCCACGGTCTTCGGTGACGACTTCTACGGCGAGTACTGCCGGGACGTCCTGTGCGACCAGGAGAACATCGACCTCTCGCTCTCCCGCACCGCGGACGGCTGGCCCACCCCCGTCACCGTCTCGCTCGCGACCGGCCACGACCGGGCCCTCGTCACCCACGGCCAGGAGCCCCCGTTCTCGCAGGACGCGCTGATGGGCGACCCGCCCGAGGCGCGCACAGCGCTGGTGCACATCGAGGCCGAGCCGCGCGAGTGGATCGCCAAGGCCGCCGCGAACGGAACCCACGTCTACGCGGACGTCGGCTGGGACCCCACCCAGGAGTGGTCCCGCGACCTCCTCGACCAGCTCGCCCTGTGCCACGCCTTCCTCCCGAACGAGACCGAGGCGATGGCCTACACCCGCACCGACAGCGCGGTGGCGGCCCTCGGCACGCTCGCCGAGCTGGTGCCGGTGGCGGTCGTCACCCGGGGCGGGGACGGCGCGATCGCCGTCGACCAGACCACCGGGGAGTACGCGGAGGTCCCGGCCCTCGCCGTGGACGTGCTGGACGCGACCGGCGCCGGGGACGTCTTCGGGGCGAGCTTCGTCACGGCCTCACTCGGCGGCTGGCCACTGACTGAGCGGCTACGGTTCGCGGTCCTGGCGGCCGGGCTGTCCGTACAGCACCACGGCGGCGCCCTCGCGGCCCCCGGCTGGTACGGCGTCGACCGCTGGTGGCGCTCCCTGACCGATCGCGACCTGAAGCAGGCCTACGGCTTCCTCGCCGACCGCCTGCCGGCGGACGTGGGCCCCCCGGTGCGTCACGCGCCCGTCACCCCGCCCGCCCGGCAGCACTGACCCGCACCCGATCCACCGCTCGACCCCAGAGCCCCACAGCAC
>NZ_JAENRY010000341.1 GCF_016612545.1 Streptomyces sp. MBT65 | reverse complement strand
CGACCCGACCACATCGATCTCCACCGGCCCGACCAGCCGCACCCACACCAGCTCCGGAAGGCCGGGGAAGCGCGTCACGAACTCCTCGGCCCCTTGTGGCCACGGGCTCCCCCAGGACGGGAGATGAACCACCGACAGTCGGTCGACGAACACGCCGTCGACCGAGGTGGCATTCGCGACCGCCAGATAGCGGACGCCCTCCAGGGAAATGGTCAGCTCTCCGAAGACACCGCCGCGGATCAGCAGGATGTCGAAGGTGCTGTGGTCGCCCACCGCGGAGCTGGAGATCCTTTCGATGAAGCTGCCCTCGTATTCCGAGAGGATCTCCTGCGCCTTCAGGCATCTCGCCCGAAACGTGCCGCTGCCGGCCCCCATCCAGTCCCCCGGAATGTTCAAGGGGCGGTCCCGGATCTCTCCGGGACCGCCCCTTGTCTACGACTCTGTCGAGTCGGGACGACAGGATTTGAACCTGCGACCCCTTGACCCCCAGTCAAGTGCGCTACCAAGCTGCGCCACGTCCCGCTCGCGCCGTACCCGGCAGTCCGGGTGAACGCGCAGGTAAACCCTACCGCATGTGCCGGGTCACTTCGGCGGCGTCGGGGTGTCGTGGGTGCGGTACATCGCCTGGATGTCCAACTCCAGTTGGACGGTGGGGCCGACGACCGCGATGCCCCGGGCCAGCATGCTGCGCCAGTTGAGGGTGTAGTCCTCGCGGTGGAGTTCGGCCGTGGCGAGGGCGGCGCAGCGGAGTTCCTCGGCGTAGCCGCCGTTGACCGTGCCCAGGTAGGTGGTGTCCAGGTTCACCGAGCGGCTCACGCCGTGCATCGTCAGCGAACCCTGGAGCGTCCACTTGCTGCCGCCCCGGTAGGCGAACCGGGTGCTGGTGAAGTCGATGTACGGGTAGCGCTCGACGTCGAGGAAGTCACCGGAGCGCAGATGGTTGTCCCGCGTGGTGTTGCCGGTGGTGATGCTGGACGCGTCGATACGGACGTGGACCGTGGACTCGGCCACTTCCTGGGCGATCTGGATACCGCCCTGGAACCGCTCGAACCTGCCGTGCACATGGGCCATGCCGACGTGCTTGGCGATGAAGCGGATCGCGGTGTGCGGCGGGTCGAAGAGCCAGGTGCCGGGCGGCGGGAGTTCCTGGGCGCGGCCGGGTTGGAGCCAGACCCGCTCCGCGGGCGCGGGGGTTCCGGCGACGACCTCGACCGTCTCCTGGTGCGGCTGGAGTCCCTGGGCCGAGACGAGGAGGCTGTAGCGGCCGGGCGGCAGGGCCGCGAGGAAGAAGCCGTAGGGGTCGGTCGTACCGGAGGCCACGACGCGGTGCGAGTCCAGGGCCGTGACCGTGACCTCGGCGGACGCCATGGGCGAGCCCATCGGGTCGACGATCTCCCGGCCGAGGCCGCCCGCGCCGGGCGGAAGGGGGAGCGAGAGGCCCGCCGCCGTGGCGGCGGCGCCTTGGGGCAGCCAGCGCCTGAGCAGTGCGAGGGCCATGGTGATCACCTTTCTTCACAGCAGTCGTACCGGCATACGGCGCCGGCCGACACGCTCCCGATCCTGCGCGCTCGGGCGGTGGGACGGGTGTCTCAAATCGAGACACCCGGGACACCGGGGACTCCTGTTCCGCCGTCGCCCTCCGCGTAGCGGCGGACGATCGGCTCCAGGTAGTCCGCGTGCGGGCCTGTCAGGTCCGGGAGTTGGGCCGTGGAGCGGATCAGGGCGATGCGGTCCAGCTCCGGTTCGCGGTCCTCGGCCCGTTCCGTCGCGGCCATCGCCTCGTACCGCTCGCGCAGCCGGGCCTCCGGGAGGGCCGGCGCGCGGAACAGGACGCCGATGCCGCCGTTCCCGGCGCGGGCGACGTTCCAGAAGGTGAGGCCGTCGGGTGGGGTGTCGATGCCGGTCTCCTCGCTCAACTCCCTTGCGGCGTGCCGGTGGAGGGATCCCATGTCGAGCGGTTCGTCGCCGTCGGGGGGTTCCAGGGAGCCGCCGGGAAGTTGCCAACGTCCGGGCGCAGCCGTGGAGTTGGACATCCGACCGACCAACAGGCGTCCGTCGTCGACCGGTTGGAGGACGGAGACGAAGAAGGACGGCAGCCAGGAGGTGGCGCCGGGCACGCGGCGGAGGGCGAAGTGGCGGTACGTCGTCCGCACCCAGGAGACGGTCAGGCCGTACGGTCCCTCCCGTTCCGCGCCCGCGCACACCAGGACCGGACCGTCGAAGAAGTGCGGGTTGGCGCCGACCAGTTGGCCCCACACCCGGTCCATGGCCAGCCGCTCCCCGGGCGTGAGCCGAGGAGCGGCGGTCTCGACGAGCCGGAGCCGGTGGACGTCCAGGAGTTCGGCGCCGGGACCTCGCGCGTTCTCTTCGATCATCGGCTCATGCTGGCACACCGGGCAGGTCAGTTCAGGGCACCGGGAGCCATCACCGAGGCTTCCTCCTCCGCCTTCAGCAGCGCCGACTCGGAGCCGCCGACGGTCCTTCCTCCGCTACGGCCCGACCGGCGCGCCGGCACCAGGAGCGCGGCCAGCGCGGCACCGAGCAGCAGCACCGCCAGCAGCGTGAACCCGTGGGTGTACCCGGAGTCGTACGGCAGGCCCGATGCCTGGAGGTGGCCGGTGACCAGGACGCTGGTCACCGCGGCGCCGATCGAGCCGCCGATGGTGCGGATGTTGGCGTTCATGCCGGTCGCCGCGCCGGTCTGCTCGGGCGGGACGCTGCCGACGATGAGGTTGGCCATGGAGGCGAAGGCGAGTCCGATGCCGAGGCCGAAGATGCCCGCGACCAGGGCGATCTGCCACTGCTGGTCGTGCCAGAGGGCGAGGATCGCGCAGGCGACCGCGCCGAGGGCGGCACCGGTGGTGAGCAGGGCCTTGGCACCCACGATCGGTTCCAGGCGTCCGCTGAGCACGCCCGAGACGAACATCGCGATCAGCATCGGGAGCATCAGGAGTCCGGACGCGGTGACGCTGGCGCCGAAGCCGTAGCCGGCCGAGGAGGGGGTCTGGACGAAGCCGGGCAGGAAGGACCAGATCGCGTACATGCCGGCGCCGAACAGCAGCGCGGCGGTGTTGGTGGTCCACACGGACGACAGGCGCATCACCTTGAGGTCGATGAGCGGGCTGCGGGAGCGGGCCTCCGAGAACAGCCAGGCCGCGAAGAGCACGACGGCCGCGGCGAAGAGGCCGACGACGCGTACGGAGCCCCAGCCCCAGGTGCCGGCCTGGCTGAGCGGCAGCAGCAGGGCGACCAGCCAGCCCGAAAGGAGCGCGGCGCCGAGCCAGTTGACGCGTCCGTCGGCGCGGCTGGGCGACTCGGGGACGTAGCGCAGGGCGATCAGGGTGGTGGCGGCGACGATGCCGACGGGGAACCAGAACAGCCAGCGGTAGTCGAGCGCGGACACGATGGGACCGGCGGCCACCATGCCGACGCCACCGCCCGCGGCGATCACGGCGGACAGGTTGCTGATGCTGCCGGGGACCTGGGAGGCGTCGAACTCGTCCCGGATGATGCCGAAGGAGAGCGGGAACAGCGCGCCGCCGACGCCCTGGACGACCCGGGCGATGATCAGCACGCCGATGTTGGGCGCGAGCGCGGCGATCAGACAGCCGGCCAGCACCGCCACGAGGACGGCGACGAGTGTGCGCTTCTTGCCGACCAGGTCGCCGACGCGGCCGAGTATCGGGGTGAAGACCGAGGCGGACAGCAGATAGGCCGTCATCACCCAGGTCGCGGTGGACTGGGAGGTGTGCAGCGCGTGCTGGACCGTCGGCAGGGCCGGTGCGATCAGCGACTGCAGCATGGAGAACACGCCCGCACCGGTCGCGAGGACCGCGAAGGTGAGGCGGGTGGACTTGCGGGGCATGGAGAGCCTCTCCGAAAACAAGCGAACGGGGGTGCGCCCGCGCGGGCTTTACGGCGGAACGCGCCCACACTGCTAAAGTGGAGGTACCCCTCCACCATAACGGAGGTACCCCTCCGGTTCAACCGAGCCCGCCCCAGGGAGGCACCCGTGACGGCCCAGCCGTTCCCCGTCAGCGAGATCGTCGCGGCGCAGAGACCGCACCGCAAGGACGCCGCCCGCAACTACGACGCCCTGCTGGCCGCCGCGCGCGAGGCCTTCGCGGAGCACGGCTCGGAGGCGTCCCTGGAGGACATCGCGCGGCGCGCGGGCGTCGGCATCGCCACCCTGTACCGCAACTTCCCGACCCGCCGGGCCCTCTTCGAGAGCGTCTACGCGGACGAGGTGAACGCGCTGTGCCAGGTCGCCCTGGCCGTCGCCGACCAGGAGCCGTGGGAGGCGCTGGCATCGTGGCTGAACCGGTTCACGGGCTACATGGTGACCAAGCAGGCGGTGCGCGAAGCGCTGGACAACGACTCGGAGATCTTCGGCACCTGCCGCGAGTCGATGTTCTCGGCGGGCGGCCCGCTGTTCGAGCGCGCGCAGAAGGCGGGCGTGGCCCGCACGGACATGGACTTCGGTGATCTGCTGCGGCTGGTCGCCGGCATCACCGGGACGAAGTTCGTGGACGACGCCCAGCGCGACCGCGTCCTGGCCATCGCGCTGGACGGCGTGCGCACGAACCACTGACCGCGCGGACCACCGAACGGCCGTTCACTCGGGGGGCGTTCCCTCGTACGCGGCACGCAGCAGCGTGAGCACCCCGTCCTCCGTGACCGGCCGCGGGTTGGCGTACGCCTGGCTCACCGCCTGCGCCGCCGCCGTCGCCAAGTCACCCTCGTTCAGGCCGAGTTCGGCGAGCGAGCGTGGTGCGTCGAGTCGCCGCGCCAGATTCCACAGGGCGCGTGGGGCCTCCTCGGCGTCCAGCGCGCGGGCCACGGCTGCCGCCGCCTCCGGTGCGGCGGGCGCGTTGTACGCCAGCGTGTACGGCAGCACCACCGTGTGCGTCTCCGCGTGCGGCAGGCCGAAGGTGCCGCCGAGGACATGGCACAGCTTGTGGTGCAGGCCCATGGTGGTGGCGCCGAGGCAGGTCCCGCACAGCCACGCCCCGTACAGGGCGCGGCTCCGGGCCTCCAACGACCCGGGTTCGGCGGCCAGTTCGGGGAGCGCGTCGGCCAGCGCCCCTAGGCCCTCCTCCGCCATCATCGCGACCAACGGGGAGGTGTCCGGGGCGTACAGGGCCTCCACGGCGTGCGCGATCGCGTTGACGCCGCTGGTCACCGAGAGCGGTACGGGGAGGTCCAGGGTGAGTTCGGGGTCGTAGACGACGCTGCGGGGCAGGACGGCGGGGTCGCGGCCGGTGCGTTTGGCGCCGTGTTCGGTGAGGCCCCAGACCGGGGTCATCTCCGAGCCGGAGTAGGTGGAGGGCACGGCGATCAGCGGGAGGCCGGTGCGCAGGGCGATCGCCTTGCCGAGGCCGATCGCCGAGCCGCCGCCCACCGCGACGCAGCCGTCGGCGCCCAGTGTGCGCGCCAACTCGACCGCGCGGTCGGCGACTTCGACCGGGACGTGCATCCTCGCCTCGGCGTGCACCCCGACGCACAGTTCCCCCAGCGAGTCGGCGACCGCCTGCGCGGTGGCCGCGCCCCGGGCTCCCGAAAGCACCAACACCCGCCGCAGACCGAGCCGTTCGGCCTCCCCGGGAGTCGCGGTGAGCGCGGCGCCGGGGCGGAACACGACCCGCATGGGCTGGGCGTCGTAGGCGAAGGCGAGGAAGTCCGTCACGAGGACTGCTCCAGTACGAGGTCGAAGCGGGCGTGGCGGAAGGGGTTGGCGATGCCGAACTCCCGTGCCAGGGAGGGGTCGTCGGTCGGGGTGAAGTCCTCGACGAGGCTCTGTTTCACGGCGAAGACGGCGTCGGAGTCGAGGTAATCGCTGCCCGCGACGAAGATGTGCGTGGTGACGGGGGTGTGGCCGTCGGCCGAGGCGATGAAGTGGATGTGGGCGGGGCGGTAGGGGTGGCGGCCGGTCGCCTTGAGAAGGTCGCCGACCGGGCCGTCCGTCGGGATCGGGTACGGGCTCGGTACGCAGGTGCGGAACCAGAAGCGGCCCTCGGCATCCGCGGTGAACAACCCCCGTCCGTTGCCCGGGGGTTGGACGTCGGGCTGCTGCACGTCGTAGAAGCCGTTGCCGTCGGCCTGCCAGACGTCGAGGAGGGCGCCCGGCAGCGGGGTGCCGTCGCCGGAGACGATCCGGCCGCCGACCACGCACGGCTCGCCGCCGCCCATCAGGTCGATGTTCGCGCCGAGTTCACGGACCGGCGACTCCGTCATGTGGAAGGGGCCGAGCACCGTCGACTCGGTGGCGCCGGCCTCGCGGTCGCCGTTGATCGTCTCGACCAGCATCGACAGGCCGAGCACGTCCGACAGGAGGATGAACTCCTGGCGGGTGTCCGTGCACATCCGGCCGGTCTCCGTCAGGAAGCCGATCGCCCGCTCCCACTCGGCCCGGGTGAGGCGGGTCTCCCGGGCGAACGCGTGGAGATGCCGGATCAGACCGGTCAGCAGTTCACGCAGCCGCGGGTCGTCCGTCCCTCGCAGACTGGCGACGGCCTCATCGGTGACGGTGACGTGCGTGGTCATTGCGGCTCCCTACCCGAATGCGAAATGTCAGCCGTGCCCGAGGATGCGGCGCAGCGCGTCCGTGAGCAACTGTTCGGCGTTCTCGGCCGCGTCGGCGTGGCGGAAGGCGACATACCCGTCGGGGCGGACGAGGAGTGCGCCCGCGTCGGACACCTCGCTCAGCCGGGCCCAGTCGCCGTACGGGTCCTCGTACTCCTGGCCGGGGCCGACGACGACCGTGGCGATGTCCAGGGGCTGGGCCTCGGCCGCGCGCAGCCAGGCCTCGCCGCCGATGCCGGTGAGGAGGGTGAAGCGGCCCTTGCCGACCGTGTCGAGGGTCGAGACGGTGCGGGTGCCGGCGGTGATCCATGCGTGCGGGAGCTTGGCGCCGGGGCGGGAGCTGGGCTGGTGGTACAGCTCGCGGTCGCGCCCGAAGCCGGGATCGGGTGTGCCGTCGGGCACGACCGCGGTCGAACTCTCCGCGGAATAGCGCTGGTTGAGGTCGACGCCGTGCGCGTTGAACTCGTACACCTTGAAGGCGATCGCCTCGCGCAGCGCGGCCCGCTGCTCGGCCGCGGCCGCGGTGGCGTCCTTGCGGGCGGCGATGTTGGCCCACAACTGCTCGGGGGTCTGCGGGGAGAGGCCGTCGAGCGCCTCGAAGATCGGGGCGGTCTCACCGATGGACTTGTTGGCGCGGGTGACGATCTGCTTGCCGACGGGCGCGCGTTCGGCGTCGTAGGTGTCGAGCAGTTTCGGCGTGGCGGTGCCGTCGAGCACCAGCTTCAGCTTCCAGGCGAGGTTGTAGGAGTCCTGGATCGAGGTGTTGGAGCCGAGCCCGTTGGACGGCGGGTGGCGGTGCACGGCGTCACCGGCGCACAGGACCCGGCCGTTGGCGTAGGTCTCGGCGTACATCTCGTTGACCGTCCACGCGGAGGACGACTTGATGGTCACGGGGATGTCGTCGTCGCCGACCAACTGCCGTACGACGGACAGCGCGTACTCCTCGGTGAGGTCGGGGGCGCCGGCGCTCACGTCGTACCCCCACACGATCAGCCACTCGTTCCAAGGGCTGACGCAGCGCACCAGGCCCGCGCCGATGCCGCCGACGGTGGCGCCGGGGGCGAGCACCCAGTAGAGGGTGGAGGGCCGGTGGGCGGTGTACTTGCTCAGGTCCGCGTCGAAGACGATGTTGATGCTGCCCGCGACCCCCATCTGGCCGCCCATCGGCAGCCCGGCGTCCTCGGCGATCTGGGAGCGGCCGCCGTCGGCGCCGATGAGGTACTTGGCGCGGATCCGGTACTCGTCGCCGCGCAGCCGGTCCTCGACCGTGACCGTGACGCCGTCCTCGTCCTGCTCGAAGGACTGGTAGACCGTGCTGAAGCGGACGTTCGAGCCGCGTGCGAGCGCCGCGTCGACGAGCACCGGTTCCATCAGGTGCTGGGGCATGTCGCACATGCGGGTGGGGCTCGCCAGGTCGTGGGCGGCCTGCACCAGCGGCTCGTTGCCCCAGGAGCGGATCCGGCCCAGTTCCTCGCCGGCCAGGCTGGTGCAGAACGTGGTGTCGCCCATCAGGTGCTGCGGTGTCGCCTTGGCCAGCACCTCGTCCTCGACGCCGAGGTCGCGCAGGACCTCCATGGTGCGCTGGTTGGTGATGTGCGCGCGGGGCGTCCTGGTGAGGCGCGAGTAGCGCGTGACGACGATGTTGGGGACGCCGTAGGTGCTCAGCGCCAGCGCGGCGGAGGCCCCGGCCGGGCCGCTGCCCACGATCAGTACGTCGGTCTCGACAACGTGCACGGCGGGACGCTCCAGGGGTGAGACAGGGAGAGGCGGGGTGGGACTCGGCGGGACGGGGT
>NZ_JAENRY010000340.1 GCF_016612545.1 Streptomyces sp. MBT65 | reverse complement strand
CCCGCACCCGCACCCGCACCCGACTCAGAGTCCGCCCAGCGCCTCCCGCACCCCCGCCAAGTCCCCCTCCGACGCCAACCCCGCGTGATACAGCCGCAGTTCGGTCGCGCCGAGTTCGTGTGCGCGGGCCGCGTCCGCGGCCAGTGCGCCCGGGCGTCCTCCCATCCCGGAGACGATCGTGAAGTTGGCGGCCAACACCGCCCCGTCCCGGCCCTGTTCGGCGAACGGGGTCAGCAGGCCCGCGCCGCCCGTGCAGGGGACGACCACGCCGTCCGCCACCGCGAGGATGTGGCCGGGGTCCACGCCGACGTTGGCGCCGCAGTGGTACGACTCCGGGTCCGCGTGCAGCAGCACCTGGAAGTCGGCGGGTGCGGCCGCCCGGACCGCCGCGATCGCCGTCTCCTGGAGGGTGCGGGCCCTGTCGTCGCGCCACGCGCGTGTGGCCGTCGCGTTCGCCTCGCCCAGGAGTTTCTCGACCCCCGCCCAGCCGCCGTCAGAGGGCGCGCCCTGCCACACCGGTTCCAGCGCCGCGCGTACCACCGCCGCCAACTCCTGCGCGTCGAGGCCCTGTTCGCCGTAGCCCTCGCGGCAGGTCGGGCAGAAACACAGGGCCATCAGGTACTGGCCCGCGTCCCCGAGGGGGATGCCCCCGGTCTTGTCGTGGGCGTGCAGGTGGGTGAGGCCGTACCAGCCGAGGGACTCCAGTTCGGTGCCGCGTGCGCCGGGGCGTACGGCCGCCTCGGCGGCGAGGTCGACGAGGTACGCGCGCGTGGCAGGCTGGGCGATGCAGGGTGCCCAGGGGTAGCGGTCGCCGTAGGCGTTGACCACCGAGGTGTCCGGACGGTCCGCGCCCAGGCGGGAGTTGTGGGCGAGCACGACCCAGGTGTGCACGTCCAGACCCGCGTCCGCGAGGGCGGTGGCGGCCTCCCCGTAGGCGTCGCCGGGAGCCCAGTCGCCGGCCGGGTACGGCCTCAACTCCCGTCCCTGCCAACGGGAGTCCGGCGGGTACAGGACGGCCGCGTGCTCGGCGGTGACGACGCGGTGGCGCGGGTGGCGGGGGGTCAAGGCGCGTGTGGAGTGGTACGCGGAGGCCAAGGTCGCCTGCCGGACTCCGAGTTCGGCGATCCTGCCGCCCGCCTCCGGGTCGCCGTTGACGTCCCAGGGGTAGACGAAAGCCGATGCCTTCACGCGCCCTCCTCCTCGATCCGTGAATCCATCCGTGAAGCCGTCCGTGAAGCCGTCCGTGAATCCATCTGTGAATCCATCTGTGCCTCGATCAACGTGTAGCCGCGCTCGATGAGTTGGGCCAGTTGTTTGACATGGTCCTCGGTCGGTTCGGTCAGCGGTGGGCGGACCTCGCCGACGTCCAGGCCGCGCAGGCGCACACCCGCCTTGACGAGCGAGACGGCGTAACCGCGGCCCTGGGCACGCAGTTCGACGAACGGCAGGTAGAAGCCGTCCAGGAGGCGGTTCGCCGTGGTGTCGTCGCCGGTCACCAGCGCCCGGTGGAAGGCGAGCGCGATCTCGGGGGCGAAGCAGAACACGGCGGACGAGTAGAGGGTGATGCCGACGCCCTGGTAGGCGAGTTGGGTCTGCTCGGCGGTCGGCAGTCCGTTGAAGTACAGGAAGTCGCCGGGGACTTCGGTGCGTACGGTGCTCACGATCCGCTGCATCAGGTCGAGGTCGCCGAGGCCGTCCTTGAAGCCGATGACGCCCTCGGTGCGGGCGAGTTCGACCACGGTGGCCGGGGTGAACACGGCGTTGTCGCGCTGGTAGACGATGACGGGCAGCGCGGTCGCCGCGGCCACCTCCCGGTAGTGCCGCAGCAACCCCTCCTGCCCGGCGACGACCAGGTACGGCGGCATCGCGAGCAGCCCGTCCGCCCCGGCGCCCTCCGTGAGCCGTGCGTACCGTACGGCGAGCGCGGTGCCGTAGCCCGCCCCCGCGACCACCGGCACCCGGCCCCCGGCCGCCTCCACGGCGACCCGCACGCACGCCTCGAACTCCTCGGGCAGCAGCGCGTGGAACTCCCCGGTGCCGCAGCACGCGAACACGGCGGCGGCACCGGCCTCGACGCCCCGGCGGACATGCTCGCGGTAGACGTCGAGATCGACGGAGCCGTCGGGGCCGTACGCGGTGACGGGGAAGAACAGCGGCCCGCTGGGGATACTGAGCCGGTCGGCGAGAGGGGCTGGCGTCACGGGCTCTCCCTTGAAACAGGCGCGTGCGTTCTTCTGATCAACGTCTACATTTCTGAACACCCACACCCTAAGGATCTGCCTCAGGGTGGGTCAAGCAGGCAAATGAGCAAGAAGGAGGCGGATTTCCCAGGTCCGCGCCACACTTGACGGGCATGGTGGCCGATCCTTAGCGTGTCCATGCATGTGAATATCGTTCACGGATGAGGCCGATGACTCTAGGAGACCGAGGATGCCCGCTCCCCGCACCGTTCTGCTCACCGGCGCCGCAGGCGGGCTCGGCACCCTGATGCGGGAGCTGCTCCCCGCGTACGGCTACGAGCTGCGGCTGCTGGATCTGCGCCCGATCGAGGGCGAGCCGGACGCGATCACCGCCGACCTCTCCGACAAGACGGCGCTCCGCGAGGCGGTGCGGGGCGTCGACGCGATCGTCCATCTCGCCGGCATCTCCCTGGAAGCCTCCTTCGACAAGATCCTCAGGTCGAACATCGAGGGCACGTACAACCTCTACGAGGCCGCCCGCGAGGAGGGCGTCCCGCGCATCGTCTTCGCCTCCTCCAACCACGCGGTCGGCTACACCCCGAGGCCGCAAGGGGACGACCCCCTCATCCCGATCGACACCCCGCACCGCCCCGACACCTTCTACGGCCTGTCCAAGTCCTTCGGCGAGGACCTGGCGCAGCTCTACTGGGACAAGCACCGCCTGGAGACCGTCTCCGTACGTATCGGTTCCTGCTTCCCGGAGCCCAGCAGCGTGCGCATGCTGTCGATCTGGATGAGCCCCGCCGACGGCGCCCGTCTCTTCCACGCGGCCCTGACCGCCGAGGACGTACGGCACACGATCGTCTACGGTTCCTCCGCCAACACCCGCCTTTGGTGGGACCTGTCGACCGCGCGGGCACTCGGTTACGAGCCCCAGGACGACTCCGAGCCGTACGCCGAGAAGCTGATCGCCGAGCAGGGCGAGCTGGAGCCGGGCGTCGAGGCGCACGCCTATCTGGGCGGCCACTTCGTGAACGACCCGCCGATCTGGCCGTACTGAGCGAAAAGCCGTACTGACGGAAAAGGGACTTCAAGGCGGCGGGCGGGCACCGAACGGGCCCGCCCGTCGGCATGTTCGGGCACGGACGCTGCCCGCTCTCACGCCCCGGCGGACAGCGGCGCAGGTCCGCGACGGACACGCCGCTCGGTAAACGGTCACACACGGGCAGCATCGGGCCTGCAACAGGCCTGGTCAGGGCCGCACACCGGCTGTAGAACTTCCCCCAAGGGTCCCACCGGGCCCGAACGGGCAGTACTCCAGGTGACCGGGAAGGCGGTGTCGGCCATGAGCGCGAGTTCGGCGGAGGAACGTCAGCGGGAGATCGTGCGCGCCGCACGCCGCACCGGCTCGGTCGACGTCACCGCGCTCGCCGCCGAGCTGGGCGTGGCCAAGGAGACCGTACGGCGGGATCTGCGGGCCCTGGAGGACCACGGGCTGGTCCGCAGGACCCATGGCGGGGCCTACCCCGTGGAGAGCGCCGGTTTCGAGACGACGCTCGCCTTCCGCGCCACCAGTCATGTCCCGGAGAAGCGCCGGATCGCGGCCGCCGCGGCCGAGCTGCTCGGGGACGCCGAGACCGTCTTCGTCGACGAGGGCTTCACCCCCCAGCTCATCGCCGAGGCGCTGCCCAGGGACCGGCCGCTGACCGTGGTCACCGCGTCCCTGCCGGTGGCGGGCGTGCTCGCCGAGTCCGAGAACACCTCGGTACTGCTGCTCGGCGGCCGGGTCCGGCACGGCACCCTCGCCACCGTCGACCACTGGACGACGAAGATGCTCGCCGGCTTCGTCCTCGACCTCGCCTTCATCGGCGCCAACGGCATCTCCCGCGAACAGGGCCTGACCACACCGGACCCCGCCGTGAGCGAGGTCAAGGCACAGGCCATCCGCGCCTCCCGGCGCACCGTGTTCGCGGGTGTGCACACCAAGTTCGGGGCGGTCAGCTTCTGCAGGTTCGCCGAGATCGGCGCCCTGGAGACGATCGTCACGAGCACGCTGCTCCCGTCGGCCGAAGCCCATCGGTACTCACTGCTGGGGCCACAGGTCATCCGCGTCTAGGGTGCCCCGAGCGTCTGGCGCACCGTTTGAAATCCCAACTCACCCACCAGGGGTGTGCCATTCCCGTGCACACCCCTTTTCTCCCCATTTCTCTCCCCATACGTGCAGGAGCGATCCATGCGAACCCAGAGCCGACGACGGCCGCCGCGAGCAACGCTCGCCCTGGCCGCCGTAGGGACGCTGCTCGCCCCGCTGCTCTCCGGCTGCTGGGTCGGAGCGGGCGGCGCCGGATCAGGCGGCAACTCGATCAACGTCCTGATGGTCAACAACCCCCAGATGGTCGAACTCCAGAAACTGGCCCCGCACTTCACGAAGGAGACCGGCATCAAGGTCAACTTCACGGTGCTCCCCGAGAACGACGTCCGCGACAAGATCAGCCAGGACTTCGCCAACCAGGCGGGCCAGTACGACGTGGCGACCCTCTCCAACTACGAGATCCCGATCTACGCCCGCAACGGCTGGCTGCACGAGATGGACTCGTACGTCGCGAAGGACCCCGCCTACGACGAGCAGGACATCCTCAAGCCGATGCGGGAGTCCCTGACCGCCGACGACGGCAAGCTCTACGGGCAGCCGTTCTACGGAGAGTCGTCCTTCCTGATGTACCGCAAGGACGTGCTCGCCGATAAGGGCCTCACGATGCCCGCGCACCCGACCTGGACCCAGGTGGCCGACATAGCCGCCAAGGTCGACGGCGCGAAGTCCGGCATGAAGGGCATCTGCCTGCGCGGGCTGCCCGGTTGGGGCGAGTTGATGGCGCCTCTGACGACCGTCGTGAACACCTTCGGCGGCACCTGGTTCACCAAGGACTGGAAGGCGCAGCTCGACTCCCCCGCGTTCGAGCAGGCGACGAAGTTCTATGTCGACCTCGTCCGCAAGCACGGCGAGTCCGGCGCGGCCCAGTCCGGCTTCGCCGAGTGCCTGAACAACATCACCCAGAGCAAGGTCGCCATGTGGTACGACGCCACCTCGGCGGCGGGATCGCTGGAGGCCAAGGGCTCCCCGGTGAAGGGCAAGATCGGCTACGTCCCCGCCCCGGTCGAGAAGACCGACTCCTCGGGCTGGCTCTACACCTGGGCCTGGGGCATCCAGAAGGCGTCCCACAACTCCGACAAGGCCTGGCAGTTCGTGTCCTGGGCGTCCAGCAAGGAGTACGAGCAGCTGGTCGGCGAGACGGACGGCTGGGCCAACGTGCCGGCCGGGAAGCGCGCCTCGACGTACACGAACCCCGAGTACGTGAAGGAGGCCGCCGCCTTCCAGGAGCAGACGAAGGAGGCCATCGAGGGCGCCAAGCCCAATGACCCGGGTGTGCAGCCGCGGCCCGCGCCCGGCATCCAGTTCGTCGACATCCCCGAGTTCACCGACCTCGGCACGAAGGTCTCCCAGGAGATCAGTTCGGCCATCGCCGGACGCCAGTCCGTCGACTCGGCCCTGAAGAAGTCCCAGAAACTCGCCGAGAAGATCTCCAAGGAGTACGAGGGACGATGACCGCCACGACAACGGCCCGTCTGGCCGCCACTCCGACCCGCACCGCGCGTCAGCCCTCGGACAGGCTGCGCGCCTGGGCCACCCGCGCCCCGCTGCTCCCCGCCCTCGTCTTCATGATCGTCGTGACCCAACTCCCGTTCGTGGCCACGCTGGTGATCTCCTTCTTCGACTGGAACGCGCTCTACCCGAAGGCCCGCCACTTCACCGGCGTCGACAACTACCACGAGGTCCTGACCGACGCCGATCTGCGCCACTCGGTGTGGACGACCATCCTGCTCACCGTCGCGGTGGTGCTGGCCAGCCTGGTCTTCGGCCTGCTCCTCGCGCTCCTTCTGGACCGCAAGTTCCGGGGCCGGGGCTTCGTCCGCACCCTGCTGATCGCCCCGTTCCTGGTGGTGCCGGTGGCTGCGGCCCTGCTCTGGAAGCATGTGCTCTACAACCCTGAATACGGCCTGTTCAACGGCCTGTTGCACTATGTGGGCGGACCGCAGCCGGACTGGATCTCCAACACCCCGCTGCTCGCCGTCGAGGCATCCCTGGTGTGGCAGTGGACGCCGTTCATGATGCTGATCCTGCTGGCCGGGCTCCAGAGCCGCGACCACCAGCAGATCGAGGCCGCGAAGGTGGACGGCGCCAGCGACTGGCAGGTCTTCCGCTATCTGACGCTGCCGCATCTGCGCCGCTATCTCGAACTCGGCGCCCTGCTGGGCTCGATCTACATCGTCCAGAACTTCGACGCGGTCTTCACCATCACCTCCGGCGGCCTGGGCACCGCCAACCTGCCCTACACCGTCTACCAGAGCTTCTACCAGGCCCACGAGAACGGCCTCGCCTCGGCGGCCGGCGTCCTGGTCGTCATCGGCTCGATCATCATCGCGACCTTCGCCCTGCGCGTCGTGTCGTCCCTGTTCCGTGAGGAGGCGTCCCGCGCATGAGCAGCATCGCCGTACGCGCGCGTGCCCGCCGCAAAGGCGCGGGCCTGGGCCTGGTGGCCTGGCTGATCGGCATCGTGTTCTTCCTGCCCATCGCCTGGATGGCGCTGACGTCCTTCCACTCGGAGACGGACGCGGCGACCAACCCGCCGTCCTTCGGGGCCGCCCTCACCCTGGACGGCTACCGCGAGTTCTTCGGCACGGGCGGCGGCGCGAGCCCCTGGCCCGCGCTGGTCAACTCCCTTGTCGCGTCCGTGGCTTCGACGCTCTTCGTGCTGCTGCTGGCGTTCCCGGCGGCCTACGCGCTGTCGATCCGCCCGGTGAAGAAGTGGACCAACGTCCTGTTCTTCTTCCTGTCCACGAAGATGCTCCCGGTGGTGGCGGGCCTGCTGCCGATCTACCTGTTCGCGAAGAACGCCGGGATGCTCGACAACATCTGGCTCCTGGTCATCCTCTACACCTCCATGAACCTGCCGATCGCGGTGTGGATGATGCAGTCCTTCCTCGCCGAGGTCCCGGTCGCCGTCATCGAGGCGGCCCAGATCGACGGCGCCCGGCTGCCGACCATCCTCGCGCGCGTGGTCGCTCCGATCTCCCTCCCTGGTATCGCGGCGACAGCCCTCATCTGCTTCATCTTCAGCTGGAACGAGCTGTTGTTCGCCCGGGTCCTCACGGGTGTCGTCGCCGAGACCGCGCCCGTGTTCCTGACCGGCTTCATCACCAGTCAGGGCCTGTTCCTGGCGAAGGTGTGCGCCGCGTCGCTCGTCATCTCCCTGCCGGTGCTCGCCGCGGGGTTCGCCGCTCAGGACAAGCTGGTCCAGGGCCTCTCCTTGGGAGCCGTCAAATGAAGGCCGCCGTCATCGAGTCCGTGGGCCGCGCCGTCGTCACCGAGGTCCCCGACCCGACGCCGGGCCCCCGCGAGGTCGTCGTCGAGGTCGCCGCGTGCGGCCTCTGCGGCACCGATCTGCACATCCTCCAGGGCGAGTTCGCGCCCAAGCTGCCGATCGTGCCGGGCCACGAGTTCGCGGGCGAGATCGTCGCGGTCGGCACCCAGGTCACCGAGGTCTCGGTCGGCGACCAGGTGGCCGTAGATCCCTCTCTCTACTGCTACGAGTGCCGGCAGTGCCGCAACGGCCACAACAACCTCTGCGAACGCTGGGCCGCGATCGGCGTCACCACGGCGGGCGGCGCGGCCCAGTACGCGCTGGCCCCGGTGGCGAACTGCGTCAAGCTCCCCGAGCACGTGCGCACCCAGGACGCGGCCCTCGTCGAACCGCTCTCCTGCGCGGTGCGCGGCTACGACGTCCTCAAGTCCCGCCTGGGCGCGCACGTCCTGATCTACGGCTCCGGGACCATGGGCCTGATGATGCTGGAGCTGGCCAACCGGACCGGCGCGGCGAGCGTCGACATCGTGGACCTGAACCCGGCCCGCCTGGAGACTGCCCGCACGCTCGGTGTCTCCGGGTCGGCGGCGAACGCGGACGAGCTGGACCGGCCGCAGGGCTGGGACCTCGTCGTCGACGCGACCGGCAACGCGGCGGCGATCCAGGACGGCCTGGACCGGGTGGCGAAGGCGGGCACGTTCCTCCAGTTCGGCGTGGCCGACTACGCGACCCGGGTGTCGATCGACCCGTACCGCATCTACAACCAGGAGATCACCATCACCGGCTCCATGGCGGTGCTGCACAGCTTCGAGCGGGCGGCGGAATTGTTCGCGAACGGGGTCCTCGACCCGGAGATCTTCATCAGCGACCGGATCGAGCTGGAGCGGTATCCGGAGGCGCTGGCTCAGTTCGCGGCGGGGGTGGGGCGGAAGATCGTGGTGATTCCCTAGGGAATCGAGGGGATTCGGGCCGGTCCTGCCAAGGCTCGGCAATTGGTCGCTTGGTAAGGGAACGGCAAAATGGTCTCGGTCGTTCACGAGTCATGACAGCTATGACCCCCGGCTCGAACATCCCTCTCTCCGCCGCGCGCGTGACGGTGGACGTCGCCGCCCCGGTGCGGCTCGACGTATCGGGCCTGCTGCTCACGGGCGACGGCAAGGTGCGCTCCGACGACGACTTCATCTTCTACAACCAGCCGGCGGGCCCCGGCGTGACCTACCGCTCCGGCGGCGGTACGGCACCCGACGCGATCATCGTCGACACCGGTGCCGTCCCGCCGGGCATCGAGAAGATCGTCGTCACCGCCAGCCCGGACGCGGCCGGCCAGAGCTTCCAGGGCATCGAGCCCACGGCCACGATCCGCAACGCGGACGACAACAGCGTCCTGGGCACCTTCACGCCCCCGCAGCTCGGCGCCGAGACGGCACTCGTGGTCGTCGAGATCTACCTCCGCAACGGCGCCTGGAAGGCCCGCGCGGTCGGCCAGGGCTATGCGAACGGCCTGGCGGGCATCGCCACGGACTTCGGCGTCTCGGTGGAGGAACCGGCCGCGGCTCCGGTGGCCCCGCCGGCCCCCGTGACGCAGGCC
>NZ_JAENRY010000033.1 GCF_016612545.1 Streptomyces sp. MBT65 | reverse complement strand
CCCGTGATCAGCCGCGACTCCCCGGGTCCAGCGCCCACCCGATGACCCGGGCCCCCGCCCCATCGACGACCAACTCCGCGATGTCCTCAGGACGCCGGTAGACGCGCTCGGTGATCATCGCCCGGTCCGTGACGAAGAGTTCGAGGAGCGAGCCGTCGATGAGCAGGCGGAGCGCGAGTTCCGGGCCCTTCGGCACGTGCACGGTGATCGGGGCGGAGCCTTCCCTGCCGGTCCGGGGCCAGGCGCTGCGGTCGAGGACGACGGTTCCCGAGGCGGGGTCCGCACAGACCGTCAGCTCTCGGCCCGACGCGTCCCGGAGCAGGCTCACCGTGGTCGGTTCGCGGGCGGTGACCGTCAGGTCGTAGGCGGAGGGAAGCGGGACCCGGCCCGGTGCCGTGACGAACGGGTCGGCCGGGCGCAGCAGTTCGAGTTCCGGGGCCGGGGTCACACGTAGTGAACCGTCGGGGTGGACGTCGACCACCCGGGGCGCCGTGAGTACGCCCGCCCATCCGGCCCGGTCCAGCTCCTCCTGCTCGCGGGGCTCCCACGACCAGCCCCACAGCAGTGCGCGGTCCGGCTCCTGGAGCACGGCGGGGGCGTAGAAGTCCCGGCCCTGGTCGAGTCGGCCGCCGGTGCGCGTGACGAACCGCAACTCGCCCTCGCTGTCGGGCTCCAGACGACCCGTCAAATATCCGGTGGAGCAGGGGTCTCCGTCCCACAGGGACACCAGGAGTACGTGGTCGCCGGCCGCCGTCCGGTACAGGTGCGGGCACTCCCAGCCCACCGACTTGTCGCCGAACACGGCCGCGGCCACAGGGTCGTTGCCGTCCAGCAGCACACCGGCGAACCGCCAGTCGGTCAGGTCGTCGCAGTCGTAGAGCAGGACCGATGGTGTGCCGTCGGCGTGGCCGGCGCCGACGAGGGCCCAGCGCCGGTCCGCGTGGTGGAAGACGAACGGGTCGCGGAACATCACCACGTCCAGGCCGGGGGGTCCAGGCCGGGGGGCGGACCGGCCACCACCGGGGTCGGCAGTGGCTTCCACTCGGTCAGTCGCTCGTCGTCGGGGTCGGCCGCCCGCGCCAGGCAGATGGTGCCGAGTCCGGTGTGGGTACGGTCAACTCCCGTGTACACGGCGGTCGGTGTGCCCGCGTCGTCGGTCACGCAGCCCGACCAGCAGCCCGCCTCGTCGGGGCCGCCGGGCGTCGGGGTGAGCGCGATCGGATGGTGCTCCCAGTGCGCGAGGTCGGTGCTGGAGGCATGACCCCAGTGGACGTTCGCGTGCACCGGTGCGTCGGGGTTGTGCTGGTAGAAGAGGTGGTAGCGGTCCCGCCAACGGAACGGCCCATTGGGGTCGTTGATCCAGCCGGCGGGCGGACGGACCCTGAAACGCGGTGCGTTGGGGTCATGGCTCAACGGTTGACTCCTGCCGAGGTGATGCCCTCACGCAGAGGGCGCTGGCCGACGACGAACACGGCGAGGGCGGGGAGCATCGAGAGCACGACACCGGCGAGGACGACGGAGATCGAGCCGGTGCCGAGGTTGCCCTGGAGGGAGACCAGACCCAGCGGAAGCGTGTAGTTCTGGCTGGAGGTCTCCAGGATGAGTGGGCGGAAGAACTCGTTCCAGTGGTAGTTGAAGGCCAGTACGCCGACGATCGCCAGGCCGGGCGCGGCCAGCGGCGCGTACACCGAGCGGAAGATCCGCCAGGGCCCCGCACCGTCCAGCATGGCCGCCTCGCCCAGGTCCTTGGGCATACCGAGGAAGTACTGGCGCATCAGGAACGTGCCGAAGGCCGTCGGGAAGGCCGGGACGATCAGGCCGAGAAGCGTGTCGGTGAGGCCCATCGACTTCAGCACCAGGAACACCGGCACGATCGTGACCTGCAACGGCACCATCATGGTCGCCAGGACCAGGCCGAAGAGCGGCCTCTTGAAACGGAACTCCATGCGCGCGAAGGCGTATCCGGCGAGGCCCGCCGTGATCATCTGGCCGACGGCGATCAACGCCGTCACCAGCGTGGAGTTCAGGGCGAGCAGCCACACGTCGATCTGATCGAAGACCCCGCGGTAGGCGGCGGTCGTCGGGTGCGTGGGGATGATCTGCGGAGGCAGGTCGAAGGACTGGGCCGGCGTGCGCAGCGAGGTGGAGACGGTCCAGATGACCGGGCCGAGTGTCAGCAGGGCGCACACGGTCAGGGTGGCGATCCGGGCCCAGGGGGCGAGTGAGTGACGTACGCGGTTCAGAGTCGGGGTCGTTTTCAGGGTCGGGGTTGCTTGGCTCACAGCGCTCATGCGGCTCACCGGCTCACTGGTAGTGGACGAAACGCCGGCTGAGCCGGAACTGGAGGGCGGTGACCGCCATGATCAGCGCGAAGAGCAGCGTGCCCACCGCGGATGCCTCGCCGAAGTCGAGCTGCTCGAAGGCCCGCTCGTAGATCACCATCACGACGGTGCGGGTGGCGTCGCCGGGCCCGCCGTCGGTGAGGACGTAGGGCTGTTCGAAGACCTGGAGGGCATTGATGATGCCGACCACCGACGCGACGAGCAGCGTCGGCGACAGGAGCGGCAGCGTGATCCCGAGGTGCTTGCGCAGGCCGGTCGCGCCGTCGAGGGCGGCGGCCTCGTGGATCTCCTTGGGGATGTTGTTCAGGCCCCCGACGAACAGCAGGAACGAGAAACCGAACTGCTGCCAGACGTAGACCAGGACCACCGTGGCCATCGCCGCGTGCTCGGAGGTCAGCCAGGGCACGGGGGCGACGCCGACCAGGCCGATCAGCCAGTTCACCACCCCGAAGTCCTGGTTGAACAGGTACTTCATCACCACCGAGATGGACGCGGCGGACAGCACCAGGGGGAAGAAGAAGGCCGAACGGAACAGCGACCGCAGCCACACCGGCATCCGCGCGTTCAGCGCGAGTGCCAGCGACAGCGCGACCAGCAGTTGCAGCGTGACCGCGAGAATCATGAAGAGGAGCGTGTTGCGGAAGGAGACCAGGACGGTCGAATCCGTGAAGGTGGTGCGGTAGTTGGCGCCGCCGGCGAACCGGGGCGGGTCGATCACGTTCCAGTGGAACAGGCTCAGCACGATCGACCCGATGATCGGCACGACCGTGAAGACGACGATGCCGACGACCGTGGGCGCCAGGAACAGCCCGGCCAGCAGCCGGGAGCCGCGGTCGCGGACGGACGGCCGTACGACGGCGGGTGGCGTGGCGGGCCGCGAACGGAGGGACGGAACCGGGGAGTTGGGGACCTGGGTGTTCGTCATATCTCACGCTCCATGGCCTGCTCCAGGTCGCCCTGCATCCGGCGCAGCGCGGGGCCCACCGCACGCGGCGAGGCCAGCGCGGTGCCGGTGTACTTGAGCAGGACGTCGGTCACCTCGGCGACCTGCGGCGGCGCGGGGATCGGGCCGGTGTCGGGAAACTTGTCGAGGGTGTCGTAGAAGACCCGCCAGTGGGCCGGGCCGCTCTCGGCGTAGCGTGCGGCGTTCAGCATCGAACGGCGGGCCGGGGTCGTCTGGTTGCTCCGGAACAGCCGGGTCATGGTGTCCTTGCGGGCCGCGTACTTGATGAACTCCCAGGCGGCTTCCTGCTTCTTCGAGGTGCGCAGCAGCGCGTAGCCCGCCGCGCCGAACTGGTGGCGCTGGGTGCGCCAGCGCGGGAAGTACTGCACGTCGTAGCCGTCGGCCCGCATGCCGGCCTGTTGCAGGCCGCCCGCCCAGAAGCCGCCCGCCGGGGTGACGCCGACGCGGCCGGTGGAGAACACGCCGACCAGATTGCTGCCGTTGCCGCCCTCGGGCCGGGTGCACAGGTCCTCCTGGACGAGGGAGGCGAGATAGTCGTACGCCTCCTCGACCCGGTCGGCGGTGGCCTGCGGGGTGCTCCAGCGGAAGCCACCGCCGCGCCCCTGTCGGTCGGCGGCCGGGTAGAAGCCGTCCCACAGCCAGGAACCGCCGGGCGCCTTCGACTCCTTCAGCAGGTTCGTGCCGTTCGCGAAGAGCCAGGGGACCACGCCGCCCCACAGCCGGTTGGTCCAGAAGTACGGCGTGAAGTGCGCCCCGCTGGTGCGTTTCATCTCCCGCAGCAGCGCGGTGAAGTCGTCGCGGCTCCAGTCGGCCGCCGGGAAGCCGGCGCCCGCCCGCTTCAGCACCTGCTTGTTCAGGTACATGTCGGCGGCGTTGAACTCCATCGGGAGTTGGTAGAGGTGCCCCTCGTACATCATCGACTCCACCAGCGAGGGGTGGACGTCGGCGAAGTACTCGCGCAGTTCCGCCGCGTCCCGCCGCACCCAGTGGTCCAGGGCCACGCCGAGCCGCTGGGCGAACAACTGCACGCCCTCGGTGGCCACATACACCAGGTCGGGGGCGGTGCCCGCGGCGATCTGGGTGAGGATCTTCGCGAAGAAGTCCGACCAGTCGACGGCCTGCACCGCGTTCACCCGCAGCGGGATGTCGGGGTGGAGCCGGTGGAAGCCCCGGGTGAGGGCGTCGATGGTGGCCGGGTCGAAGGCGGCGCCGAGGGTGGCGACGACGAGGGAGCCGTCGTCACGGCCGGGGATGTCGGCTCCCGTGAGCCGGTCCCAGCTCGCGGCGGTCCCGGCCAGGGCGGCTGCTCCGGCCCCGTACGCGCCGTACCGCAGCAGCGTGCGGCGGGGGATGTGCGAGTCAGTCATCAACGGGCCTAACTCGTGTTAGTTCAGGGGTGATGCCCAGATGATGGGAACCGGGCGGCAGGCCTGTCAAGGGTCGTGAACGCGCGACCTTTATCGGGTTAGGCCCCTTGACCTTTATCGAGTTAGGTCTACAGTCCTCGTTCGCAGGAGCCGCACGAGAGGAACGATGCGTCATGCCCGGAACATCGGGGACTTCATCACGGATTTCATCAGGGACTTCATCCGGGACGTCATCAGGCTCGTCGTCAGGGATCTCCAGGAGATCACTGTTCGCGGGATCGGCGGCGGGCACGGCCGCCGCGCTGCTGTCCGCCGGAACGGCCGCGGCCGCCCCGAAGCACCGGCCCAAGGCCGAGGGCGCCGCCAAGTCCGCGGTGAGCGGGGCGAGTTACCGCGCCGCGTACCACTTCACGGTCCCCGACCAGTGGAAGAACGACCCGCAGCGGCCCGTCTGGATCGACGGCGAGTACCGCTACTACTACCTCTACAACGCCGACTACTTCACCGGTGCCGTCGGCACCGCGTGGCGCCTGGCCACCACCACGGACCTGGTCTCCTTCACCGACCGCGGGGTCGCCGCGCCCAAGGACACCACGTCCAACGGCGATCTCTGGTCGGGCTCCGCGGTGGTCGACACCGGCAACACGGCCGGGTTCGGCGCGGGCGCGGTCGTCGTCATCGTCACCATGTCCCCCGGCGACGGGGCCGACCAGCAGGCGCAGTTCCTGTACTACTCGACCGACGGCGGTCTCACCTTCACCAACTACGGGACCGCCCCCGTCCTGCCCAACCCCGGCGTCGCCGACTTCCGCGACCCCAAGGTGATCCGCGACGAGGACCGGGGCCGCTGGGTGATGGCCCTCGCCGAGAACGACAAGATCGGCTTCTACCACTCCGACGACCTCAAGTCCTGGACGTACGTGGGCGGTTTCGTCCACGACGGCATCGGTGTCCTGGAGTGCCCCGACCTGTTCCGCATCACCGCCGGCGACGGCACCGTGAAGTGGGTGCTGGGCGCGAGCGCCAACGGAAAGGCATCCGGGTTGCCCAACACGTACGCCTACTGGACGGGTTCCTTCGACGGCAGCGCGTTCACCGCTGACACGAGTGACCCGCAGTGGCTCGACCACGGCTGGGACTGGTACGCCGCCGTCACCTTCGAGAAGCGGAACGCGAGCGGCGCGGTGGACGCGGCCGCCCGGTACGCGATCGGGTGGGTGAACAACTGGGACTACGCCAACACGACCCCCACCATCGACTGCGACGGCTTCAACGGCACCGACTCCGTCGTCCGCGAGATCACCCTGAAGAAGGCGTCCGACAACTCCTACTACCTCGCCTCCCAGCCCGTCGCCGGCCTCGACTCGCATGTCTCCCGCACCGTGAACCTGGGCGACGTGACCGTGGACGGCACGAAGGTGCTCGACTACACCGGTATCTCCTACGAGGTGACGACCGAGATCACGTGGTCCCAACTCACCGGCGCGGGCCTCCAGTTGAGGCGCTCACCCGACGGCGGCCGGCACATCGACGCCGGGATCTACGCCGACTACGCCTTCCTCAACCGACGAGGCACGGTGAACGCGGACACGTCCGGCAAGTGGCAGGAGAGCCACACACCGTTCGCCCCGTCCGCCGGCACGGTGAAGCTGCGCATCCTGGTCGACCGCACATCGGTGGAGATGTTCGTCGACGACGGCCGCTACGTGCACACCAGCCAGGTGTTCCCGTACGTGCTGGACACCCGGCTCGCGCTGTTCACGATCGGGGGCAGCGCGGTGTTCCGGAACACGGTGATACGCGAGTTCTCGGTGTGAGACCGGCCCGACCTCCCACCGCGGAACTTCCGCGGGAGCGGAGGTCGGGGTCGGCGCGAGAGGATTGGAACCTGATCATTTCGGCGTCGGGACATCGCCCGGGACCCCCACACCGCACCCGATGCGCGCACAAAAAATGCTGCTCAGGAGCTCAGGAGCTCTTCGCGACCGGCTCCAGAATCGCCACGCACTCCACGTGATGAGTCATCGGAAAAAGATCGAACGCCCGCAACGTCCGCACCCGATACCCCCCGTCCCGGAAGTACCCCAGGTCCCGCGCCAACGCCGCCGGATCGCACGCCACATACGCGATCTTCCGCGCCCCCAGCGACGACAGGTGCTCCACGGTCTTCTTGCCGGCCCCCGAGCGCGGCGGGTCGAGGACGATCAGATCGACCTCGCTGATCCCCGTCTTCGGGAGCACGCTCTCGACCTTCCCCTGCTCGATCCGCACCCGCTCCAACCCGGCGAGGTTGTGCCGCGCGTCCTCGACCGCGCGCTTGCCGGACTCGATGCCGAGGACCGCGCCCTTGTCGCCGAGGCGGTCGGCGAGCGCGCCGGCGAAGAGGCCGACGCCGCAGTACAGGTCGAGGGCCATGTCGCCCTTGCGCGGGAGCAGGCCCTGCATGACCGCCTTGACGAGGGTGTCCGCGGCCATCGGGTGGACCTGCCAGAAGCCGCCGCTGCCGACGCGGTACGTACGGCCGTCGGCCCGCTCGCGGACGAACGCGCGGCCGTGGACGCGGTGGATGCCGCCGTCGTGCTCCTCGACGCGCATGACGGAGACGGGGCGTTCGAGTTCGACCAGGGGCAGGCGGGCGCCGGGACGGGGCTCCAGGATGACCATGCGGTCCTGGGAACCCGTCGCCGCGATCGCGTCGACCGAGGCCATGCCGGACCAGTCGCGCTCCTCGATGCCCAGCTCGCTGACGCCCGGCGCCGCGATCATGCAGTGCTCGATGGGCTCGACCTCGTGCGAACGGTGCTTGCGCAGACCGGCGTTGCCGTCGACGTCCACCGCGTACTGCACGCGCGTGCGCCACTGCGGGACCTGACCTGCGGGCAGCTTGTCGCCCTCGGCCGGCATCACCGTGCCGTCCCAGCCGGCCTCCTCGGGCGTGAGCCCCGCGAGCCGCTGCAACTGCTCGGCGATGACCTCGCCCTTGAGGCGACGCTGGGCGCCGGGCTTCGCGTGCTGCCAGTCGCAGCCGCCGCAGCGACCCGGACCGGCGTACGGACAGGGCGCCTCGACCCGGTCCTTGGACGCCTCCAGGACGGTCACCGCGTCGGCCCGCAGGAACCGCGCGCCCTCCTCGCCGTCGGTGACCCGCGCGACCACACGCTCACCGGGCAGCGTGTGCCGGACGAACAGCACCTGGCCCTCGGCCGTACGGGCGATGCAGTGCCCGCCATGGGCGACGGGGCCCACCTCGACCTCGTACTCCTCCCCCACCAGCGATTTCTTCGGTTCTGCCTGCATGGCGGGGTGACTCCACAACGTCAAAGGGGGAACGGCCGGACAACAGCCCACCAGTCTACGTGGGCCCTGCCCGACCGCTCACCACAAAGCCGTCCCGGCTACAGCTTGGACTTCGGGGACTCGGTGTGCCGCTCCTCCGCAGGACCCCGCCGCACCGCACCCGGCGCGCTCCACTCCTGCCGCTTGCGGGCGCGGTTCTTCGCCGCCTCGGAGGACTCCAGCTGGTACGGCACCGACGTCACCATCACGCCCGGCGTGAAGAGCAGCCGGCCCTTCAGTCGGAGTGCGCTCTGGTTGTGGAGGAGGTGCTCGTACCAGTGCCCGACCACGTACTCGGGGATGATCACGGACACCGCGTCCCGCGGCGACTCCTTCCGCAGCCCCTTCACGTACTCGATGATCGGCCGCGTGATCTCCCGGTACGGCGAGTCCAGCACCTTCAGCGGTACGTCGATCCCGCGCCGCTCCCACTCCTCGCGCAGCGCCTTGGTCTCGGCCGGGTCCACGTTGACGCTGAGCGCCTCCAGGGTGTCCGAGCGCATCAACTTGGCGTAGGCCAGGGCCCGCAGCGCCGGGCGGTGGATCTTGGAGATCAGGACGACCGAGTGGACGCGGGAGGGGCGGAGGCTGTCGTCGCTGGGGCCCTCGGGGGCCGCGATCTCCTCGGCGACCCGGTCGTAGTGCTTACGGATCGCGGTCATCGTGGCGTAGAAGATGCACATGCCGAGCAGCGCCACCCAGGCGCCGTGGGTGAACTTCGTGACCAGGACGACGACCAGGACGAGACCCGTGAAGAACGCGCCGAACGTGTTGATCGCGCGCGAGCGGACCATGTGACGGCGCTTGGCCTGGTCCTTCTCGGTGGCGAGGTGGCGGTTCCAGTGCCGGACCATGCCGGTCTGGCTGAGGGTGAACGACACGAACACGCCGACGATGTAGAGCTGGATCAGCCGGGTCGAGTCGGCGCCGTAGATCGCGATCAGCAGGGTGGCCGTGCCGGCCAGCAGCACGATGCCGTTGGAGAAGGCCAGGCGGTCGCCGCGGGTGTGCAGCTGGCGCGGGAGGTAGCGGTCCTGGGCGAGGATCGAGCCGAGGAGCGGGAAGCCGTTGTACGCCGTGTTGGCGGCCAGGAACAGGACCAGCGCGGTGGCCGCGGCGAGGACGACGAACAGGAAGCTGCCCTTGCCGAACACGGCCTCGGCGACCTGGGAGATCACCGGGTTCTGGACATAGCCGGAGCCGATCGCGACGCCGTTGTGGAGGAGGTCGGTGGCCGGGTTCTCGGCCATGCGGACCTTGGTCGTCATGGCCAGCGCGATGATTCCGCAGAACATCGTCACGGCCAGGATGCCCATCGCCGCGAGGGTGGTCGCCGCGTTCTTCGACTTCGGCTTGCGGAAGGCCGGGACGCCGTTGGAGATCGCCTCGACGCCGGTGAGCGCGGCGCAGCCGGAGGAGAAGGCGCGCAGCATCAGGAAGACCAGCGCGAAGCCCGCGAGGCCCTGGTGCTCGGCCTTGATGTGGTAACTCGCGGTCGGCGCGCGCATGGTGTCGCCGAGGACGAGTCCGCGGAAGGCACCCCACGCGATCATGACGAAGACGCCCGCGACGAAAACGTACGTCGGGATCGCGAACAGCGAACCGGACTCCTTCACCCCGCGCAGGTTCATCAGCGTGAGGAGCACCACGACGGCGACCGCGCAGATCACCTTGTGCTCGACCACGAAGGGGATCGCGGAGCCGAGGTTCTCGATGCCGGAGGCGATCGAGACGGCGACGGTGAGGACGTAGTCGACCAGCAGGGCGCTGGCGACGGTGAGGCCGGCCTTGGGGCCGAGGTTGGTGGTGGCCACCTCGTAGTCGCCGCCGCCGCTGGGGTAGGCGTGGACGTTCTGCCGGTAGGAGGCGACCACGGTGAACATCAGCACCACGACCGCGACCGCGATCCAGGGGCTGAAGTGATAGGCCGACACGCCCGCGATGGAGAGGACCAGCAGCACCTCGCCGGGCGCGTACGCGACGGAGGACAGCGGGTCGGAAGCGAAGACGGGGAGCGCGATGCGCTTCGGCAGGAGCGTTTCGCCCAACCGGTCGCTGCGCAGTGCGCGCCCGATGAGGATGCGCTTGGGCACGTCGGTCAGTTTGGACACAACAGGGGATCGTAGGCCTTCGAACAGGCGATCCTCTACTCGCCACCTGCCTGAGCCCTGTCATCTGCCTCACGAGTGAAATAAGGGACGAGCGGAGTTGCGGATTCCGTCGAGAGCGCCGACTCCGTGTCTATATGACAAAACCCCGCTCCCGCCGCCTCCTGGAGGTTCCATGCCCTCGACCGCAGAGCTGATCGGCGCCCTGGCCGCCCTCGTCGGCCTCGGAATCCTGACCCGGGCCAGCGTGCGCAGCATCGGCCGCCGCTGACGCACAGGGGTGCCCCCAAAGGACCGGACGTGTGTACTTTGGCCTCGGTCTGAGACCCTGATGGGGCTGAGCATTGATTTCAGGACACCGGAAGGACGGTCGTGCACATCGTCATCATGGGCTGCGGCAGAGTGGGTTCCGCTCTCGCCCAGACCCTGGAGCAACAGGGGCACACGGTCGCCGTGATCGACCAGGACCCCACCGCCTTCCGTCGGCTGGGCCCGGGATTCGGCGGCCGCCGGGTCACCGGGGTCGGCTTCGACCAGGACACGCTGCGCGAAGCGGGCATCGAGGAGGCGGGCGCGTTCGCGGCCGTCTCCAGCGGTGACAACTCGAACATCATCTCGGCGCGCGTGGCCCGCGAGATGTTCGGCGTGGAGAACGTAGCGGCCCGTATCTACGACCCCCGCCGTGCCGAGGTCTACCAGCGTCTGGGCATCCCCACCGTGGCCACGGTCCGCTGGACCGCCGACCAGATGCTGCGCCGGCTGCTGCCCTCGGGCGCGGAGCCGCTGTGGCGGGACCCCACCGGCGGGGTCCAGCTCGCCGAGGTGCACGCCTCGGCCGCCTGGGTCGGCCAGCGGATCAGCAAGCTTCAGGAGGAGACGGGCGTCCGCGTGGCGTTCCTCACCCGTCTCGGCGAGGCGATGCTGCCCTCTTCGCAGACCGTGTTGCAGGAGGGCGACCTCGTGCACGTGATGATGCGTACGGACGAGGTCGACAAGGTCGAGGCGGCGTTCGCCAAGGGTCCCGAAGAGGAGGGCGGTCACTGATGAGGGTCGCCATTGCCGGAGCCGGCGCGGTCGGACGTTCGATCGCCGGTGAGCTGTTGGAGAACGGTCACGAGATCCTTCTCATCGACAAGGCCCCGACCGCGATCTCGGTCGAGCGGGTCCCCCAGGCGGAGTGGCTGCTGGCCGACGCCTGCGAGATCACGTCCCTGGACGAGGCGGCGCTCCAGCGCTGCAACGTCGTGATCGCCGCGACCGGAGACGACAAGGTCAACCTCGTCGTCTCCCTCCTCGCGAAGACGGAGTACGGCGTCCCGCGCGTCGTCGCCCGCGTCAACAACCCCAAGAACGAGTGGCTCTTCAACGAGTCCTGGGGCGTCGACGTGGCCGTCTCCACCCCCCGCCTGATGTCGGCCCTGGTCGAGGAGGCGGTCTCGGTCGGCGACCTGGTCCGCCTCCTCCGCTTCAGCCACGGCGACGCGAACCTCGTCGAGCTGACCCTCCCCGAGGAGTCCGCCCTCGCGGGGACCCAGGTCGGCGACGTGGAGTGGCCCGAGGACACGTCCCTGGTCACGATCATCCGCGGCACCCGCGTCCTGACCCCGACCCGCGAGGACTCCCTGGAGGCGGGCGACGAGCTGCTGTTCGTGGCGGCTCAGGCGCGCGAGGAGCAGCTGGAGGATCTGCTGTCGGTACGCCGGGAGGACGCGGCGAGCTGATCGGTTCTACGACGAAGAGGGCGCCCTGAGATCTCAGGGCGCCCTCTTCGTCGTAGCGGAGTATCGGGGGGTTATGCGTCGCGCCGGTGCCGTCCCGACGTGGCGTCCTGTGTCTCGCCGGTGGCCTCGGCCGCCGCCTTGCGGTCCTTCTCGGCCTGCTCCTCCGCCTCCATCTCCGCGAACACGTCGATCGGCGCGGGCGCCTTCGCGAGGAAGACCCAGGTGAGCCAGACGGCGAGGAGGAAGGGCGGGATCTTCAACGCGACCAGGACCCAGCCGAGTTGGGCCGTGTTGGCCCACCAGTAGAGCGGGAAGAGGATCGCGCACTTGGCGAGCAGGATCAGGCCCCAGGCCCAACTGGCCTTCGCGTAGGCCTTCTTGCGGCCGGGGTTGCGGGTCCGCCAGGAGAGGTTCTCCTTGAAGACCGGGCCCAGGATCAGGCCGATCAGCGGGACGCCGGCGAGGGTCGTGATGATGTACGCCAGGGCCAGGCCCAGCGTGTAGAGCATGCCGGGGAGGTAGAAGTTCTTGGCGTTGCCCGTCATCATCGCGAAGACGACACCGAAGGCGACACCGAAGACACCGCTGAAGGCGTGCTTGACGGTGTCCCGGCTCACCAGCCGGACCACGACCAGGCCCAGCGCCAGCGCCAGCGCGGCGATCGCGGACCAGTGCAGGTTCTTGTTGACGGTGAAGATGCTGACGAAGAGCAGGCCGGGCAGGACCGTTTCGATCATGCCGCGCAGTCCGCCGAACGCCTCGAAGAGGGCCGCCTCGGTCACCGCCCGGACATCCTGCTCGCTGTCTTCGGCGTCCACGGTCTCTGTGGTCGGCTTGTCGAGCGACGTCACCGGCTACTCCCGTCCGAGGGGTCTCAGTTCGTATTTCGGGTTGAAGAGCACCCGGCGGCCTCTGCTCATCGAGATCCGGCCGGACGCGATCAGCTTGCGCCCCGGTTCTATCCCCACGATGGAGCGCCTGCCGAGCCACACCACGTCCAGGGCGGCGGAGCCGTCGAACAGCTCGGCCTCCAGGGCCGGGACACCGGCCCGGGGGCGCAGCGTGACCGTGCGCAAGGTACCAGTAACCGTCACGATCTGTCGGTCGTGGCAGTCGCCGATCCGCACACAGCCCTCGGTCTCGGCGTCCTCACGCAGCTCCTCCGACTCCAGGTCCTCCTGCGAGGTGGAGAGCCGGTCGAGCATGCGCCGGAACCGGCCCGCCGGCTTTTCGGAACGAGGTACAGCGCTCATATCTGAAGCGTACCGGGGTCCACCGACAGCAACGTACCCACGTCGTCAACGCTCGAACCGGTAGCCCATCCCGGGCTCCGTGATGAAGTGCTGGGGATGCGCGGGGTCCGTCTCCAGCTTGCGCCGCAGCTGCGCCATGTAGACGCGGAGGTAGTTCGTCTCGGTCCCGTACGACGGCCCCCACACCTCCTGGAGGAGCTGTTTCTGGCTGACCAGCCGCCCGGTGTTGCGCACCAGCACCTCCAGCAGATGCCACTCCGTGGGGGTCAGCCGTACGTCCCGCCCGTCCCGCTGGACCTTCTTGGCGGCCAGGTCGACGGTGAACTCCTCGGTCTCGACCAGGACGTCATCCTCGCCGCCCCCGGTGGGCTCGGCCCGGCGCACGGCGGCCCGCAGCCGGGCGAGCAGCTCGTCCATGCCGAAGGGCTTGGTGACGTAGTCGTCGGCGCCCGCGTCCAGCGCCTCGACCTTCTCGTCGGAGGAGTGCCGGGCGGACAGCACGAGGATCGGCACCCGGGTCCAGCCGCGCAGCCCCCGGATCACCTCGACGCCGTCCATGTCGGGCAGCCCCAGGTCGAGGACGACCACGTCGGGGTGGCGGGAGGCGGCGAGGTCGAGGGCGGTCTTGCCGTCGGCGGCCGCGTCGACCTCGTACTTCCGCGCCTTGAGGTTGATCACGAGGGCCCGCACGATCTGCGGCTCATCCTCGACCACGAGGACCCTGGTCATGAGGCCTGCCTTTCCGGTTGTACGTCGTACACGTCATGCGCGCCTTCTACGGCACCTTTCGCCGCGCGGAGCGTGAGGACCATGGTGAGGCCGCCACCGGGCGTGTCCTCGGCGTTCAGGGTGCCGTTCATCGCCTCGGTGAAGCCGCGCGCCACGGCGAGGCCGAGGCCGACTCCGGCGCCGCGCGGGGCATCGCCGTAGCGCTGGAAGGGCTCGAATATGCGGTCCTTGGCCTCGTCGGGGACTCCCGGGCCGCGGTCGACCACGCGTACCTCGACGCGGTCGGCGATGGCGCTGGCGGACACCAGGACGGTTTCGCCGGGCGGGCTGTACTTGACCGCGTTCTCGACCAGGTTGGCCACCGCCCGCTCCAGCAGCCCTGGGTCGACGGCCACCATGGGCAGCGTCTCCGGGATGTCGAGTTCGGCGCTGCCCTCGGGGACCCCGCCGAGCGCCATCGGGACGACCTCGTCGAGGTCTATCTCGCGGATGATCGGCGTGACCGTGCCGGTCTGGAGGCGGGACATGTCGAGCAGGTTGCCCACGAGGTGGTCGAGCCGGTCGGCGCCGTCCTCGATGCCCTCCAGCAGCTCGGCCTGGTCCTCCTCGGACCACGCCACGTCGTCGGAGCGCAGACTCGACACGGCCGCCTTGATGCCGGCCAGCGGGGTCCGCAGATCGTGGCTCACGGCCGCCAGCAGGGCCGTACGGATGCGATTGCCCTCGGCGAGCGCGCGAGCCTGGTCGGCCTCCTCACGCAGGCGCCTGCGGTCCAGTACGACGGCTGCCTGGGCGGCGAAGGCTGCCAGGACCCGGCGGTCGGAGGCGGGCAGCACACGGCCGGTCAGCGCGAGGGCCATGTGGTCGCCGACCGGCATGTCCACATCGCCGTCCTCGGGCCGCTCCAGCGGCGCCCCCACACCGACCCGGCCCGCGCAGGTCCAGGGGTCCACGTCGCTCTTGCGCTCCAGCAGGGCGACCGACTCCATGCCGAAGGTCTCCCGGACCCGCTCCAGGAGGGCCTCCAGGCTGGTCTCGCCGCGCAGCACGCTGCCCGCGAGGAAGGACAGGATCTCGGACTCGGCGCGCAGCCTGGCGGCCTGCTGGGTGCGTCGCGCGGCGAGGTCCACCACGGAGGCCACGGACACGGCGACGCCGACGAAGATCGCGATGGCGACGATGTTCTTGGGGTCGGCGATGGTCAGCCGGTGCAGCGGGGGCGTGTAGTAGTAGTTCAGCAGGAACGATCCGACGGCCGCCGAGACCAGCGCCGGCAGCAGCCCGCCGAGCAGTGCCGCCGCCACCGTCAGGGACAGGAACAGCAGCATGTCGTTGGCGAGTCCGAGGTGGATCGCGTTCAGGAGGAACGCGAGCCCGACCGGCCCCACCACACCGACCACCCACCCCGAGACGATCCGGGCCCGCCCGAGCCGCGCGCCCCGGGAGACCGGCAGTCCGCGCCCCTTGGCGACCTCCTCGTGGGTGACGATGTGGACGTCCAGGTCGGGCCCGGACTCGCGGGCGACCGTGGCGCCCACTCCCGGCCCGAAGACGTACTGCCAGGTCTTGCGCCGCGAGGAGCCGAGGACGATCTGCGTGGCGTTCACCCCGCGCGCGAAGTCGAGCAGCGCGGCCGGGATGTCGTCGCCGACGACGTGGTGGAAGGTGCCGCCGAGGTCCTCGGCGAGGGTGCGCTGGAGGGCGAGTTCCTTCGGGGAGGCCGAGGTCAGGCCGTCGCTGCGGGAGATGTAGACGGCCAGCACCTCACCGCCGGCCCCCTTCTCGGCGAGCCGCGCGGCCCGCCGTATCAGCGTCCGTCCTTCGGGGCCGCCGGTCAGCCCTACGACGATCCGCTCGCGGGAACCCCAGATCGCCGAGACGTGGTGTTCGCTGCGGTACTCCTGGAGGTACTCGTCGACCCGGTCGGCCACCCACAGGAGGGCCAACTCCCTTAGTGCGGTGAGGTTTCCGGGGCGGAAGTAGTTCGAGAGGGCCGCGTCGACCTTGTCCGGCTTGTAGATGTTGCCGTGCGCCATCCGCCGCCGTAGCGCCTGTGGCGACATGTCGACGAGCTCGATCTGGTCGGCCCGGCGCACGACCTCGTCCGGCACGGTCTCCTGCTGGCGGACCCCGGTGATCGACTCGACGACGTCGCCCAGGGACTCCAGATGCTGGATGTTGACGGTCGACACCACGTCGATGCCGGCCGCGAGCAGCTCCTCGATGTCCTGCCAGCGCTTGGTGTTGCGGGAGCCGGGGATGTTGGTGTGGGCGAGTTCGTCCACCAGGGCGACGGCGGGGGCCCGGCGCAGCACCGCGTCGACGTCCATCTCGGTGAAGACGGTCCCCCGGTAGGCCAGCTCCACGCGCGGGACCTGCTCCAGGCCGTGCAGCATCACCTCGGTGCGGGCCCTGTCGTGGTGCTCCACGAAGGCGACCACGCAGTCGGTGCCCCGCTCCACCCTGCGGTGGGCCTCGGACAGCATGGCGTACGTCTTGCCGACGCCCGGTGCCGCACCGAGGTAGATCCGAAGCTTGCCGCGTCCCATGGCCCCATTGTCTTCCCGTCACGCACGTGTACGCAGCGTCGACTTTACGGCCAATAAGTCCGACAAATGGGGTGGCGAGCCTGGTCCGGGACGTCTTTGACGCAACCCTGATGCCCGTACAGCACCGCACGGGCATCGGGATCAGACGCTGTTCAGTTGGGGTTGTCGCCGTGCGTGAGGGTCTCCCAGGCCACGAAGAGGTTGTTGGTGCCGGCCGGGCGGTTGTCGAGCGTGAGCGTCTGGGTGTTGGTCATGGCGATGCCCAGACGGTTGTGCAGGGCGTTGTAGCCGACCTCGGTGACCGGCCCGAGCCCGAGGGTCAGCGACCCGCCGCACAGCCAGCTCGGCACGGCAGTCCCGAGCTGGTACTTGGCCTGGAACCCGAGCGCCTGCCGCAGCCGCTCGCCCACGTCGGTGCCGTACAGGTCGGTGCCCTGGATCCGGCTGGTCTCGGCGACGTGCGAGATCGAGGAGAGGCCGTACCCGGTGTGCGTGAAGTCGCGGCACGTCTCCTGGGTGAGGCCGGTGACGAAGGTCGACTGGCCCTGCCAGTAACTGACGATCTTCGCCGTGGTGTTGAGGTTCTGGCTCGGCACGGTCTTCGGTACGGAACCGTCCGAGGCGAGGTAGATGTACGCGGCCGTGCGCGTCCGGAAGAGCGCCATGGCCTTGTCGTACGACGTCCTGTCCTCCAGGAAGACGGAGATGCCGATCGCGGCGTCCATCATCGTCAGCTCCCAGTTCCCGTTGGAATTGGAGCCGTTGATGATCTCGGGGAGGTAGACGTTGCGCAGCATGGTCGCGAAGCGGGCCGAGTTGGTCCACGTCCCGGTGTACGTGTACTTGATGATCTCGGCGGCCTTGGGCCAGGAGGAGCCGGCCCAGCCGGTCTGGAGGGGCGCGTTGCTGTTGGTGTGGCTGGTGATCGTGGCCGACCAGGCGTCCATGATCCCGATGGCCTTCTGGGCGTAGCGCGCGTCCTTGGTGATGTACCAGGCGAGCGCGTCGGTGTAGGCCGCTATCGCGTCCTCGCGCTCGTCGGTGCAGCCGTAGTTGGGGTTGGAGTACGAGCCGCACTCGACGACGGCCCTGGGCTTCGGGGTCCGGCTCAGGCTTGCGTAGGAGCTGGCCATCATCTGGTCGTAGGCGCCCTTCCAGGGCTGGGCGCCGGCGAGGACCTCGGTGCGGGCGAAGTCCAACTGACTCCTGGAGACGTCGACTCCGGGATGGACGAAGGTGGCGGGGGCCGCCTGAGCGGTGACGGTGGCGCCGGGCTGGGCGAAGAAGCCCAGGACCAGCGCGGTGACGACGGAGAGCAGGGCAGCGCGGCGCACGGTGACTCCGTTCTCGTATGTGAACAAAGAGCACCCTGATGAACCGGGGCGTTGAGCCGAGACCATAGGTACAGACCAATGCACCGTCAAGAGTGCGCGCACGACGAAGGGCCGCACCCCGGGGAGGGGTACGGCCCTTTCGTGGCTGTCTGTTCCGGCTAGCGGACCTCGGTGATCTCCGGTCCGCGCTGCAACTGGCCCATGCCGCCGGAGAAGCGGGAACCCGCCTCCTCCTGCTGGACACCCTCGGGAACCATCTGGGCGTCGTTCGGCAGCTTCAGGACGATCGGGTCGCGGGGCGCCATCGGGCCCTCGCCGCGCACGACGACCGTGTCCCGGAAGATCTGCTCCAGCAGACCGGCCGCCTGCGGCTGCACCGCGCCCTGCCCGGAGATCACCCCGCGCAGGAACCAGCGCGAACCGTCCACACCGACGAACCGCACCACCTGGAAGCCGCCCGTGCCGTCCGGCAGCTGCACCGGGACCTGCGCGCGCAGCTCCCAGCCCAGCGGCCCCTCGACCTCGTCGACGATGCCGCCCTGCTGGGTGATGCCGCTGGCGATCTCCTCGCGGACCTCACCCCAGATGCCCTCGCGCTTGGGAGCGGCGAAGGCCTGCAACTGGATGGCACTGTCCTTGAGGACCACGGTGGCGGCGACGATCGCGTCACCCGCGACCTCGACCCGCAGCTCCATGCCGTCGACTCCCGGCACGAACAGACCGCCCAGGTCCACCCGGCCCTCGGCGGGGTCGCCGATCTCCGAGTCGTCCCAGGGTCCGTCGGGGCGGGGCTCCGGTTCGAGCCTCACGCGCTCGACCGCTGCTTCGTCCGCCCCAGTGTCGACGTCGTCGACGACCTGCTCGGCCTCGCTCGCCGCGTCCTCGGCGGCAGTGCCCTTCTTGCGACGTCCGAACACGTCACTGTCCTTCCCGGTCGGATACGACCGAAGCGTATCGATTCCCACCCGTAGTGCCGCCCACGGCGGCGTGACCGCCGGTGGACCCGAAGCCCCCCTCGGCCCGCGCCGAACCGGGAAGCTCCGCCACCTCCTGGAAGCGGACCCTCTCGACCTGCTGGACGACCAGTTGGGCGATCCGGTCGAAGCGCTCGAACCGTACCGACTCGTACGGGTCGAGATTCACCACGATCACCTTGATCTCCCCACGGTACCCGGCATCAACCGTCCCTGGGGCATTCACGAGGGCGACACCGCAGCGGGCGGCGAGCCCCGAACGAGGGTGCACGAAAGCTGCGTACCCCTCCGGGAGCGCGACAGACACCCCCGTGGGCAGCACGGCCCGCTCCCCCGGCTTCAGTTCCCGGCTCTCGGTGGTCCGCAGATCGGCTCCCGCGTCACCGGGGTGCTCGTACGACGGAAGCGGTACGTCGGGGTCGACGCGCCGGATCAGTACGTCCAGGGGACTGCGGGCACTGCTCACGGGTTCACCTCGAAGGCACGGGTACGCCGGACCTGGTCCGGGTCGTCCATGGCGGCCCGGATCTCCTGCGGGCGGCCGTTGTCGATGAAGTGGTCGACCTTGACCTCGATGAAGAGGGCGTCGGCGCGCACGGCCACGGGCCCGTCGGGAGCGCCGATGCGTCCGGTGGCCGTCGAGTAGATCTTCCGGCCTGCCACGGCCGTCACCTCGGCCTCCAGGTACAGCACGGTGTCCACGGGCACCGGCCGGACGAAGTCGGTCTCCAGGCGGCCGGTCACCGCGATCGTCCGCAGCAGCCAGTTCAGCGAGCCGAGGGTCTCGTCCAGCGCGCTGGCGAGCACTCCGCCGTGCGCGAGGCCCGGGGCGCCCTGGTGGGCGGCCCGCACGGTGAACTCGGCGGTGACGGTGACGCCCTCACCGGCCCGCGCCTCCAGGTGCAGCCCGTGCGGCTGGTCGCCGCCACACCCGAAACACTGTTCGTAGTGCGCACCGAGCAGCTCACCCGGCGCGGGCGCGTCAGGGTGCCGCACCGGTTTCAGGGCGTCGGACGGAGGCTTAAGAGCTGGAGAAGTACCACTCACAGCCGCAGACCTTACCCGCGCGTCGGTGGCTTCCGGACACCGTGCCAAGCTTGGCACCATGCAGCTTTCCGCCTCCCCCTACGACGAGCGCCTGACCGCACCCCGTTCGTGGTGGTTCATCTCGTTCCTGGTGGGCGTCTCCTTCGCCCTGATCATGCTGCCCTTCGGCACGCTGCCGCTGCTCGGCGGCCTGGTCGGCGGCACCGCGGCGGCATCCGTCATGGCCAGCGCCTACGGCTCGCTCCGCATCCGGATCGTGGGCGACCAACTGATCGCGGGCGAGGCGAAGATCCCGGTGACGGCCCTGGGCGAGGCGGAGGTCCTGGACCCGGAGGAGGCCCGCGCCTGGCGCACCTACAAGGCCGACACCCGCGCGTTCCTGCTGCTGCGCTCCTACATCCCGCGGGCGCTGCGCGTCGAGGTCACCGACCCGGACGACCCGACGCCGTACCTGTATCTGTCGACCCGTGAGCCGGAGCGGCTGGCGGAGGCCCTGAAGAGCGCCCGCGCGGCAGCCGCCTAGACCCTTTTCAGCGACCGAGTTCCTTCGGGATCTCACCCATCCGGAGCGGGTCCGGCGGGGTCTCCAGCGGCGGCAGTTCGGGCAGCGCGTCCCACGGGACCTGGGCCTTGCGCAGGTCCTTGCGGATGCGCTCGGCGAGTTTCCTGGTGTCCCGGCGGTTCATGACCGCTCCGACGGCGGCGCCGACCATGAAGGGCATCAGGTTCGGCAGGTCGCGGACCATGCGTTTCATGATCTGCTGGCGCAGTTCGCGCTTCATGTGGCCGTTCAGCGCGGCGCTCATGGTCGACGGCTTGGTCACGTCGATACCGCGCTCTCCGGACCAGGAGTTCAGATACGCGACGCTGCGCTGCCGGAGGTCGCCGGGCGGACGGACGCCGTAGACCTCGTACAGCTCGGCGATCAGCTTCAGCTCGATCGCGGCCACGCCGGTGATCTCGGCCGCCAGTTCGGTGGGCATGGCCGGGGGTACGGGCAGCATCGCCGCGGCGCCGATGCCCGCGCCGACGGTCGACGTCGCGTTCGCCGCGCCCGCCACCAGTCTGTCGGCGAGCTGCTCGGGGGCGAGGCCCGGGAACTGCCGCCGAAGCGCCTCGAGGTCCCGTACGGGGATCCGCGGGGCGATGTCGATGATCCGGTCGGCGAGGTACGCCAGACCGGCCCTGGCCCGGCTGCCGCCCTTACGGACGCCTTCCTTGGCCTTGTCCCGGATGACCGCCACCCGCCGTTTGGCGACGGGGGCGGCTGCGGGAACGTCGGCGGGCACCGGGAGGTCAGCCCGGTCGGCCGCCGGTTCGAGCGAGGCTGATCCCTGTTCGGATGAGCCCCGCTCGTCGTCACGCGCGCCATGAGGACCGTCTGTCGGCCCTTCGTCCGCTCCCGGCCGGCGGGAGCGGCGCTTCCAGGGTGGGGTCGAGCCAGTCACGGCCGACCCCGCCTCAGTCGCAGTCGCGGCAGATCGGCTGGCCGTTCTTCTCGCGGGCCAGCTGGCTGCGGTGGTGCACCAGGAAGCAGCTCATGCAAGTGAACTCGTCCTGCTGCTTGGGCAGCACCCGGACGGCCAGCTCTTCGTTCGAGAGGTCCGCTCCGGGCAGTTCGAGGCCCTCGGCCGCCTCGAATTCGTCGACGTCCACTGCGGAAGTCGACTTGTCGTTCCTACGCGCCTTGAGCTCTTCAAGGCTGTCCGAGTCGACGTCGTCGTCGGTCTTGCGTGGGGTGTCGTAATCCGTTGCCATGTCGCTCTCCCCCTCTGGGTGTCTGCGGTGTCTCCAGCGCACGTAACGCGTGAGAGGCCGGACTTGTGCCCGACCTGAGGCGGAGATTTTGCCTCACATCAAGGTCTGTTACTCAATCGACACCCAACCGGACCCCTCAAGAGTGATCGGCTTGGATGGCGAAGGGGACCGTACACGGTCCCAATGCCGCTCTTCAAAGGCACCTCATCGTGTACTTCCCGTGATCAAGACCCCCGAAAACCCGGATTTTCCCGGCTTTCCGACAGGGTGCATGATCACGGAGAGTAGAAGGCCCGAAAATCGCGCTTGTGATCGATCACACACGGGAATGCCGGAGAAGCGGCCAGAAAATTCCGCGCAAAGCGAACATCCTCGTGTGTCGGCGACATGATCTCAGATGGGCAGGGTGACTCGCATCACGAGTCCACCCCCCTCGCGCGGCTGGGCCGAGATATGGCCACCGTGCGCCCGCGCCACGGACCGCGCGATCGACAGCCCCAGGCCCACCCCCTTGTCGCTGCCCGTCCGCTCCGTACGCAGCCGTCTGAAGGGCTCGAAGAGGTTGTCGATCTCGTACGCCGGGACCACCGGACCCGTGTTCGAGACGACCAGCACCGCATGGCCGTGCTGGACCTCGGTGGTGACCTCGACCCAGCCGTCCTCCGGCACGTTGTAGCGCACCGCGTTCTGCACCAGGTTCAGGGCGATCCGCTCCAGCAGGACGCCGTTGCCCTGGACGACCGCGGGTTTCTGCTCGCCGCGGATCACCACGCCCTTGGCGGCCGCCTCGGCGTGCACCTGGTCGACGGCCTGCTCGGCGACCTCGGCGAGGTCCACGGGCTTGCGCTCGACGATCTGGTTGTCGCTGCGGGCCAGCAGCAGCAGACCCTCCACGAGCTGCTCGCTGCGCTCATTGGTGGCCAGCAGCGTCTTGCCGAGCTGCTGCAGCTCCATCGGGGCGCCCGGATCGGACAGATGCACTTCCAGGAGCGTGCGGTTGATCGCGAGCGGTGTGCGCAGTTCGTGCGAGGCGTTGCCTACGAAGCGCTGCTGTGCGGTGAAGGCTCGCTGCAGCCGCTCCAGCATCTCGTCGAAGGTGTCCGCGAGTTCCTTCAGCTCGTCGTCCGGGCCGTCCAGCTCGATCCGGCGGGACAGGTCCGAGCCGGCCACCGCGCGGGCGGTACGGGTGATCCGGCCGAGCGGGGACAGCACCCGGCCCGCCATCGCGTACCCGAAGGCGAAGGCGATGATGGCCAGCCCCAGCAGGGCCAGCAGCGAGCGGCTGAGGAGGTTGTCCAGGGCGGCCTGCCGCTGGTGGTCGATGCACTCGCTGATCGCGGCGTTGAACTGGCCCAGTGGGATGTTGCTCGCGTTGTTCACCGCGGAGCAGCTGTCGCTGGTGACCTTGATCGACTCGCCGTCGACGATCTTGAACAGTGGTTCGTTGCCCGTGTTCAGCGCCTGCGCGGCGAGCAGGTAGATGATCGACAGCAGCAGGATGCCGGCGATCAGGAACATGCCGCCGTACAGCAGCGTGAGCCTTATGCGGATGGTGGGACGCAGCCAGGGGAACGGCGGTTCGGGCCTTCTGGGGTCCCAGGTGGGCTTCGGGGGCGCCTGGGGAGGCGCGGGGGTCGTGGCCACAGTGGATCAGATCCGGTATCCGGAACCGGGGACGGTGACGATGACCGGGGGCTCACCGAGCTTGCGGCGCAGCGTCATGACCGTCACGCGCACCACGTTGGTGAACGGGTCCGTGTTCTCGTCCCAGGCCTTCTCCAGGAGCTGCTCCGCGGAGACGACGGCGCCCTCGCTGCGCAGCAGCACCTCCAGGACGGCGAACTCCTTGGGCGCCAGCTGGACTTCCTTGCCGTCGCGGAACACCTCGCGGCGGTTCGGGTCCAGCTTGATGCCCGCGCGCTCCAGGACGGGCGGCAGCGGCACGCTGGTGCGCCGGCCGAGGGCACGCACGCGTGCCGTCAGCTCGCTGAACGCGAAGGGCTTGGGCAGATAGTCGTCGGCGCCGATCTCCAGGCCCTCGACACGGTCGCTGACGTCGCCGGACGCGGTGAGCATCAGCACACGGGTGGGCATGCCGAGCTCGACGATCTTGCGGCAGACGTCGTCGCCGTGCACGAGCGGGAGGTCGCGGTCGAGAACGACCACGTCGTAGTCGTTGACGCCGATGCGCTCCAGGGCGGCCGCACCGTCGTACACGACGTCGACGGCCATGGCCTCCCGGCGCAGTCCGGTGGCCACCGCATCGGCGAGCAGTTGCTCGTCCTCGACGACGAGTACGCGCACGTCGCTTGTCCTTCCTCTGTCCACCCGCGTAGCGCGCCTGGGCGCACGCGGGCAGGGTCTTCGTGGCTGTGTGACCTCCATCCTGCCCTTTTCGGCCATAAGTCGGCTGTAAGGCGGCTCGGCGCGAGATGAAGGTCAGGTGTGAGGCCCGGGAATGCGGGATTTTCTCGGTGGGTTGAGGTTTCCACGGAAGGGAGCGGGGGGAGGACGGCTTTACACCCCGCGATCACGCTCTGCACGTGGCAAGCCACCTTGTGGTACGTCCAACCGCTTCCGCAGAGCGGGCGTGGGTGTCCGGCACCGTCGCCGCCCAGCCAGGGCAGCGCTGGGCACCCCATCCGCAGACGTGATCGCCCCTTCCCACGGCACACCCCCGTGCCACCCGACCCACGACCCAGGACGAGGGGGCGCAGCATGGACGCATTCACCGCAGGACTTCTGCAGCGCATAAGGGCGACCGAGACCGACCTGACGCGGGCTCGTGACGAGGGCGACGACTTCCTCGTCGAGGTGGAACAGGCCGAGCTCGACGACCTGCGCCGCCTGGCCGCCGACCACGGTGTGGAGGTCGGCGCGACGAGCGTCTGATCAGTGCAGCCAGCAGGACAGCGGGACCCCGGCGAATCCAGCGCCGGGGTCCCGCTGCTTTCGTTCCTTCACTTCGGGGGAGCTGCGCCGGAGTTGAGTCGGTGCCACGTAGGTGGGCCGGTGTTGATCAGGCACCCACGCGCGCACATCTTTGGGCTCGGTCGCCCGCGTGGGGACAGTGGGACTTGGTGGGCCCTCGCCGTCGGTCTCTGCTTTCGCCGTTGATTTCGTGGGCGTCAGTCGTGCCAGGCGCCGAAGTCCTCCAGGAGGCGTTGGAGGGGTTCGAAGACGCCCGGGGTGCCCGCGATCGCCAGATCGCGTGCGGGGCGCTCTCCGGGGCGTCCACCGGTCAACGCGCCCGCCTCTCGGGCGATCAGGTCCCCCGCGCCGAGGTCCCACGGGTTCAACCCCCGCTCGTAGAAGCCGTCCAGGCGCCCCGCGGCCACATCGCACAGGTCGACCGCCGCCGAGCCGCCCCGCCGGATGTCACGCAGCAGCGGGATCAACTTCTGGGCCACATCGGCCTGATGGGCACGGACCTCGGTGACGTAGTTGAAGCCGGTCGAGATCAACGCCTGCTCCAGGGGCGGCGCGGGACGGCACGCGAGCCTGCGTTCGCCCTCCCACGCGCCCGTGGCCCACGCTCCGCCGCCGAGCACCGCGTGGAACGTCTCGCCGCGCATCGGGACCGCGACGACCCCGGCGACGGTCTCGCCGTGCAGCTCGGCCGCGATGGAGACGGACCAAGTGGGCAGTCCGTAGAGGTAGTTGACCGTGCCGTCGAGCGGGTCGATGACCCAGCGGACCCCGCTGGTACCCGTGACGGAGGCGCCCTCCTCGCCCAGGAAGCCGTCGTCCGGGCGTTGTTCGGAGATCAGGTCGGTGATCAGCTTCTCGGCCGCGATGTCCATCTCGGTGACGACGTCGATGGGGCTGGACTTGGTGGCGGCGACCGCGAGGTCGGCCGGACGGCCGTCCCGCAGCAGGGCGCCGGCCTTGTGGGCGGCCTCCTGGGCGAGTGCGAGCAGTTCCTGGTGCAGGGGGTCGGTCACGGCACTCCTCAGGCGTAGGGGCTGTCGGCGCCCGCGGCGGCGGGACGCGGGGCGCGGGCCGGGCAGCAGCCCACCGGGCAGAGGTTGTGGCTCGCTCCGAGGGCGCCCAGGGCGCAGGGCGAGACCTGCCGTCCGCTCTCGACGGCGGCGCGCTCCAGGACCAGCTCGCGGACCGCGGCGGCGAAGCGCGGATCGGCGCCCACGGTGGCCGACCGGCGTACGGGCAGGCCCAGTTCCTCGGCCTTTGCCTTGGCCTCCGTATCGAGGTCGTAGAGGACCTCCATGTGGTCGGAGACGAAGCCGATGGGTGCCATGACGACCGCGGGGACGCCGGCCGCGTGGCGCTCCTCCAGGTGGTCGCAGATGTCGGGCTCCAGCCACGGGATGTGCGGGGCGCCGGAGCGGGACTGGTAGACGAGCTGCCAGGGGTGGTCGATTCCGGTGCGCTCGCGGACGGCGTCGGCGATCAGCCGGGCCACGTCCAGGTGCTCCTCGACGTACGCCCCGCCGTCTCCGTGGTCCTCGGCCGGGCCGGAGCCGTCCGCGGCGGCGGTCGGGATGGAGTGGGTCGAGAAGGCGAGGTGCGCGCCGTCCCGGACGTCCTCGGGGAGGTCGGCGAGGGAGGCGACGACCCCGTCGAGCATCGGCTCCAGGAAGCCGGGGTGGTTGAAGTAGTGGCGCAGCTTGTCGACCTCGGGGAGGTCGAGGCCTTCGGCCTGGAGGGCGGCCAGGGAGTCGGCGAGGTTCTCCCGGTACTGGCGGCAGCCCGAGTACGAGGCGTAGGCGCTGGTGGCGAGGACCAGGATGCGGCGGCGGCCGTCGGCGACCATCTCGCGCAGGGTGTCCGTGAGGTACGGGGCCCAGTTGCGGTTGCCCCAGTAGACCGGCAGGTCCAGGCCGTGGTCCGCGAAGTCCTTGCGGAGGGCGTCCAGGAGGGCGCGGTTCTGGTCGTTGATCGGGCTGACCCCGCCGAACAGGAAGTAGTGCTGCCCCACTTCCTTGAGGCGTTCCTTGGGGATGCCTCGCCCACGCGTCACGTTCTCCAGGAACGGAACCACGTCGTCCGGGCCTTCGGGGCCGCCGAACGAGAGCAGGAGCAGGGCGTCGTAGGGGGTGGCATCGAGCACGTCTGGCATGTGTTCGATCCTGCCACCCGCCACTGACAGGCGGGAAACGGCGGGGTGTCGGCCGGGATTCCAGCACCCTTCCGGGCGCGGGATCCCGGCGCCCCTCCTGGCGGGTGCATCGGGGTCGACCTGCTCGTAAGCTGTATCAGCCGCATTCGCACCTTACTGAGCCGCCACCGCATCGCCACCCGCAGCACCGCCGAGCCGCCACCGCGCCTTTCCGACCGGAGACCCCCGTGCCCAGCCCCTATCGCGCCCTGTTCGCCGCACCCGGCTCCAAGGGCTTCTCCGCCGCGGGGTTCCTCGGCCGTATGCCGCTGTCGATGATGGGCATCGGCGTGGTCACGATGATCTCCCAGATCAACGGGCGCTACGGGCTCGCGGGCGCCCTGTCGGCCACCATCGCGCTGGCCGCCGCCGCGATCGGGCCGCGGATCTCGCGCTGGGTGGACCAGTACGGGCAGCGGCGGGTGCTGCGTCCGGCGACGTTCGTCGCGCTGGCCGCGGCGGCCGGGCTGCTGCTGGCCGCCCGCTTCGAGTGGCCGGACTGGGTGCTTTTCGCGTGCGCCGCCGGCATCGGATCGGTGCCGAGCCTGGGGGCGATGGTCCGCGCGCGCTGGGCGGCCGTGTACCGGGGCACCCCGCAACTGCACACCGCGTACTCCCTGGAGTCCGTGGTCGACGAGGTGTGCTTCATCTTCGGGCCGATCATCTCCATCGGACTGTCCACGGCGTGGTTCCCGGAGGCCGGTCCTCTGCTGGCCGCCTGCTTCCTGGCGGTCGGTGTCTTCTGGCTGACCGCCCAGCGTGCCACCGAGCCCGCGCCGCACCCGCGCGTGCGGGGCGTCGAGGGCGGCGGTTCGGCGCTGCGGGCGGCCGGTCTCCAGGTGCTGGTGGCCACCTTCGTGGCGACCGGGGCGATCTTCGGGGCGGTCGATGTCGTCACCGTCGCGTTCGCCGACGAGCAGGGCCACAAGGGCGGTGCCAGCGTGGTGCTCGCCCTGTACGCGGCGGGCTCCTGCGCGGCGGGCGTCGTCTTCGGGCTGCTGCGCTTCCGGGGAGCCCCCGAACGTCGGTGGCTGCTGGGCATATGCGCGATGGCCGTGAGTATGATCCCCCTCCTACTGGTCGGAAACTTGACGCTTCTGGCCGTGGCGCTGTTCCTTGCGGGCCTGTCCATCGCACCCACGATGATCACGACGATGTCCCTCATAGAAGAGCACGTACCTCGCGCGAAGCTCACCGAGGGCATGACCTGGGTGAGCACCGGCCTGGCGGTCGGGGTCGCGCTCGGCTCCTCCGTCGCCGGCTGGGTGATCGACGCAGCCGACGCGCGTGCCGGGTACGGGGTGCCGGTCGTCGCCGGTGCCGTCGCGGTCGCGGTGGGTTTCCTCGGGTACCGCCGGCTCAGCAGACCGGCGCCGGGTCGTGGAGGCACCGTTGAGCACCACAGCGAGCGCGAAGAACGGCACGTGGCGTAACTGGGGCGGCACGGTCGCGTCCCGTCCCGCGCGGGAGGTCACGCCCGCCTCCGTCGAGGAACTGGCCGCGGCCGTACGGAGGGCCGGTGAGGACGGCCTGACGGTGAAGGCCGTCGGCTCCGGGCACTCCTTCACGTCCATCGCGGCCACGGACGGTGTGTTGATCCGTCCTCAACTGTTGACCGGCATCCGCAACATTGATCGCGATGCCTTGACGGTCACGGTCGAGGCGGGCACCCCGCTCAAGAGACTCAACATGGCTCTCGCGCGCGAGGGTCTGTCGCTCACGAACATGGGCGACATCATGGAGCAGACGGTCTCGGGCGCGATCAGCACCGGAACGCACGGCACCGGCCGTGAGTCGGCGTCGATAGCCGCCCAGATCAGGGCACTTGAGCTGGTCACGGCGGACGGCTCGGTGCTCACCTGCTCCGAGAAGGAGAACCCGGATGTGTTCGCGGCCGCCCGGATAGGCCTCGGCGCCCTGGGCGTCGTCACGGCGATCACGTTCGCCGTGGAACCGGTCTTCCTGCTCACGGCCCGCGAGGAGCCGATGACCTTCGACGAGGTCACCGGACGCTTCGACGAACTCTGGGCGGAGAACGAGCACTTCGAGTTCTACTGGTTCCCGCACACCGGCAGCACCAACACCAAGCGCAACAACCGCAGCGCCGGCCCGGAGCAACCCGTGAGGCCGGTCGCCGGCTGGTTCGAGGACGAGTTCCTCTCCAACGGCGTGTTCCAGGTGGCCCAGTGGGTCGGCCGCGCGGTGCCGGGGACGGTGCCCACGATCGCGCAGGTCTCCAGCAAGGCACTGTCCGCGCGGACCTACACCGACATCCCGTACAAGGTCTTCACCTCTCCCCGGCGGGTGCGTTTCGTGGAGATGGAGTACGCCGTACCGCGCGAGGCCGTCGTCGAGACCCTGCGCGAGCTGAGGACCATGGTCGACCGCTCGGACCTGAGGATCAGCTTCCCCGTAGAGGTGCGCACCGCCCCCGCCGACGACATCACGCTCTCCACGGCCTCCGGGCGCGACAGCGCGTACATCGCCGTCCACATGTTCAAGGGCACGCCCTACCAGGCGTACTTCACCGCCGCCGAGCGCATCCTCACCGCGCACGAGGGCCGGCCGCACTGGGGCAAGGTGCACACCCGGGACGCCGACTACTTCGCCGGTGTCTACCCGCGCTTCGGCGAGTTCACGGCGCTGCGGGATCGGCTGGATCCTGATCGCCGGTTCCAGAACGACTACTTGCGGAGGGTGCTGGGTCAGTAGCCGACGCGCTCGGCGTGGGGGTCGGCGTACCGTCGCCGTCCGAAGCGCTGGGCGTCGGGGTCGGACTCGACGTCGTACCACCGCCGTTGGACGGTGCACCATCGTCGGTCGAACCGGATGACGTCTCCGGGTCGGCCGACGAGCCGTTCGGGGAGCCGGACGGGGAAGCGGCCGGACTCGGGCCGTCGTCACCGGACCTCGAGGACGAGGTCGCGTCGTGTCCGGTGACGGCGGCGCTGACCGTGGTCCCCCTGCCGCCGCTGAAGCTGTCGCCGGACACCAGCTCGTACACGGTGATCCCGGTCATGGTGACCCCGAAGACGAGGGCCGCGGCGAGCACCGGGCGCTTCCAACTGCCCACCCGCGCGCGGTAGACGGTGCCCTCGGTGAACTCCCCCGGGCGCGCGGGCGCCTGCTCCGGCTCCTTGGACGTGACGGTGGCCTCCCGGAGCTGTGCGCCGGTCCGGCTGAAGAAGTGCTGGAAGACGGAGCCTCCGGAGGTGGCTATCGCGCTCACGACGCCGGCGCCGAGGATCGTGCCGTAGACCCCGAAGTAGGAGGCGAGTTTGGCGGCCACCACCGCCGCCACCGCGCTGCCGGCGACTTGAGGGACGCTCAGATCGATCCGCTTCTTGCTGACATCGGGCCTTGCACGCATTCCGGGACCTAGCCTCGCTTTCTCGCACCTGATCAACTATCTGTACGACAAAGGGACGTACGGCCGAAACCGATAGTTCCGTTTCCGGCTATTGCGTGAAGTACGCCACTTTCAAGATCGACCGAACCCCGCTCCAGGCCGCCAAGTCCCGCCCCCCACAAGAAGTTGGGCGGCGTGCCAATCCACGCACGTGGTCCAAATGGAGTACTGTTGCGAGCCCTGGGTCAGGCCTCCCGCCAGGGCGTCCGCGGCCTTATTGGACCGCCCCGAAGGGGCCAGTTGCACAGGGTGACGCAGTTGGTCACTTAGCGTTGCGAATAGGTAACCGTGCCATAACGGCGAGTCCGGGCCCGTGCCCGACACGCCGGGCAACTCGGCAAGGTTGTGGCAGGCTGCACCCGGGCAGGCCACACTCGACTAGCGGAAGCAGCGACGCACGTGACGTCGGCAGGCACCACCCGGGAGGTCCCCATGCCCGAACTGCGTGTCGTGGCCGTCTCTAACGACGGCACACGGCTGGTGCTGAAGGCTGCGGACAGCACGGAGTACACGCTTCCGATTGATGAGCGTCTGCGCGCCGCGGTCCGCGGCGACCGTCCCCGCCTCGGCCAGATCGAGATCGAGGTGGAGAGCCATCTCCGCCCCCGAGACATTCAGGCACGCATACGTGCCGGCGCCTCTGCCGAAGAGGTCGCTCAGCTCGCCGGTATCCCCGTCGACCGGGTGCGCCGCTTCGAGGGCCCCGTCCTCGCGGAGCGCGCCTTCATGGCCGAGCGGGCCCGGAAGACTCCCGTCCGCCGCCCCGGCGAGAACGCGGGACCCCAGCTCGGCGAGGCCGTCCAGGAGCGCCTGACGCTGCGCGGTGCCGAGAAGGACACCGTCCAGTGGGACTCCTGGCGCCGCGACGACGGCACCTGGGAGGTCCTGCTGGTCTACCGGGTCGCGGGCGAACCGCACTCGGCGAGCTGGACGTACGACCCGCCCCGGCGGCTCGTCCAGGCCGTCGACGACGAGGCGCGCTCGCTGATCGGCGAGTCGGACGACCTCTCCGCCGCCCCGGAGCCCAGCTTCCCGTTCGTGCCGCGGATCGCCCGGCTGCCCCGCGACCGCCCGCTGGACCGTGCCCTGGAGCGCCCGGAGCGGCCCGCGCTGCCGTCGCCCGAGCCGGTCGAGGAGAGCGAGCGCGACTCGCTGACCAGCCTCCTGGAGGCGGTGCCGAGCTTCCGCGGCGACATGGTGGTCCCCGAGCGCCCCTCGGAGCCCCCGGAGGAGCCCGCCGTCGAACCGGAGGCGGAGGAGCCCCCGGCACCCGCCGCCTCGGCCGGTTCGGCCTACGCGGACGTCCTCATGCCCCGTTCCGTCGGCGCCCACCGCGACCGGCTCATCGGCTCGACCGACCGCCAGGCCGAGGCGGACGGCGTCCGTCCGGGCCGTAGAGCGGCCGTTCCGAGCTGGGACGAGATCGTGTTCGGGACGCGAAGGAAGAAGCAGGACTAGCAGGACAGTTGCTCGTACGGGAGGGCCCGCAACCGGTTCGGTTGCGGGCCCTCCCGTACGACTGCTGCCGGAGCGGCCACCATGGAGATACGGCCGCTACTGCGGGTCGGGGCCGACGGCGACCGGTCGGTCCGGGTCCGAGGACCACTCCGACCAGGAGCCGACGTAGAGCGCTGCCGGGATGCCCGCGACCGCCAGCGCCAGCACCTCGTGGGCGCCCGAGACGCCGGAGCCGCAGTACACGCCGACGTCCGCGCCTTCCGTGGCGCCCAACGACTTGAAGCGGGCGGTGAGTTCCTCCGCCGGGAGGAAGCGGCCGTCCGCGCCCACGTTCTCGTTGGTCGGCGCGGACAGCGCGCCCGGGATGTGGCCGCCCACCCGGTCGATCGGCTCCACCTCGCCCCGGTACCGCTCCCCCGCGCGGGCGTCGAACAGGACCCCGTCGCGGGCGAGCGCGGCGGCTCCGTCCGCGTCCAGGAGAGCCACGGCGCCCGGTTCCGGCGTGAAGTCGCCCTCGGCCGGCGTGGGTGCGATCGTCTCCGGAGACCCCTCCCAGGAGGGAAGGCCGCCGTCGAGCACCCGCACGTCCGGGTGACCCGTCCAGCGCAACAGCCACCACGCGCGTGCCGCCGCCCAGCCCTGGCCGCCGTCGTACACAACCACCGGTCGGCCGGTCGAGACGCCCGCGCGGCGCATCGCGGCGCCGAAGCGCTCGGTGTCGGGGAGGGGGTGGCGGCCGTTGCTGCCGGGAGCCGAGGCGAGTTCCTGATCGAGGTCTACGTAGACGGCGCCCGGGATGTGACCGGCCGCGTACTCGGCGCGGCCGTCGAAGGACGGCTCACCTGCGGCCTTCTGGACGCTGAGCTGCCAGCGGACGTCGAGCAGGACCGGCGGGTTCGTCCCGGCGAGTTCGCTCGCCAGTTCGGATGCGGAGATGATGGCGTTCATGGCCACCATCCTTGCGCAAGGGGTGGCCGCCGCGTCCAGGTCCGACTACTCTGCTCGGCCGGACAGCCTCGATCACGAGGCGTACGGGAACGAGCACATGCTGTACAGCCGATGGACACCCCTCGGCAATCGCCCGGAAACGGACGAGTGGCCGCAGATCGACCATCCTCTCCACGTGAGCCGCCCGTCGACGGCGCGGCCGGGGCGCGGTGCGTCACGGGGGGTGCGAGCATCGGCACGGGGCGTGCACGCGGCTGCGGCGCGCGGATCCGCAGAGCGGAAGCGACACGGCCACCGCGAGGGGCCGAGGAGAAGGTGACGATGACCGAGGCACGGGGGTCGGCCGGCCTGAACGGCGACACGCACACTCTGCGTACGCAGGGCTCACCCTGCTGGGTGAGTCTGATGGTGCACGGGATGGCCACGACTCAGGAGTTCTACGGGGAGCTGTTCGGCTGGGAATTCCAACCCGGTCCCCAGCAGCTCGGCCCCTACGCGCGGGCCCTGCTCGACGGGCAGGAGGTGGCCGGTATCGGCCAGTTGCCGCCGGACCGGCATCTGCCCATCGCCTGGACGCCGTATCTCGCCTCGGACGACGTGGACCAGACGGCCGAGACGGTACGGATGTGCGGCGGCACGGTCGGGGTGGGCCCTCTGGACGCGGCCGAGGCCGGCCGGCTGGCGATCGGCTCCGACCCGTCCGGGGCGGTGTTCGGCATCTGGCAGGCCTCGGCACACCTCGGCACGATCATCACCGGGGTCCCCGGCACACCCGCCTGGAACGAGCTGCTGACCTCGGAGACCGCGAGCGTCGCCAAGTTCTACGAGACGGTGTTCGGCTACGAGGAGGTGCCGGTGGAGTCCGCCGACCTCGACTACGTCACCCTGCACCTGGACGGCCACCCGGTCGCCGGCATCCATGGCGTCGGCACGGCCCTGCCCCGCGACCGGGGCCCGCACTGGATGACGTACTTCGAGGTGGCCGACACGGACGAGGCCCTGACCCGCGTCACGGACCTCGGCGGCCACACCCTCACCCCACCCCACGACAGCCCGCACGGGCGCGTGGCGACGGTCGCGGACCCGGAGGGCGCGATGTTCTCGGTGATCGAGGGGCCACGGTAGCCCTCGGGTCGCTTCCGGTGCGGGGCAGGCGGATCATGGCGTCATCAGCCGCTCCGCACACCTGGAGGAGCGATGCTTCGTCGTACGGCACCGCTGTTGACTTGCCTGCTCGCAGTTCCGGCGCTGGCTCTGGCGCCGCTGGGGACCACTGACACCAAGGTCGGGGACACCCTGCAGCTCACCGGCCTCGAGTCCGGCGAAGCTCTGGACGTGACGGTGACCAAGGTCGTCGAGCCGGCGCACCCGAAGAACTCCTTCCTCAAGCCGAGCGCGGGAGACCATCTGGTGGCCGTCCAGTTCCGACTGAAGAACACGGGCACGACCGTCTACGACGACTCACCGTCCAACGGCGCAACCGTGATCGACAAGAACGGACAGCGATTCTCCGAATCGTTCAACGATTCCACGGCCGGCCCGTCGTTCCCCGGCAGCATCACGATCAGCCCCGGAAAGGCGGCCCTGGGCTTCATTACGTTCGAGGTGCCGAACACCTCCCGGATAGTCACCGTCCAGTTCGCCATGGACAGCGGGTTCTCTGACGACGTCGGCGAGTGGGAGGTGCCCTGATCCCTGAGCCTAAGCCGACGTCATCGGCAGGACGTCCGGTGACAACGCCGCCGCACGCGCCGTCGCAGACGTCATGCGGCGGCGGTGGTGGCGGCGGCACAGGACCTCGTAGCCGACCGCCTCCGCCTGGTTGACGTCGCCCACGACGACCTGGGCGCCCTCGACGACCATCTCGCCGCCTATCGTGCGGGCGTTGTGGGTGGCGCGGGCGCCGCACCAGCACAGGGCCTCGACCTGGAGCACCTCGACGCGGTCGGCGAGTTCGACCAGGCGCTGGGAGCCGGGGAAGAGCTTGGAGCGGAAGTCGGTCGTGATGCCGAAGGCGTAGACGTCGAGGCCCAGGTCGTCGACCACGCGCGCGAGTTGGTCGATCTGCACCGGCGCCAGGAACTGTGCCTCGTCGGCGATGACGTAGTCCGCGCGGCCGCCCTGGGAGAGGTGGTCGACGACGTAGCCGTACAGGTCCTGCTCGTCCTCGACCTCCACCGCGTCGGTGACCAGGCCGAGCCGGGAGGAAAGCTTTCCCTCGCCCGCGCGGTCGTCCCGCGTGAAGATCATCCCCGCCAGGCCGCGCGCCGAGCGGTTGTGCTCGATCTGGAGCGCCAGGGTCGACTTCCCGCAGTCCATCGTTCCGGAGAAGAACACCAGCTCGGGCATGGGGAGTTGAGCACCTTTCGGCGGGGAGGAGGACGGTGGGGTTTCAGGAGCGTACTTCGAGCAGGGGGACGAGCTGCTCGGCAGGGGTCATCGAACCGTGGTTGCCGACCATCGCCGACTCCTTCGGCTCCCGCTCGGACGCGATGATCAGGACGTCGTCCCGGGCGGCGGCGATCACGTCGCCGAGGCGGTCGTACACCCGCTCGTCGATCTTCGGCCCGAACCAGCCCGCCCCGATCGCCTCGTCCCGCGAGGCCACCCAGAACTGCTCGCCGAGCACCTCGCGCCAGCAGGTCAGTACGTCGTTCTCCGCGCCCCGCACCGCGTAGACATGGCGGGCGCGGCCCTCGCCGCCGAGCAGGGCGACGCCGGCGCGCAGTTCCCAGTCCGCGTCGAAGTCGATGCGGTGGTCCTCGTCGAAGGGCACGTCGATCATGCCGTGGTCGGCGGTGACGTACAGCGCGCTGCGCGGCGGCAGTTGGTCGGCGAGGCGCTGGACGAGCCGGTCGACGTACATGAGTTGGCCGCGCCAGGTGTCGGAGGCGACGCCGTAGCGGTGGCCCGCGCCGTCCAGCTCGGCGTAGTACGTGTAGACCAAGGAGCGGTCCCCGGCGGCCAGTTGCTCGGCCGCGAGGTCCATGCGCTCCTCGCCGGTCAGCCGCCCGTGGAACGTTCCGCCACTGAGCGCGACCTTCGTCAGCGGGGTGTTCTGGAAGGTGGGGGACGACACCTGGGCGGCGTGCACACCCGCGTCCTGGGCCAGTTGGAAGATCGTGGGGTACGGCTGCCAGGACTTCGGCTCGGTCCACGGCTGCCAGCGCAGCTGGTTCATCAGCGCGCCGGTGGCCGGGTTGCGCACGGTGTAGCCGGGCAGGCCGTGCGCGCCGGGCGGCAGGCCGGTGCCGACGGAGGCGAGCGAGGTCGCGGTGGTCGCCGGGTAGCCGGCGGTGAGCGGACGTCCCGTTCCGCCGCGCGAGCTGCCGAGGAGGGCGTGCAGATAGGGCGCCTCGTCGGCGTGGTCCTTGATCTGCTCCCAGCCGAGGCCGTCGATCAGGAAGACGCAGTTGCGGTCGGCCGCGGTCAGTTCCGGGATCGCCGCGGTCGTGCCGGGCACGCCCATGCCCGCGGCCAGCGTGGGCAGCAGATCGGCGAGGGAGCCGGAGCCGTACTCCGGGACGGGCGCGGACTCGACGGCGAGGGGTTCGGGGTGGTCCCAGGTGGCGGACTGGGACATCAGCGCGTGACGTCCGCGGTCGCCTCGGAGAGCGCCTGGGCGAAGGCGAGGGTCTGCTGGACCGTCTCGGGGCCGTCCCCGGCCTCGCTGACGCGCAGGCTCAGGTCGTCCGCAGTCGAGTTGCCCGTGTAGCCGTGGTCGGCCTCGCAGTTGGGGTCGCCGCAGGCGGCCGGCTCCAGGTCGATGCGGGCGACGGCACCCCAGCCGATGGTCAGCACGACCTCGCGGGGCAGCGTGCCCGGCACGTACGACTCAGGGTTGGCGACCACGCGGCTGAGCACCACGGACGAGATCCGGCCGAGCTTCACGGACTCCGTGGACGTCGTGGCGTACGGCGTCGGGGAGGTGCTGTCGGCGGACTGCTCGTCGGTGTGGCTGACGATGAAGCGGTTGCCGGTGAGGACCAGCACCGTCACGTGCCGGCGCACCTCGTTCTGGTCGAACGTGGTCTCCTGGTGGACCAGGAACGACCGCATGGGCTCGCCGCCGACGGCGGCCTCCACCGCCTCGGCCACAAGGGCCGGGTAGTAGCCGCTGCGCTCGATCGCCGCACGCAGCCCCTGGGTCGTCGTACTGGTCTTGGCCATACGCCCATCCTACGGTGGACCACTGACTGCGAGGCACCGCTCAGGACGGTCCGATCCCACCTGTCTCAGTGGGCGGTCGACGCACGGTCAGTACACGGGAAGCGTCCTCGGGCCGAGGTCGTCGCGGACGGGCGGCGGGGCCAGGCGGACGGAGGCACCGAGCACGCTCAGGCCGTGCGCGGCCACGACGACCGGCTCCAGGGTCACGGCGACGACCTCGGGATGGTCGTCGACCAGCCGCGACACCCGCAGCATCAGCTCCTCCAGGGCAGGCGTGTCGACCGGCGTCGAACCGCGCCAGCCGAACAGGAGCGGCGCCGTCCGGATCGACCGGATCAGCGAGGCCGCCTCCCGGTCCGTGACCGGAATCAGCCGGTGCGCGGTGTCCCCGAGCAACTGCGAGGCGGCTCCGGCGAGCCCGAACGACAGCACGGCCCCCGCCGCCGGATCGATGACGGCCCGTACGACGGTGTCGACCCCGCGCGGCGCCATCCGCTGCACCACCGGCCGCAGTTCCTCCGGCGTCCCGAACAACTCGCCCAACTCGGCGTACGCCCGCCGCAGTTGGTCCTCGTCGGCGAGATCCAGTCGTACGCCGCCCAGGTCCGCCCGGTGTCGCAGGTGCGGGGCGGTGGCCTTCAGGGCGACCGGGTAGCCGAGGGTGCGGGCGGCCTCGGCGGCGGCTTCGGGGGTGGGTGCGGGCAGCGCGCGGTGGACGTCGACGCCGTACTTGCCGAGCAGGTCGCACGTCTCGTCGACGCCGAGCGTGAGGCCCTGCCCGCGCGCGAGGAGGCCGCCGATCAGTCCGGCGGCGCCCTTCTCGTCGATGTCCTCGAACTCGGGCACCCGGCCGGGGTCGACGGCCTCGCGCCGCCACTGCGCGTACTTCACGGCTTCGGCGAGGGCCCGGACGGCGCGCTCGGCGGCGGGGTAGGCGGGGATGAGACCGGCCCCTTCGGGGGCCTGCGACGCGGTGGGCGGTCGCTCCGCGGGGCGCTGGGAGTCGCCCCGCTTCGAAACGGCCTGTGGTGCCGTGCTCATCGCGGCCGACAACGCCTCGGCGAGTCCTCCGAGTTCCACATGCACGACCAGCACCGGCTTCCCGGGGACCTCCTCGGCGGCCGACCGCAGGGCCTCCGCCAACGCCGCGTCCTCCGCGGGCCCCTCCCCGACCGCCGGTATCGCCGTCACGACCACCGCGTCGCACGTCTCGTCGGCCAGCGCCTCCGACAGGGCCCGGTGGAAGTCCGCCGCCGTCGCCGCCGTGGTCAGGTCCAGTGGAGCGAGCGGGCGCAGCCCCTCGGAGAGGCACGCGTCGTAGGTCAGCAGCCCCAGTGACTCGGAGTTCCCGAGGATCGCCACCCGCGCCCCGCCGGGCAACGGCTGGCGTGCGAGCAGCAGTCCCGTGTCGACCAGTTCGGTGATCGTCTCGACGCGGATCACGCCGGCCTGGCGCAGCAGCGCGGACACGGTCGCGTGCGGCAGGCGTGTCGCCCGTACCTCGTGTCCCTGGGGGGCCGATCCGGCGCCCTGGACCACGACCAGCGGCTTCGCCGCCGCGGTGCGCCGGGCGAGGCGGGTGAACTTGCGGGGGTTGCCGATGGACTCCAGGTACATGAGGGCGACGTCGGTGTCGGGATCGTCGTACCAGTACTGAAGGACGTCGTTGCCGGACACGTCCGCGCGGTTGCCGGAGGACACGAACGTGGAGACGCCGGTGACTCCGGTGACCCCGCCGCCGCGCCGGTGCAGCCGGGAGAGGAGGGCGATGCCGATGGCGCCGGACTGGGCGAACAGGCCGATGCGTCCGGGGCGGGGCATCTCGGGCGCGAGGGACGCGTTCAGCCGTACGTCGGCTGCGGTGTTGATGACCCCGAAGGCGTTCGGCCCGATGATGCGCATGCCGTACGTGCGCGCGTGGCGCACGAGTTCGCGCTGGCGCTCGCGTCCCTCGGGGCCGCTCTCGGCGTATCCGGCGGTGACCACGACGAGCCCCTGCACCCCGTGCTCGCCGCACTCGGTGACGACTTCGGGGACGTGCTCGACCGGGACGGCGACGACCACGAGGTCCACAGGGCTCTCGATGTCGCGCACCGAGCGGTACGCCGGCACCCCGTCGAGGTCCTTCTGCTCCTCGGCGAAGGCCTTGTTCACGGCGTACAGGCTGCCGGTGAACCCGGCGTCCCTGATGTTGTCGAGAACGCTGCGACCCACCCCTCCGGGGCTACGGCCCACACCGACGACGGCGACCGAGCCGGGCCCCAACAGCCGTCGTACGGACCGCGCTTCGGCGCGCTGCTCCCGCGCGCGCTGCACGGCGAGGGACCGATCCGTGGGTTCGAGGTCGAACTCCAGGCGTACGACGCCGTCCTCGAAGCTGCGCTTCTGGGTGTAGCCGGCGTCCGTGAACACCTTGATCATCTTGTTGTTGGCGGGCAGCACCTCGGCGGCGAAGCGGCGGATGCCCCGCTCACGGGCGACGGCCGCGATGTGTTCCAGGAGGGCGGAGGCGACGCCCCTCCCCTGGTGCGCGTCCTGCACCAGGAAGGCGACCTCGGCCTCGTCGGCCGGGGCGGAGGCGGCACGCCCGTCGGCACTAATGCGGTCATAGCGTACGGTGGCGATGAACTCGCCGCCGACGGTGGCCGCGAGTCCCACCCGGTCCACAAAGTCGTGGTGCGTGAAGCGGTGGACGTCCTTGGCGGACAGGCGAGGATACGGCGCGAAGAAGCGGTAGTACTTCGACTCGTCGGAGACCTGCTCGTAGAAGCTGACCAGGCGCTCGGCGTCGTCGACGGTGATGGGCCTGACGCGCGCGGTACCCCCGTCGCGCAGCACCACGTCGGCTTCCCAGTGGGCGGGGTACTCGTGCCGGTCCGACGAGGTCTGCTGCATGGGGCCCAGCGTACGGCTCGCGTCCGACAACGGCGCGAGGCAGTCTGTGGGTGAAAAGCAGCGAAGGGGAGTCGGGCCGAGGCCGCGGTCCGACGACTCGCTCCGGACGGTCCACGGGACCGGTCCGGGCTCGCTTCACGTGTGGGAAACTGGTCTAGACAACCCTGAGACTCTGAAGGGCAGCATCACATGGCTGAGCGCCGCGTCAACGTCGGCTGGGCGGAGGGCCTTCACGCCCGCCCCGCCTCCATCTTCGTCCGGGCCACCACGGCCGCAGGTATCCCCGTGACGATCGCCAAGGCCGACGGCAACCCCGTCAACGCGGCCTCCATGCTCGCGGTGCTGGGCCTGGGCGCCCAGGGCGGCGAGGAGATCGTCCTCGCGTCGGACGCCGAGGGCGCGGACGCGGCCCTCGACCGGCTGGCGAAGCTGGTCGCGGAGGGTCTCGAGGAACTCCCCGAGACCGTCTGAACAACCCGCAATTGATGGTTGCGGTGATTTCGCCGCAAAACCGATGTGCCGCAACCTCGAAGGGCTCGCCCGAATTACCGGGCGAGCCCTTCGCAATTCCACTTGCGGGCAGCAGAAATAATCCCCCGCGAATTAGTATCTCTTTGTATACGGTGCCCGTGTTAATGCCGCAGACCCGACATGTTTACGGGAGGTTGCGAAGTCCTCACACGGTCAGCGGCGCCCGCCCCGCCGGGAAAGCGCAGCCGGTGCGCGGTGCCCGCGCGCTCGGTGTGCAGGGCGGTGATCGCCCGCGCGCGCTCGCTGTCGCCGCGCGCCACGGCGTCCACGATGGCCCCGTGCTCGGCCCAGGACTCGACGGGGTTGGCCGGTGCGTCCACCGCGTACATCCAGGCGATCTTGTGCCGCAGCTGGGTCAGCATCGAGGTCAGCGCGGGGCTCCCGGAGGCCTGCGCGAGCGTCTCGTGGAACCAGCTGCCCAGGGAGCGCAGATCCTCGCTGTTGCCCCTCCTGGCGCGCTCCTGGCCCAGCCTGACGAGGCCGCGCAGCACCTTCAGGTGGGCCTCGGTGCGCCGCTGGGCGGCCCGCGAGGCGCCGAGCGGCTCCAGCAGCATCCGCATCTCCAGCAGGTCGGCGGCCTCCTGCTCGGTCGGTTCCGCGACGCACGCGCCCGCGTGCCGCCGGGTCACCACGAACCCCTCCGCCTCCAGCGTGCGCAGGGCCTCCCGCACGGGGACGCGCGAGACGCCGTACCGGCGCGCGAGGAGTTCCTCCGTGAGCCGGCCGCCGCGCTCGTAGACACCGGCGACGATGTCGTCCCGGATCGCCGTGCATACCGAGTGCGCCGGAATACGCATGTCCGACCTCCGCCTTAATCCCCGTGAAACGTCGACGATTGACGTGTGTTCCGTGACTCTATTGCAATGAGCGGGAATTTCCGATGGCGGACCGGAATCCATGGATATTTTTTGGACAGGTGGGCTCCGGAAACGCCGAAAGCCCCGGCCGGGTGGGCCGGGGCTTCAGGAAGTGCGGCGCCGTGTCGTCAGACGTTCACACCGTGCTTGCGGAGGTAGGCGACGGGGTCGACGTCCGAGCCGTACTCGGCGGTCGTGCGGGCCTCGAAGTGGAGGTGCGGTCCGGTGACGTTGCCGGTCGCCCCGGAGAGGCCGATCTGCTGGCCCGGGGTGACGCTCTGGCCGACCGAGACGCCGATGGACGACAGGTGGCCGTACATGGTGTACATCCCGTCGGCCATCTTGATCACGACCTCATTGCCGTACGAGCCTCCCCAGCCGGCTTCGACGACGGTGCCGGAGCCCACCGCGTGCACGGAGGTGCCGGTCGAGGCGTGGAAGTCGATGCCCGTGTGGGCACCGGAGGACCACAGGGAGCCGCCGGTCTTGTAGCCGGTGGAGACGTACGAGCCGTAGACGGGCGCGACGAAGGTGTTGAGCCTCTTGCGCTCGGCCTCGCGGGCGGCGCGGACCTTGGCCTCGCGCTCCGCCGTGGCCTGCGCGGCGGCCTTGGCCCGGGCGGTCTCCTCGGCGAGCTTCTCGGCGGCGGCCTCCCGCTGCGCGACGGCCTGGGCGTCGATCTTCTCCGCCACGGAGTCGCCCATGGCGACGACGGGGGTGAGGCCGGTCTGTTCGGGGGCGGGCTCCGCGGCGAACGCCGGGGCGGCGGCCAGGGAGCCTACGACGCCGGAGGTGGCGAGAGCCGCGACACTCGCGGCACGAACGGTGGTGCGGTGGGTCCGGCTCGGGCGACGGTGCTTCCCGGTGGCGCGGGTGAACGCCATGAAGTGGCTGGTCCTTTCCTTCCTTCTCGCCTACCGGGTTAGCTGACGGGTTCGGAGCAGGAAGGTCTCCTACGGATTCCCTCGCGGTGCGCGGGCGTCCGATTCACCCCAGGGACATGGGTCCCCGGCTCCCCTGGCTCGCGCCGTACGGGGACTCGGCGATGACTGTCCGGTGCCACGAGTGCGGCGCGGTGCCTGACGGACAGCCGGACCGACGCTAAGGGGGGCCACTTTCAATCCCCAAACGGATCACGGATTTTGTTGCGCATGCCACAGGGCAGACAGGCAACCTCTCCCCCAATTCGGACAATAGGGAGCCCTGGTGACGCTTCAGTCACCAGGGCCTCCCCACGCGCGTGTGCCGCTACCGCGTCTACTCCGCCGGAACGACGGTCACTTCGCCGATGCCGAGGGCCTCCACGGGCTCCTTGATCTGCTCCGCGTCGCCGACGAGGATCGTCACCAGACGGTCCACCGGGAAGGCGTTCACGACCGCCGCGGTGGCCTCCACGGTGCCGGTCGCGGCGAGTTGCCGGTACAGCGTCGCCTGGTAGTCGTCAGGCAGGTGCTGCTCGACCTGGTCGGCCAGCGTGCTCGCGACGGCCGCGGCGGTCTCGTACTTCAGCGGCGCCACCCCGACGAGGTTCTGTACGGCGATGTCCCGCTCGGCGTCGGTGAGTCCGCCCTCGGCGAGCTTGCGGAGCACCGTCCAGAGGTCCTCCAGCGCGGGACCCGTGTTCGGGGTGTCCACGGAGCCGCTGATGGCGAGCATCGACGCGCCCGTGCCGTCGGGTGCCGAACGCAGCACCTGGCCGAACGCGCGCACACCGTAGGTGTAGCCCTTCTCCTCGCGCAGGACGCGGTCCAGGCGGGAGGTGAGGGTGCCGCCGAGGCAGTACGTGCCGAGCACCTGCGCGGGCCACACGCGGTCGTGCCGGTCGGCTCCGACGCGGCCGATGAGCAGCTGCGTCTGGACGGCGCCGGGACGGTGCACGATCACGACCCGCCCGGTGTCGTCGGCGGTCACCGGCGGCACGGGGCGCGGCTGCGCGGTGGAGCCCGTCCACGAGCCCAGGGTGTCGGCGAGCAGTACGTCCAGGTCGATGCCGGTGAGGTCGCCGACGACCACGACGGTGGCGGTCGCGGGGCGGACGTGCCGGTCGTAGAAGGCGCGTACGGCCGCGGAGTCGATCTTCTCGACGGTCTCCTCGGTGCCCTGGCGCGGGCGCGACATGCGCGAGCTCGCCGGGAACAGCTCCTTGGAGAGCTCCTTGGCCGCGCGGCGGGACGGGTTGGCCGTCTCGTGCGGGATCTCGTCGAGGCGGTTGCGGACCAGCCGCTCGACCTCGCTGTCCGCGAAGGCGGGCGCCCTGAGGGCGTCGGACAGCAGACCGAGGCCCTTGGCCAGGCGCGAGGCCGGGACCTCCAGGCTCAGGCGCAGCCCGGGGTGGTCGGCGTGCGCGTCGAGGGTGGCGCCGGAGCGCTCCAGCTCGGCGGCGAACTCCTCGGCGGAGTGCTTGTCGGTGCCCTCGGAGAAGGCACGCGCGGTGATCGTGGCGACGCCGTCCAGGCCGGCCGGTTCGGCCTCCAGGGGCGCGTCGAGAAGCACCTCGACGGCGACGACCTGCTGGCCGGGGCGGTGGCAGCGCAGCACGGTCAGGCCGTTGCCCAGCGTCCCGCGCTCGGGCGCCGGGAAGGCCCACGGCCTGGCCTCGCCGGCATGGGGCTGCGGGTGGAACTCCATCGTGGCGAGCTCGGTCACTTGGCCGCCTCCTCGTTCTCGTCGCCGGCCGCGGCCGCTGCTTCGACATCGGCGTCATCGTCGTCTTCGTCCGCGATCGGCTCGTACACGAGCACCGCGCGGTTGTCGGGGCGCAGGCGGGCCTTGGCGGCCTCCTGGACCTCCTCCGCCGTCACGTCGAGGACGCGCTCCACGGCGGTCAGGGCGAGCTGCGGGTCGCCGAACAGGACGGCGTACCGGCACAGTTCGTCGGCGCGGCCCGCGACCGTGCCCAGCCGGTCCAGCCACTCGCGCTCCAACTGGGCCTGGGCGCGCTCCATCTCCTCGGCCGTGGGGCCCTCCGCGGCGAACCGGGCGAGCTCCTCGTCGATGGCCGCCTCGATGACCGGCACCTCGACGTCACCGGACGTCTTGACGTCCAGCCATCCCAAGGAGGGTGCTCCGGCCAGCCGCAGCAGACCGAAGCCGGCCGCCACGGCCGTACGGTCGCGTCGTACCAGGCGGTTGTAGAGGAGCGAGGACTCGCCGCCGCCCAGGATGGTGAGGGCGAGGTCGGCCGCGTCGGACGCGCGCGTGCCGTCCTCCGGGAGCCGGTAGGCGCACATCAGGGCGCGGGCCGGGACCTCCTCGACGACGACCTCGCGCAGTTCGCCGCCCATCGTGTCGGGCAGTGAGCCGTCACGGGGCGTCGGCTTGCCGTCGTGCGCCGCGATGGACCCGAAGTACTTCTCGATCCAGGCGAGCGTCTGCTCGGGGTCGATGTCGCCGACCACGGACAGGACCGCGTTGTTGGGCGCGTAGTAGGTGCGGAAGAACGCGCGCGCGTCCTCCAGGGTGGCCGCGTCCAGGTCCGCCATCGAGCCGATGGGCGTGTGGTGGTACGGGTGGCCCTCCGGGTAGGCGAGGGCGGTCAGCTTCTCGAACGCCGTCCCGTAGGGCACGTTGTCGTAGCGCTGACGGCGTTCGTTCTTGACGACGTCCCGCTGGTTCTCCATGGACTCTTCGTCCAGGGCGGCCAACAGGGAGCCCATGCGGTCGGCCTCGAGCCAGAGGGCGAGCTCCAACTGGTGGGTGGGCATGGTCTCGAAGTAGTTCGTGCGCTCGAAACTGGTGGTGCCGTTGAGCGAACCGCCCGCGCCCTGCACCAGTTCGAAGTGGCCGTTGCCCTTGACCTGTCCGGAGCCCTGGAACATCAGGTGCTCGAAGAGGTGAGCCAGGCCGGTACGCCCCTTGACCTCGTGGCGGGAACCGACGTCGTACCAGAGGCACACCGCCGCGACCGGGGTCAGGTGGTCCTCGGAGAGGACCACGCGCAGACCGTTGGCCAAGCGGTGTTCGGTCGCTGTCAGACCGCCGGACCCTGCCTCGGCGGTGGCCGTGTGACCCATGGGCATGTACGTCCCTTCGATCGCGGATTCTCTGGCTGGAACCGCAGAAATCCTGCTCGTCCCGCCACTGTATGCAAGCGTGCGGACCGTCGGCGAAGTTCCCGGCGGACGTACGCCGAGAGCGAGATCGCGTAGCCTGCGGGCAGTCGCACACGTGGACCCACGCGGCAGCCGTCGGTGACGGAGCCGAGCGGCCAACGCCGGGTCCTGGTCCGCGTTGTCAGTGCCGCGGTCCACAATGGTTCACGTCAAGACCCCGTTCACGCTTCAGCAAGAGTGAGCCGAAGGGGAGCGACCCCCAGGCGAGCGACCAGAAAAGAGGAGCCGGCAGCGATGGCCCGCCGCAGCACGAAGACCCCGCCGCCCGACGACTCGTTCGAGGAGCGGATCCTCGACATCGACGTCGTCGACGAGATGCAGGGCTCCTACCTTGAGTACGCGTACTCGGTCATCTACTCCCGCGCCCTGCCGGACGCCCGGGACGGCCTGAAGCCGGTCCACCGACGGATCGTCTACCAGATGGACGAGATGGGCCTGCGCCCCGACCGCGGCTATGTGAAGTGCGCGCGTGTCGTCGGCGACGTCATGGGCAAGCTGCACCCGCACGGCGACGCGTCGATCTACGACGCCCTGGTGCGCATGGCGCAGCCCTTCTCCATGCGTGTGCCCCTGGCCGACGGCCACGGCAACTTCGGCTCGCTGGGCAACGACGACCCGCCGGCCGCCATGCGGTACACGGAGTGCCGGCCGTCCGAGGCCGCCAACCTGATGACCGAGTCGATCGACGAGGACACGGTCGACTTCACCCCGAACTACGACGGCCAGGAGCGGGAGCCGGTGGCCCTGCCCGCCGCCTTCCCGAACCTCCTGGTGAACGGCTCGTCGGGCATCGCCGTCGGCATGGCCACCAACATGCCGCCGCACAACCTGGGCGAAGTCATCGCGGCCGCCCGCCACTTGATCCGCTACCCGAACGCGGACCTGGACACCCTGATGCGCCACGTCCCCGGCCCCGACCTGCCCACGGGCGGCCGGATCGTCGGACTCACCGGCATCCGGGACGCGTACGAGACGGGCCGCGGCACGTTCAAGATCCGCGCCACGGTGGCGGTGGACGACGTCACACCGCGCCGCAAGGGCCTGGTCGTCACCGAACTGCCCTTCACCGTCGGCCCGGAGAAGGTGATCGCCAAGATCAAGGACCTGGTCGGCGCGAAGAAGCTCCAGGGCATCGCCGACGTCAAGGACCTCACCGACCGCGCGCACGGCCTGCGCCTGGTCATCGAGATCAAGAACGGCTTCGTGCCGGAAGCGGTCCTGGAGCAGCTCTACAAACTGACGCCGATGGAGGAGTCCTTCGGCATCAACAACGTCGCCCTGGTGGACGGCCAGCCCCTCACCCTGGGCCTCAAGGAACTCCTGGAGGTCTATCTCGACCACCGCTTCGACGTCGTACGGCGGCGCAGCGAGTTCCGCCGCACCAAGCGGCGCGACCGTCTCCACCTGGTGGAGGGTCTGCTCACCGCGCTCGTCGACATCGACGAGGTCATCCGGATCATCCGCTCCAGCGACAACTCCGCGCAGGCGAAGCAGAGTCTGATGGAGCGCTTCTCGCTGTCGGACATCCAGACGCAGTACATCCTGGACACACCGCTGCGCCGGCTCACCCGGTTCGACCGGATCGAGCTGGAGTCGGAGATGGAGCGACTCACCGCGGAGATCGCGGAGTTGACCCGCATCCTGGAGTCGGACACCGAGCTGCGCAAGCTGGTCTCGACCGAACTGGCCGCGGTGGCGAAGAAGTTCGGCACGGACCGGCGTACGGTCCTGCTGGAGTCGGCGGGCGCGCCCGCCGCCACCGTGCCGCTCCAGGTGGCCGACGACCCGTGCCGGGTGCTGCTCTCCTCGACGGGTCTGCTGGCCCGTACGGCGAACAGCGAGCCCTTCCCGGAGGACGCCGAGACCCGGCGCGTCAAGCACGACGTGATCGTCTCGGCGGTCCCGGCGACGGCGCGCGGCGAGCTGGGCGCGGTCACCTCGGCCGGCCGCCTCCTCCGGATCAACGTCGTGGACCTCCCCCAACTCCCGGAGACGGCCACCGCACCGAACCTCTCCGGTGGCGCCCCGATCTCGGAGTTCGTCTCCCTGGACGAGGGCGAGACGGTCATCTGCCTGACGACCCTGGACGAGTCCTCCCCGGGCCTGGCGATCGGCACCGAACAGGGCGTCGTGAAGCGTGTGGTCCCCGACTACCCCACGAACAAGGAGGAGTTGGAGGTCATCACGCTCAAGGACGGCGACCGGATCGTCGGCGCGGTCGAGCTGCGCACCGGTGAGGAGGACCTGGTCTTCATCACGGACGACGCCCAACTCCTGCGCTACCAGGCCTCCCAGGTGCGCCCCCAGGGCCGCCCGGCCGGCGGTATGGCGGGCATCAAACTCACCGAGGGCGCGAAGGTCATCTCCTTCACCGCCGTCGACCCCGCCGTGGACGCCGCGGTGTTCACGATCGCGGGCTCGCGCGGCACCCTGGACGACTCCGTCCAGACGACGGCCAAGCTGACCCCGTTCGACCAGTACCCCCGCAAGGGCCGCGCGACCGGCGGCGTCCGCTGCCAGCGCTTCCTGAGGGGCGAGGACTGTCTGTCCCTGGCCTGGGCGGGCGCGGTACCGGCGAAGGCCGCACAGCGGGACGGCACACCGGCGGAACTCCCGGAGATGGACCCGCGCCGCGACGGCTCGGGCGTGTCGCTCGCGAAGACGGTGGCGGTGGTGGCGGGCCCGGTGTAACCCGCGCCTCTCAGACCTCCGGCTCCGGATCCGGGCCCAACTCCGGCTCTTGCTCCGGCTCTTGTACGTAGCGCAGGACGCCCCACATGCCGTGCTCGTCGGCGTGTGGGGCGTCGTCGTTCTTGCACGCCTCCAACTCCTTGCCGAGGGCGGGCAGATCGAGGCCGGTGCCGATGAGCACGAGCTGCGTCAGCCGGGTGTCCTCGTCGGCCCAGGCCTCGGGGTAGAAGCGCAGGAAGCGTCCTACGGCGTGCACGGCGTACCGGTTGTCGGGATCGTGCGCGCCGAAGTCGACGTACCCCTTGATGCGGTAGAGCCCCTCGGGCCTGCTGTCCAGGAACGCCATCAGCCGTCGCGGGTCCATGGGCGCGCTGTCGGAGGCGAAGGAGAGGCTGTCGTAGGCGGCGTGCAAGTGGTCGGCGTGCGCGGCGTGTTCGCCCTCCTCGTCACTGTCGTGGTCGTGCAGGTCGTCGAAGGTCAACTGCCCGACACGCTCCTCGCTCGGCCGGCAGTCGAAGAGGAACTCCGGGTCGATACGACCGTAGGTGGCGGGTACGACGGCGGCCCGGTCGGTGAGCGAGCGGACGAGCCCGAGGACGCGCGGGGCGTCGACCGCCCGGTCGAGCTTGTTGACGACGACGAGATCGGCGAGGGAGAGATGCCGGTCGATCTCGGGGTGCTTCGCGCGCGTGGCGTCGAACTCGGCGGCGTCGACGACCTCGACGAGCCCGCCGTAGACGATCCCCGGATGCTCGCTGGCGAGCAGCATGCGCACCAGTTCCTCCGGTTCGGCGAGCCCGCTGGCCTCGATGACGATGACGTCGATACCGGCGGCGGGCCGGGCGAGCCGCTCCAGGTAGACGTCGAGTTCACTGGCGTCGACGGCACAGCACAGGCACCCGTTGCCGAGGGAGACGGTCGAGTCGCCGAGCGCCCCGGCCACGGCCAACGCGTCGATCTCGATCGCCCCGAAGTCATTGACGACGGCACCGATACGGCTGCCTCCGCTGCGGTGCAGGAGGTGGTTGAGCAGGGTCGTCTTGCCGGAACCGAGGAATCCGGCGAGGACGAGGACGGGGATCTGTGGGGGGATCGGGGG
>NZ_JAENRY010000339.1 GCF_016612545.1 Streptomyces sp. MBT65 | reverse complement strand
CGGCAGGCGTCAGATGTGTATAAGAGACAGACCTCCCCCCGAGCCACAGATACAACCGCAGCCACAGCCGCCCCAGGATCCCCCGGACGCCCGGATCGGAGTCTCCGCGCTGTCCCTGCGCTATCAGATCGGTGCCGCGCTGGCGGTCGCGGTCGTCGCGGTGGCCGCGTTCGTCCATCTCGGGATGGTGTTCCTGCACGTCGCGCCGTCGAACACGGTGACGAAGCAGCACGGCAAGGCGATCGACGAGTGGATCTATCCCGAGTTCGAGCAGAACTGGAAGCTCTTCGCGCCTAACCCCTTGCAGCAGAACATCGAGGTCCAGGTGCGCGCGGATGTCCGTACCGCGGCCGGCGCGACCCGTACGACCGGCTGGTACGACCTCTCGGCCGAGGACGGTGCCGCCATCGACGGCAATCTGCTGCCGAGCCACACCGAGCAGAACGAGCTGCGCCGGGCCTGGGACTTCCTCACCGCCACGCACGACGCCGAGAACCGCCCCGTGGGTCTGCGCGGCACGCTCGCGGAGACGTATCTGCGGCGCATCGTCGTCCTGCGCCTGGACCGGGACGGCGCGGCCGGCGGGCAGGGCGGTGTCGTCGAGCGCGTCCAGGTCCGCTCCCGCACCACCAACGTGCCCCCGCCCGAGTGGAGTGACGAGCAGGTGTCGACCACCCCCCAGTACCGCCTGCTGCCCTGGTGGGCGGTCCCGGCGGACGAGGCCGCGGGAGGCATCCGGTGAACGGTTTCTCCCTCGCGGTCTCCCGAGGCATCGCCCGCGTCACCGAATCGGCCCTCGGCCCCTACCAGAGCGCCGTGATCCGCATCGGCTTCGCCGGCACCTGGCTGCTGTTCCTGCTCCGCGAACTGCCCCACCGCCAGGAGCTCTACGGCCCCGACGGACCGTGGAGCTGGGACCTCGCCCACCAACTGATCGCGGACAACGGCGCGTTCACGGCCCTGATGTGGTCGGACGGGCAGTTCTGGTTCGAGACGGTGTACGCGCTGGCCGTACTGGCGAGCGTCCTGCTGCTGCTGGGCTGGCGCACCCGCACGATGTCCGTGCTGTTCATGGTCGGCGTGCTCTCCCTGCAGAACCGCAGCGTCTTCATGGGCGACGGCGGCGACAACGTCCTGCACCTGATGTCCCTGTACCTGGTGTTCACCCGTTGCGGACAGGTCTGGTCCCTCGACGCGCGCCGGGCCCTGCGGACGCGGGACGCACGCGCGCGTGGGGAGCGGATTCCCGACCGGGTCGGTCCCGTCCTGTGGATCGTGCTCGGCGCGGCGCTCGTCGCGGTGACCGCGGCCGGCCGCTTCGACAGCGGCTGGTTCGTGCCCGCGCTCCTGTGGGGCGTCTGGCTGGCGCAGGCCCTGTGGTGGGCGATCGGGCGGTACGCGAGGTCGTACGAGCCCCGGGTGCTGCTCGACGTCGTCGCGAACGTGATCCACAACGGCGCGCTGTTCGTGATCGCGTGCGAGGCCTGTCTGATCTACGCGACGGCCGGCTGGTACAAGATCCAGGGTTCCCGCTGGCAGGACGGCACCGCCGTCTACTACCCGCTCCACCTCGACTACTTCTCGCCCTGGCCCGCCCTCGCCGACCTGTTGGCGGGCAGCGGCACGATGGTGATGCTCGTTACCTACGGGACCGTGATCGTGCAGGTCGCCTTCCCGTTCACACTCTTCAACCGGCGGGTCAAGAACGTCCTGCTGGCCCTGATGATGACCGAGCACGCGGTGATCGCCGTACTCCTGGGGCTGCCGTTCTTCTCCCTGGCGATGATCGCGACGGACGCGGTCTTCCTGCCGACGTCGTTCCTGCGCAGGCTCGGCGGCTGGGCGGCACGCGCGCGTGGACGGTGGTTCGCGCGGGGCGGCCCCACGGTGCCGGACGGGGATCCGGGGGAGCCGCGTGCCCCGGAGAACCCCGAGCCCAGCCCCGTAGGCTTCACCGCATGACCGACCCCGCCGCGACCGTCTGGCGCCGGCTCGCCGACACCTCCGTACTGCTCGACGGTTTCCACGCCCTCAAGCACGCGCTGCGCTTCGGCGCCGAGATCCCGGTGGCGGTCACCACGGACCGGCGGGCGACCCTCGCCCTCGCCGCCGACCTCGCCCCCGACGTACGGGACACCCTGGACGCGCTGCTGACCGAGGTCCCGGAGGACACGTACCGCTCCTTCGTGCCGCGCCCCCACCCCACGGCGGTGGCCGCCCTGGCCGTACGCCCCGCGCGCGAGGCCAACCTGGAGAAGCTCGCGCACACGCCCCGCGGTACGCCCGTCGTGGTCCTCGACAATCCGCGCAACCTGGGCAACGCCGGGGCCGTGATCCGGCTCGCCGCCGGCTTCGGAGCGACCGGTGTGGTCACCACCGGGACGCTCGACCCCTGGCATCCCACGGTCGTACGCGCCGGAGCGGGCCTGCACTACGCGACCGCCGTGGAGCGCCTGACCGTGGAAGAGCTCCCTCCTGGTCCGGTGTTCGCCCTCGACCCGGAGGGCGACGACATCCGGGGGCTCAAGCTCCCGGACGACGCCGTCCTCGCCTTCGGCTCCGAGCGCAGTGGCCTGTCGGCCGAACTACGCGCGCGTACCGACCACTTGGTGGCCCTGCCGATGCGCCCCCAGGTCTCCAGCTACAACCTCGCGACCAGCGTGGCGATGACCCTGTACCACTGGAGTGCCCTCGGGGGCGCACCGCTCGTCTCCTAGGAGGCCCGTTACGCGTCCCGGCGTACCTCGACGACCCGGAAGCGGTTGGCCACGAAGGCGCCGTCGGTCAGCGCCGCGTTGGCCGCCGGGTTGCCGCCCGAGCCGTGGAAGTCGGAGAAGGCCGCCGTCTGGTTGACGAACACCCCACCCGTCAGGTTCAGCGACAACTGCGCCGCCTCCTCCAGGCAGACCTCCTCGACGGCCTTCTCGACCCCCTCGTCGGTGGTGTACGCCCCGACGGTCATCGCGCCCTTCTCCCGCACCGTCCGCCGCAGCAACTCCACCGCGTCGGACGCCGAGTCGACCGCGACGGCGAAGGACACCGGCCCGAAGCACTCGCTCATGTAGGCGGCCTCGTCGTCCGGCTTGGCCCCGTCCAGCTTCACGATGACGGGCGTGCGGACGACCGCGTCCGGGAAGTCGGGGTTGGCGATCTCCCTTGAGGCGAGGGCGACTTCACCCAGGCCGGCGGCTGCCTCCAGGCGGGCCTTCACGTCCGGGTTGACCAGGGCGCCGAGCAGACCGTTCGCGCGCGCGTCGTCGCCCAGGAGACCGTCCACGGACCGCGCGAGGTCGGCGACGACCTCGTCGTAGGACCTGGGGCCCTGGTCGGTGGTGATGCCGTCGCGGGGGATCAGCAGGTTCTGCGGGGTGGTGCACATCTGGCCGCTGTACAGGGACAGGGAGAAGGCGAGGTTGGACAGCATCCCCTTGTAGTCGTCGGTCGACTCGACGACCACCGTGTTGACGCCGGCCTTCTCCGTGTAGACCTGCGCCTGGCGGGCGTTGGCCTCCAGCCAGTCGCCGAAACCGGTCGACCCGGTGTAGTCGATGATCCGGATCTCGGGGCGGGTGGCGAGCGTCTTGGCGATGCCCTCGCCGGGACGCTCGGCGGCCAGCGCCACCAGGTTCGGGTCGAAGCCGGCCTCGGCGAGGACCTCGTGGGCGATCCGCACGGTGAGCGCGAGCGGCAACACCGCGCGCGGGTGGGGCTTCACCAGGACCGCGTTGCCGGTGGCGAGGGAGGCGAACAGGCCCGGATAGCCGTTCCACGTCGGGAAGGTGTTGCAGCCGATGACCAGGGCGGTGCCGCGCGGCACCGGTGTGAACTCCTTGTTCATCACCAGGGGATCGCGCTTGCCCTGGGGCTTGGTCCACTCCGCGACGGCGGGCGTGCGGACCTGCTCCGCGTACGCGTACGCCACCGCCTCCAGGCCGCGGTCCTGTGCGTGCGGGCCGCCCGCCTGGAACGCCATCATGAAGGCCTGGCCGCTGGTGTGCATGACCGCGTGCGCGAACTCGTGGGTCCGGTCGCTGATCCGCTTGAGGATCTCGATGGAGACCACGGCACGCGCCTCCGCGCCCGCGTCCCGCCAGGCCCGCTGACCGGCACGCATGGCCGGCAGCAGCACGTCGAGGTCCGCGTGCGGGTACGTCACGCCCAACTCGACGCCGTACGGCGAGACTTCGCCGCCCACCCAGTCGTCCGTGCCGGGCTGGCCGAGGTCGAGGCGGGTGCCCAGGAGGGCGTCGAAGGCGGCCTTGCCCGCCGCCGCGTCCAGGCTGCCGTGCTCGCCGTAGGCCTTCGGGTGTTCGGGGTGCGGGGACCAGTACGCGCGCGTGCGGATCGCTTCCAGCGCCTGGTCGAGTGTCGGCCGGTGCCGGGCGATCAGCTCGTGCGTGGACGGTTCGGCGGCCATGCGGGACCAACTCCTCGTTTCAAGAACTCGTGTGCGAGCTCATGACCTGGGCGGGAACAGGGAAAGGATCGGAAGCGGGAACAGGCGGTCAGAGTTAGAGTAACCGAACGATCGGTCGGGACAAGGGGGTCCGCCGCATCTGTGGAAAACCCCGTGCGGGAGGATCGCGCACATGACAGCACTCGACCTCAGCAGCCCCGTGGCCGTCGTCGGCACCGGCACCATGGGCCAGGGCATCGCCCAGGTCGCGCTGACCGCGGGCCACGTCGTACGGCTGTACGACGCCGTACCGGGACGGGCCAGGGAGGCGACCGACGCCATCGGCGCCCGGCTCGACCGGCTGGTCGAGAAGGACCGGCTCACCGCCGCCGACCGGGACGCCGCGCACGCCCGGCTGCTGCCCGCCGAGGCCCTGACCGACCTCGCGGACTGCACCCTGGTCGTCGAGGCCGTACTGGAGCGGCTGGACGTCAAACAGCAGCTGATGCGGGACCTGGAGGACATCGTCGGCGAGGACTGTCTGCTCGCCACCAACACCTCGTCCCTGTCGGTGACGGCCATCGGCGGCGCCCTGCGCAACCCCGGCCGCTTCGTCGGGCTGCACTTCTTCAACCCGGCGCCCCTGATGCCGCTCGTCGAGGTCGTCTCCGGGTTCGCCACCGACGTCACGTCGGCCACGCGCGCGTACGAGATGTCCCGGGCCTGGGGCAAGACCCCCGTCGCCTGCGCCGACACCCCCGGCTTCATCGTCAACCGCATCGCCCGGCCCTTCTACGCCGAGGCCTTCGCGGTCTACGAGGCACAGGCCGCCGACCCGGCCACCATCGACGCCGTCCTGCGCGAGGCCGGCGGCTTCAAGATGGGCGCCTTCGAACTGACCGACCTCATCGGGCAGGACGTCAACGAGTCCGTCACGCACTCCGTGTGGCAGGCCTTCTTCCAGGACGTGCGCTTCACGCCCTCGCTCGCGCAGCGCCGGCTGGTCGAGTCCGGCCGCCTCGGCCGCAAGACCGGGCACGGCTGGTACGACCACGGGGACGACGCCGAGCAGCCCGAGCCGCACACCGCGGAACCGGCTCAGGCGCCCGCGTACGTCGTCGTGGAGGGCGACCTGGGCCCCGCGGCCGACCTGGTCGCGCTGATCCGCGAGGCGGGCATCGTCGTCCGCGAGGAGGAAGAGGACCACGGCACCCGGATGGTGCTGCCCGGTGGTGGTCAACTGGCGCTCGCCGACGGGCAGACCTCCGTCGAGTTCCGTGACGTCGTCTACTTCGACCTCGCGCTCGACTACCGCAGGGCCGGCCGTATCGCCCTGTCCGCCTCCCAGGACACCGCCTCGCAGACCCTCACCGAGGCGATCGGTCTCTTCCAGGCGCTCGGCAAGGACGTCAGCGTCGTAGGTGACGCCCCCGGGATGATCGTCGCCCGCATGGTGGCCCGGATCGTCGACCTCGCGCACGACGCCGTGGCCAAGGGCGTCGCCACCGAGGAGGACATCGACACCGCGATGCGGCTGGGTGTCAACTACCCTCTGGGTCCGTTCGAATGGAGCCGCAGGCTCGGCCGGAGCTGGGCCTACGACCTCCTGGACGACCTGCACCTGCGTGACCCGTCGGGACGGTACGCGCCGTCCCTCGCGCTCTACCGCCACGCGTACGCCACCGAGAAGCGGGAGGGCACCCCATGACCACCGCCAAGCGCGACACGTACACCCCGGAGACGCTGCTCTCCGTAGCCGTCCAGGTCTTCATCGAGCGCGGCTACGACGGCACCTCCATGGAGCACCTCGCCAAGGCGGCCGGTATCTCCAAGTCGTCGATCTACCACCACGTCACCGGCAAGGAGGAGCTGCTGCGCCGCGCGGTCAGCCGCGCCCTGGACGGCCTCTTCGGGATCCTCGACGAGGAGCACGCACGCGTGGGGCGCGCCGTCGAGCGGCTGGAGTACGTCGTACGGCGGATGGTCGAGGTGCTGACCTCCGAGCTGCCGTACGTGACGCTGCTGCTGCGGGTGCGCGGCAACACCGACGCCGAGCGGTGGGCCCTGGAGCGGCGCCGGGACTTCGACCACCGGGTGGCCGATCTGCTGAAGGCCGCGGCGGCCGACGGCGATGTGCGCGGTGACGTGGAGGTACGGCTCGCGACCCGGCTCGTCTTCGGGATGATCAACTCCATCGTGGAGTGGTACCGGCCCGACGGACGGGGCATGGGCGAGCGCGAAGTGACCGACGCAGTGGCCCAGTTGGTGTTCTCCGGGCTGCGCGCGCAGAACTGAGCCCCTCCAAGGGGCCGGGTCAGCCCTGGGGCTCCAGGTCCTCCTCCTCGAACACCAGAAGCGTGCGTGTGCTGAGTACCTCGGGGATCGCCTGGAGCCGGTTGAGGACCAGGTCGCGCAGCGCCCGGTTGTCCAGGGTGTGCACCAGGAGCAGCACGTCGAAGTCGCCGCCCACCTGCGCGATGTGCGAGGCGCCCGGCAGGAGCCTGAGCTGTTCGCGGACCGTGCGCCAGGAGTTCTGCACGATCTTCAGGGTGATGTACGCCGACGTGCCCTGCCCCGCGCGTTCATGGTCGACCCGGGCGCCGAAGCCGCGGATGACGCCGTCCTCGATGAGCCGGTTGATCCGCGCGTAGGCGTTGGCGCGCGAGACGTGCACCCGTTCGGCGACCGACCTTATCGACGCGCGGCCGTCCGCCTGGAGCATCTTCAGGATGTCCTGATCGATGGCGTCGAGCGGACGCGGGGACGGCAGGGCGCTGCTGTCGTCCGGGCCTTCGGCCATTTGTTCAGGTGCCATGTCCCCCCGCCTCCCTACCATGGACGTACTGCGTTCATTTCAGGTTGTGGAGAACCGTTTGTCCACAGCCTGGAGGTGCCTGTAGCCAAAATGTGCCGACGACCGAACAATCGGTAGGGAGGCGCGGCACGTCCGACGCGCCTCTCCGAGCCACTCCCCCGAGGAGGTGCCGTCATGACGGTCATGGAGCAGCGGGGCGCGTACCGGCCCACACCGCCGCCCGCCTGGCAGCCGCGCACGGACCCCGCGCCGCTGCTGCCCGACGCCGCGCCGTACCGCGTGCTCGGCACCGGGGCGGCCGCGCAGGCCGACCCCGGACTGCTGCGCCGGCTGTACGCCGAGCTGGTGCGCGGCCGCCGGTACAACGCGCAGGCCACCGCCCTCACCAAGCAGGGCCGGCTCGCCGTGTACCCCTCCACCACAGGCCAGGAGGCCTGCGAGGTCGCCGCCGCGCTGGTCCTCCAGGAGCAGGACTGGCTCTTCCCCAGCTACCGCGACACCCTCGCCGCCGTCGCCCGCGGCCTCGACCCCGTGCAGGCCCTCACCCTGCTGCGCGGCGACTGGCACACCGGCTACGACCCGCGCGAGCACCGCATCGCCCCCCTCTCCACTCCCCTCGCCACCCAACTGCCGCACGCCGTCGGCCTCGCCCACGCGGCCCGCCTCAAGGGCGACGACGTGGTCGCGCTCGCCATGGTCGGCGACGGCGGCACCAGCGAGGGCGACTTCCACGAGGCACTGAACTTCGCCGCCGTCTGGCAGGCCCCGGTCGTCTTCCTGGTCCAGAACAACGGCTTCGCGATCTCCGTCCCCCTCGCCAAGCAGACCGCGGCCCCCTCCCTGGCCCACAAGGCCGTCGGCTACGGCATGCCCGGCCGCCTGGTCGACGGCAACGACGCGGTCGCCGTGCACGAGGTCCTGGCCGACGCCGTACGGCACGCGCGCGAGGGCGGCGGTCCCACGCTCGTCGAGGCGATCACGTACCGCATCGAGGCCCACACCAACGCCGACGACGCGACCCGCTACCGCGTCGAGACCGAGGTCGAGGCCTGGCGCGCGCACGACCCGATCGCCCTCCTGGAGCACGAGCTGACCGAGCGCGGGCTCATCGACGAGGCCGGCATCCAGGCCGCCCGCGACGCCGCCGAGACCATGGCGGCCGAGCTGCGCGCGCACATGAACCAGGACCCGGTGCTCGACCCCATGGACCTGTTCGCCGACGTGTACGCCGAGCCCACCCCCCAACTGCGCGAACAGCGCGAACAGTTGGCGGCGGAGCTCGCGGCCGAGCGGGAGGGGACGCACTCATGACCACCGTCGCCCTCAAACCCGCCACCATGGCGCAGGCCCTCACGCGCGCGTTGCGTGACGCCATGGCCGCCGACCCCACCGTGCACGTCATGGGCGAGGACGTCGGCACCCTCGGCGGCGTCTTCCGGGTCACCGACGGCCTCGCCAAGGAGTTCGGCGAGGACCGCTGTACGGACACCCCCCTCGCCGAGGCCGGCATCCTCGGCACGGCCGTCGGCATGGCGATGTACGGCCTGCGCCCGGTCGTGGAGATGCAGTTCGACGCCTTCGCCTACCCGGCGTTCGAGCAACTGATCAGCCACGTCTCCCGCATGCGCAACCGCACGCGCGGGGCGATGCCCCTTCCGATCACCGTCCGGGTCCCCTACGGCGGCGGCATCGGCGGCGTCGAGCACCACAGCGACTCCTCCGAGGCCTACTACATGGCGACCCCGGGCCTGCACGTCGTCACCCCCGCGACGGTCGCCGACGCCTACGGCCTGCTGCGCGCCTCCATCGCCTCCGACGACCCGGTCGTCTTCCTGGAGCCCAAGCGCCTGTACTGGTCGAAGGACACCTGGAACCCCGACGAGCCGACCCCCGTCGACCCGATCGGCCGCGCGGTCGTCCGCCGCCCCGGCCGCAGCGCCACCCTCATCACCTACGGACCCTCCCTGCCCGTCTGTCTCGAAGCCGCCGAGGCGGCCCGCGCCGAGGGCTGGGACCTCGAGGTCGTCGACCTGCGCTCCCTGGTGCCCTTCGACGACGAGACGGTCTGCGCGTCCGTACGGCGCACCGGCCGCGCCCTCGTCGTGCACGAGTCGGGCGGCTACGGCGGCCCGGGCGGCGAGATCGCGGCCCGGGTCACGGAGCGCTGCTTCCACCACCTGGAGGCACCGGTGCTGCGCGTCGCCGGGTTCGACATCCCGTATCCGCCGCCGATGCTGGAGCGGCACCACCTGCCCGGCGTCGACCGGATCCTGGACGCCGTGGGCCGCTTGCAGTGGGAGGCGGAGAACTGATGGCACAGGTATTGGAGTTCAAGCTCCCCCGACCTCGGCGAGGGCCTCACCGAGGCGGAGATCGTGCGCTGGCTGGTCGAGGTCGGCGATGTCGTCGCCATCGACCAGCCGGTCGTCGAGGTCGAGACGGCCAAGGCGATGGTCGAGGTGCCCTGCCCCTACGGCGGCGTCGTCACGGCCCGCTTCGGCGAGGAGGGTGCCGAACTGCCCGTGGGCGCACCGCTGTTGACGGTCGCGGTGGGAGCACCGGCCGCCGACACCGAAGCGGAGACCGAGGGCTCGGGGAACGTGCTGGTGGGCTACGGCACCGGGGCACCTCCCGCGCGGCGGCGCAGGGTTCGGCGGATGGCGGCGGACGTCGTGACGTCGGTGGCGGACGCCCCCGCCCCGGAGACCGGCGGTCGCGGCGACGGTCCCGTACCCGTGATCTCGCCCCTCGTCCGACGGCTCGCGCGCGAGAACGGCCTGGAACTGCGGGAGTTGACGGGTTCCGGGCGGGACGGGCTGATCCTGCGGGCGGACGTCGAGAAGGCCCTCCGCGCGGCGGCGGCCCAGGAGGCGACCGCACAGGAAGCGACCCTCCTGCCCCCGGCCACGCTCCCCGACCCCAAGGCCACGC
>NZ_JAENRY010000338.1 GCF_016612545.1 Streptomyces sp. MBT65 | reverse complement strand
TGCCGGAGCGTTGCGCGGGCTGGGTGTGGGCTGTGATGTGGCCGGGGGTGGGGTGCGTGGCTGTGAATTGACCGTGTGTCAGGTTCGGGTCGCCGGGAGTTGGTAGAAGCCGTCCTGGAGGGGTTCCACCAAGCCGTCCGCCACCAGGCCGTCCAGCGCTCTGGCCCGCTGCACCGGTTCGTGCCACACGCGGTCGAGTGCGGACTGCGGGACGGGGGTGTGCGCTTCGCGGAGTACGGCCAGGAGCTTGCCGCGGACCTGGCGGTCCGTGCCGGCGTAGGTCTGGCCCTTGCGGGCCGGGCCCTCGTGTTCCGGCTTGCCGGCGAGGTTCCACGCGCACTGGGCGCTGATCGGGCAGCGGTGGCACGTCTCGTTCTTCGCCGTGCAGACGAGTGCGCCCAGTTCCATGGACGCGGCGGCCCAGCGGGCGGCGGTGTGCTCGTCCTGGGGGAGCAGGGCGCGGGCGAGCTTGCGTTCGGCGGCGGTGGTGGCGTTCGGGGGGTACTGGGTGCCGGTGACCGCGCGCGCGAAGACGCGGCGGACGTTGGTGTCCAGGACGGCGTGGCGCTGGCCGTAGGCGAAGGACGCGACGGCGGCGGCCGTGTACTCGCCGATGCCGGGCAGGGCGAGGAGCTGGGCGTGGTCGGTGGGGACGTCGCCGCCGTGCCGTTCCGTTATGGCGGTGGCGGCGCCGTGCAGGCGCAGGGCGCGGCGGGGGTAGCCGAGGCGGCCCCAGGCGCGGACGGCTTCGCCGGGGGCGTCCTTGGCGAGGTCGGCGGGGCGGGGCCAGCGGGCGAGCCACTGTTCGTAGACCGGGAGGACGCGGTTGACCGGGGTCTGCTGGAGCATGAACTCGCTGACCATCACGCCCCAGGGGCCGGCGTCGGGGTGGCGCCAGGGGAGGTCGCGGGCGTTGTCCTCGAACCAGTCGATGACCGGGGTGTGGAGGTGGACTCCGTCCGGTGTGGTCGCCGGTGTGGTCGACAGTGTGGTGGCGGGTGTGGTGTGCGGGGGTTTCGTGGGCGCAGTCATGGCGGTTCCGATCCTGCCACGGCCGGTGGGGGGTCGGGGTCGTGTCGGTACGGCGAGCCCGCCGCCGGTCGCGCCCCTCTGCCTGCTGCCACAGTCGAACGGGTGGGGACCAGCTGAGCGGCGGGCTCGCCGTACCGCCACGACCCACTCGCTCGCGTCGGCGGGTGCGGGCGGGTCCGTGGTCCATTCCGCCTGATTCCAGGCGGGGTTGCCAGGATGATGATCCGGAAAAGTTGGGGCTGGGGCGGCGGGTGGGGCGAGGTAACTCGCTGATCTCTCGTAGAGTTTGCGCCGTGGGATCTATGCGCAATCCGGTCGGGCCGCTTCCCTCCTCCATCTATTGGCGTCGGAGGATCCTCATGGTGTCCGTGGTCGCCTTGTTGGCGCTGCTGATCACCTGGATCGTCACGTCGGGCGGCGGGGGCGGCAAGAACGGTGCGGATGGGGCGAAGAACGGGAAGACGCCCGCTCCTACGATCACTGCCGGGCCGTCGGGAACCGGTCCCGCCATCAGTCAACACCCGGGCGGCCGCGATGAGTCAAGCGGCGGCAGTAGTGGCAGTAGTGGCAGTAGTGGGGGCAGCGGGAGCAGTGGGGACTCCGGCGGCACGAGTGCCGGATCTGGATCAGGTGACGGTGGCTCCGGTGGTGGGTCCAACGGGGGTAGTAGTACGGGGACTACTGTTCCTGCCGACTCCACGCTTCCCAACTGCACTGCCAGTGCTGTGCAGTTGAGTCTGCGGAGTCTGCACAACTCGTACTCGCCGGATCAGACGCCGACCTTTGTGCTGACCGCCAAGAACTCCTCCGGCAGTGACTGCAAGGTCGATCTGGGGCCTAAGAGCGCGGTGTTGACCATCACGGAGGCGGGGGGCAGTGCTGATTTCTGGTCGTCCGCCGACTGCCCGAAGAGTTCTGCGAGTGTCTTTTATCGGGTGTCCGCCGGGGGCAGTGTCACTTACACCCTGAAGTGGGATCGCAAGCCGAGTGCGCCCGAGTGCGCTACTCCGGCCGCTGGTTCGGCCGGGGCCGGGACCTATCTGGTGGAGGCGGAGGCCTCCGGGTTCGCCAAGGCGCAGACCTCGTTCGTGCTGGCGAGTGACTGACGCCGGGGCGCCCTAGACGTAGCGCTCCAGGATTGAGGATTCCGCCAGGCGGGAGAGGCCCTCTCGTACGCTCCTTGCCCTTGCCTCGCCTACGCCGTCGACTGTCTGGAGGTCGTCGACGCTTGCCGCCAGGAGTTTTTGCAGGCCGCCGAAGTGTTCCACCAGGCGGTCGATGATCGCGCCGGGGAGGCGCGGGACCTTGGCCAGGAGGCGGAAGCCTCGGGGGGAGACCGCCGAGTCGAGCGCCTCGGGGGAGCCGGTGTAGCCCAACGCGCGGGCCACGGTGGGGAGTTCGAGAAGCTCGGCGTGGGAGAGCGCGTCGAGTTCGGCCAGGGCTTCGTTCACCGTGCGGGAGCGCTTGGCCGTGGGTTCGGGGACGTAGTCGCGCACCACCAGTTCGCGTTCCGGTTCCACGCCTGCGATCAACTCCTCCAGCTGGAGGGCGAGCAGGCGGCCGTCGGTGCCCAACTCCAATACGTACTCGGCGATTTCCATGGCGATCAGGCGGACCATTTCCAGGCGCTGGACCACTGCCGATACGTCCCGGACGGTGACGAGGTCCTCGATCTCCAGGGCCGACAGCGTTCCCGCCACCTCATCCAGGCGGAGCTTGTAGCGCTCCAGGGTGGCCAGGGCTTGGTTCGCGCGGGACAGGATTGCTGCCGAGTCCTCCAGGACGCGGCGTTGGCCGTCCACGTAGAGGGCGATCAGGCGCATGGACTGGGACACCGAGACGACCGGGAAGGCCACCTGTTTGCTGACTCTGTCCGCCGTGCGGTGTCGGGTGCCCGTCTCCTCGGTGGGGATGTTCGGGTCGGGGACCAGTTGGACGCCCGCTCGGAGGATCTTGGAGAGGTCGGACGAGACGACGATGCCGCCGTCCAGTTTGCAGAGTTCGCGTAGGCGGGTGGCCGTGAACTCCACGTCCAGGATGAAACCGCCCGTGCACATCGCTTCCACGGTCTTGTCGGAACCGAGCACGATGAGTCCGCCCGTGTTGCCGCGGAGAATCCGCTCCAGGCCGTCGCGCAGGGCCGTGCCGGGTGCCACGGCGCTCAGGGAGGCGCGCATCAGGCCATCGGCACCGGAGCTCCCGCCGGACTTTCCGGGAGCTGACGCCCGGTCGTTGGCTGCCACTGCACTCCTCGGGTCGCAGGTTTTTCTGGTGCTCCCGTTTCGCGTACCTGGTTCGTACGGACGGGCGAGACCAGGGCAAAGTCTACCGGCGGTCCTCGTCGTCCCGTGGGGCCTCTCGTTTACGGGAGCGAGGGAGGACCCTGAGGGCCTCTCCTATGTCGGCCACTTCGAGGACCTTCATGCCGGCCGGGATCTTGCCCGGGTCGCCCGGAACGAGGGCGTGGGTGAAGCCCAGACGGTGTGCTTCGGAGAGCCTGCGCTGGACGCCCGTGACCCGTCTGACCTCGCCCGCCAGGCCCACTTCGCCGATCGCGACCAGGTTCTTGGGGAGCGGGACGTCGCTCGCGGCGGAGGCCAGGGCGAGGGCGATCGCCAGGTCCGCGGCCGGTTCGGAGAGTTTCACTCCGCCGACTGTGGCGGAGTAGATGTCCCGCTTGCCCAGAGCGCTGATCCGGCCGCGCTGTTCCAGGACCGCGAGCATCATCGAGACGCGGGAGGTCTCCAGGCCCGAGGTGGTGCGGCGGGGGGAGGGGATCTGGGAGTCGACGGTGAGGGCCTGGACCTCGGCCACCAGGGGGCGGCGGCCCTCCAGGGTGACGGTGAGGCAGGTGCCCGGGACCGGCTCCGCGCGGCGGGTCAGGAACAGGCCGCTCGGGTCGGCCAGGCCCGTGATGCCCTCGTCGTGCAGCTCGAAGCAGCCGACCTCGTCCGTGGTGCCGTAGCGGTTCTTGACGCCCCGTACGAGGCGCAGGCGTGCGTGCCGGTCGCCCTCGAAGGACAGCACCACGTCCACCAGGTGTTCCAGGAGGCGGGGGCCCGCGATCGCGCCGTCCTTGGTGACATGGCCCACGAGGAGGGTGGCCATGCCGCGTTCCTTGGAGGCGCGGATCAGGGCGCCGGCCACCTCGCGGACCTGGGCCATGCCGCCGGGCGCGCCGTCGATCTCCGGGGACGCCACCGTCTGCACCGAGTCCAGGATCAGCAGGCTCGGCTTCACCGCGTCCAAGTGGCCCAGGATCGTGGCCAGATCGGTCTCGGCGGCGAGGTACAGGTGGTCGTCGATCGCCTTGATGCGGTCGGCGCGCATCCTGACCTGGCTCGCCGACTCCTCGCCGGTGACATAGAGCGTGCGGTGCTCGTCGCTCGCCGCCTTGGCCGCCACGTCGAGGAGGAGGGTCGACTTTCCCACGCCCGGTTCGCCCGCGACGAGGACGACCGCGCCCGGGACCAGCCCGCCGCCGAGCACCCGGTCCAGCTCGGGCACGCCGGTCGAGCGGGCGGTGGCCTGGCGGGCGTCGACCTGGCCGATGGGCACGGCGGAGGTGGTGACACGGCCCGGCGCCGTCGTACGGACCGCGGGCGCGCCGTACTCCTCGACCGTCCCCCAGGCCTGGCACTCGGAGCAGCGGCCGAGCCACTTCGCCGTCTGCCAACCGCATTCGGTGCAGCGGTAGGACGGACGGTCCTTGGTGGTCTTCGTACGGGCAGCCATGCGTGAACCGTAACCGCCGCCACTGACAACGCGGTCGGCGGACGGACGGTCGCGGCTCGGGATCCGGCCACCCCTGTCGGGAACGAGCCATGGCGGCAGGGGTTCCTGTCCCCTTATGAGGGATCGTTTCACCCGTACGGATTAAAAGTGCTCAAGGGGGCGGAAGGGGGCATCGACCGCCGCCTACGGTCGCACGGGTGATGAGCAGCAGTCCGGAGACCTCGACCCGCACCACCGGCGCACACGGGGCGCATCGGGAGGCGCGCGACCGCGCCGCGGCACGCACGCTGGCGCAGCGCCCGCCCGCGCGCTACGAGCCGTATCTGGACGGCCTGTTCACGTACTGCCTGTCCGTGCTGTGCGACCACGACGCGGCGACCGCCGCCCTGGGTGACGTGCTGGCGCTGGCCGAACGCCGGGGCGCGCGCGTGCCGGAGACGGCCGGTGACCGTCGGGCCTGGCTGTACGCGCTGGCCCGCTGGGCCTGTCTGCGCAAGCTGGCCGAGGCCAAGCAGAAACGTCAGGGCACGCACGCGGCGGGTCGCGTCGAAGCCGAGGAAACGGTCGTTCCCGAGGAGCTGCGCGAGCAGCGGCGGCGTGAACTCGCCCTGCTGGCCTGGCCGGAGGCCGCCGGGACCACCCCGGAGCAGCGCGAGGCGCTCGAACTCGCAGTGCGCCACCGGCTCGCCGCCCACGAGGTCGCCGCCGTCCTCGGCATGGACCTCGCGCTCGCCCGTGAACTGCTGGCGTCCGCCGCCTGCGAGGTGGAACGCACGCGTGCCGCCCTCGCCGTCGTCGAGACCGGGAGCTGCCCGAGCGTCGCCCGGCTCACCGGCGACCACCAGCTCGTGCTGAGCAGCGCCCTGCGGCGCGAACTCGTCCGGCACGTCGACGACTGCCCGCACTGCCGCCGTACCGCCGAGCGCGCGGTCCCCGGCACCTGGCCCGGCGCCGGTGTCACACCCGCCGAACTGCCCGTCCTGGAGGCGCCCCGCGCGGCCCTGCACGTCGCCATGGCGCACCTCCCACGCGCGCGTGGAGCCGCGGCACCCCGTTTCGACCGGCGCGGTTTCCCGATGGACCCCAAGGACCGCGCCGCCCGAAGAGACCGGCTCCGCGCGCGTGCCGTCACGACGACCGTCGTCGCCACCGTCATCGCGGCCCCCGTCCTCGCCCTGTGGGCCGCCTACCGGGGCACCCCGACCGGCGAGGGCGCCGACGGCCGGGCCGTCACCGCGAGCGAGCAGCACGGGCCCGGGATCCTGGAGGGCGAGGTCGCGAGCGGCGGCTACGAGAACACCGGCAACGCGAGCACCGGCCCTCGCGCGCGGGCCGGCGAGAACGGCAAGAACGATGTCTCCGTAGAGGTCGTCAGCGTCACCGGCGCCGGCCAGAAGGGTGCCGGTCACCTCTCCGTCTCCGCCGCCAACAGCGGCGACACCACGCTGATCACCCTCACCGCGTCCGGCGCGGCCCCGGTCCGCTGGTCCGCGACCACCGCGGCGCCCTGGCTCTACCTCAGCCAGTCCTCGGGAACCCTCGCCCCGGGCGAATCGTTGACGATCAAGGTGTACGTCGACCCGCTGCGCGAGCCCTCCGGCCACTGGACCGCGCGCGTGGCCGTCTCACCCGCCGGCGCCATCGTCTCGATCGAGGGCTACGGCACCGCCCCCGCCCCGAGCGACCCGTCGCATCCCTCGCACCCGTCGGATCCCGATCCCGGTGGGCCGCCCTCGTCCGGCCCCGACCCGACGCCCACGGACACGGCTCCCACCGACCCCACGCCGAGCGATCCGCCGCCCTCGTCCACCGACCCCACCCCGACCCCGACGGACTCGTCCTCCGCCGACCCGGGCGGCTCGACGCCGCCGTCCGGTGACGGCGGCGACCCGGGTCCGTCCTGACCCGTCAGCCGACCGGGTCCGCCGGATGCGGTGCCAGCAGCGGGAGTTGCGAGGCCAGGCGCTGCTCGCACAGCTCGACCAGGCGGTCGTAGCCGGCCTTGCCCATCAGTTCGGTCAGCTCCGGGCCGTAGGACACATAGACCGGGTCTCCCGCGCCGTGCGCCGAGGTCGCCGACGTGCACCACCAGTGCAGTTCGTGGCCGCCGGAACCCCAGCCCCTGCGGTCGTACTCGCCGATCGACACCTGGAGCACGCGCGTGTCGTCCGGCCGGTCGATCCACTCGTACGTCCGCCGGACCGGCAGCTGCCAGCAGACGTCCGGCTTGGTCTCGAGGGGCTCGCGGCCCTCCTTGACGGCCAGGATGTGCAGCGAGCAGCCCGCGCCGCCGGCGAAACCGGGGCGGTTCTGGAAGATGCACGAGCCCTGGAAGGGGCGGGTCTGGCGGTCGCCGTCCTCGTCCTCCGAGATCCAGCCGTGTTCCACGCCCTCGTCGTGGTGCTGCCAGATGTCGGGCGTGAGCCTCGCCACATGCCCGGCGACCCGTTTCTCGTCGTCCTTGTCGGAGAAGTGCGCGCCCAGGGTGCAGCAGCCGTCGTCGGCGCGGCCCGCCTGGATGCCCTGGCAGCCGCTTCCGAAGATGCAGTTCCAGCGAGAGGTCAGCCATGTCAGATCGCAGCGGAAGAGCTGCTCCTCGTCCGCCGGATCCGGGAACTCCACCCACGCGCGCGCGAAGTCGAGCCCCTTCTCGTCGGCTTTCAGAGCCTTCTTCGACATCGTCGACGTCTTCGGGGGCCCGGCCGACGTCACCGGCGAAGAATCGCCGGGTGATTTGGCCGCCTTGTCGTTCTTCGCCTTTTTCGTCTTTGGCACGCGTCCAGGGTAAGTCGCCCGGGGCGGCCCCAGAAACCGCTCCGGGGACGGAGATCGGTGCAGGTGGCAGTAGCGTTCCGTATATGAGACTCGGTGTCCTCGACGTGGGATCGAACACGGTGCATCTGCTGGTGGTGGACGCACACCCGGGAGCGCGACCGCTGCCCGCGCACTCGCACAAGGTGGAACTCCGCCTTGCCCAACTCCTCGACGAGGACGGCGCGATCGGCCCCGAAGGGGTCGACAAACTCATCGGCGTCGTCCACGAGGCGTTGCAGGCGGCCGAGGACAAGGGCGTCGAGGAGCTCCTCCCGTTCGCCACCTCCGCGGTCCGCGAGGCCAGCAACGCGGACGAGGTCCTCGCGCGCGTGCAGACCGAGACCGGCGTCGAGCTCCAGGTCCTCACCGGCGCCGAGGAGGCCCGGCTCACCTTCCTCGCCGTCCGCCGCTGGTTCGGCTGGTCCGCCGGGCGGCTGCTCGTCCTCGACATCGGCGGCGGCTCCCTGGAGATCGCGTACGGCATCGACGAGGAGCCGGACGCGGCCGTGTCGCTGCCGCTCGGCGCGGGCCGCCTCACCGCCGGCTGGCTCCCCGGCGACCCGCCGGAACCGGAGGCGATAAGGGCCCTGCGCCGCCATGTGCGCGCCCAGATCGCCCGTACCGTCGGGGAGTTCAGCCGCATGGGCGCCCCCGACCTCGTCGTCGCCACGTCGAAGACCTTCAAGCAGCTCGCCCGCCTGGCCGGCGCCGCCCGCTCCGCCGACGGCCTCTACGTCCAACGCGAGCTCAAGCGCGGCTCCCTGGAGGCCTGGGTCCCCCGCCTCGCCGGCATGACCACCGCCCAGCGCGCCGTCCTCCCCGGCGTCTCCGAGGGCCGCGCCGAACAGCTCCTCGCCGGCGCGATGGTCGCCGAGGGCGCGATGGACCTCTTCGGCGTGGAGACGCTGGAGGTGTGCCCGTGGGCGTTGCGCGAGGGCGTGATCTTGCGGCGGTTGGATCAGATGCAGTCGGCGTAGGCGTAGGCGTAGGCGCAGGAGCAGGCGGGCGAGCTGCTTGAAGGTCTTCGACGTGGCGACGACGAGGTCGGGGGCGCCCATGCGGC
>NZ_JAENRY010000337.1 GCF_016612545.1 Streptomyces sp. MBT65 | reverse complement strand
GTGGTGGTGGGGGTGCTGGGGGTGGTGTTGGCGCTCGGCTCTCTCGCGTACGCGCGGAATTCTTACGGGAGTTCCACCATCAGCAGTCAGAGCATGGCGCCGACGTACGAGCCGGGCGACCGGATCATCTACGAGAAGGTCGACGGGAGCGAGGTGCGTCGCGGTGACGTCGTGCTGTTCTCGGCGCCGGACCGGTACGGGTTCAGCGGGAGTGTGATGCAGCGGGTCGTCGGGGTGGGCGGCGATCGTGTGGTGTGCTGCACGGGCTCGGGCACGAGCGCACGGATCACCGTGAACGGGAAGCCGCTGGCGGAGCCCTATGTGAAGCAGGGTGATGTCGACGGTATGCACAAGACGTACGACGTGACGGTGCCGCAGGGGCGGCTGTTCCTGCTCGGCGACAACCGTGCGAACGCGAGGGACTCGCGTTTCTTCGCGAGCGATCACGAGGGGACGGTGGCCGACTCCGCTGTCCGGGACCGGGTGACCGACGACCGGGCGATCGCCCTCCTCATCGGGTCGGCCGTCATCGGCGGGGTGGTCCTCGCCCTGGTCGGTGTCGGCCTGGGGATCGCCGCGCTCGTCGTACGGCGACGGAGGGCGGCGCCGGTCACGCCGTGGCCCGCGCAGCAGGTCTAGCGGGATGGGGAGGGCCCGTCGAAGGTCCCGGCGGGCCCAGCCGCCGTAGCCGCGCGGGGATTCAGTGCTCGGCGGGGTGCTGGGCCGGGCCTCCGGGGGTGGCTTCGCGGTCCGGGCCCTTGGTGGCTTCGGACTCGCTGTAGATGTCGGGTTCGAGGTAGATCACGCGGGCGATCGGCACGGCTTCGCGGATACGGGACTCGGCCGCGTTGATCGCGGTGGCGACCTCGGTGGCGGTGTCGTCGTGCTGGACGGCGATCTTGGCGGCGACGAGCAGTTCCTCGGGGCCGAGGTGGAGCGTGCGCATGTGGATGATGCCGGTGACGGTGTGGCCGTCGACGATCGCGGCCTCGATCTTCTGGACGTCCTCGATGCCGGCGGACTCGCCGAGCAGCAGGGACTTGGTCTCGGCGGCCAGGACCAGTGCGATCAGGATCAGCAGGATGCCGATACAGAGCGTGCCGATGCCGTCCCAGACGCCGTCGCCGGTGAGCAGGGCCAGGCCGACGCCGCCGAGGGCGAGGACCAGGCCGATGAGCGCGCCGAAGTCCTCCAGGAGGACGACCGGCAGCTCGGGTGCCTTGGCGCGGCGGATGAACTGCGACCAGGAGTGCGTGCCGCGCAGTTCGTTCGACTCCTTGATGGCCGTACGGAACGAGAAGCCCTCGGCGATGATCGCGAAGACCAGGACGCCCACCGGCCAGTACCAGTGCTCGATGTCGTGGGGGTGCTTGATCTTCTCGTAGCCCTCGTAGACGGCGAACATGCCGCCGACGGAGAAGAGGACGATCGAGACGAGGAAGGCGTAGATGTACCGCTCGCGGCCGTAGCCGAAGGGGTGTTGCGGGGTGGCCTCGCGCTGGGCCTTCTTGCCGCCGATCAGGAGCAGTGCCTGGTTGCCGGAGTCGGCGAGGGAGTGGACGCCCTCGGCGAGCATCGAGGACGAGCCGCTGAAGGCGAACGCCACGAACTTCGATGCCGCGATCGCGAGGTTGGCGCCGAGTGCCGCCACGATCGCCCTGGTGCCGCCTGACGCGCTCATGTGTTCGCGGTGTCCCTTCGCCTTCGTACGTCTGTGCCGGACGGTCCAGGTCGGATGTCCAGGTGGGATGTCCAGGTGGGATGTCCAGGTGGGATGTCCACGTCGGACGTGTGCCCCGGACGTCTGCCCGGATGGGTCGTCCGGCCGTCTTTGCCCGTCCTTTGCCGGTGGGCCATTCTTGCAGCCCTTCCCGGCGACGGCGCGTCAGGTATCCACAGGCCCGGTCATACGATCACAGTGGCTCGGAAGATCGTGCCGACTCCGGACACCTCGGCCTTGTCTCCGGCCGGGACGAACACCGACTGGCCGGGGGCCAGTTCGAAGTCGCCCGCCCGCACCGCACCGGCCGTGCAGAGCAGGATCTGCGGGGTGTCGAGGGTGAGGTCGTGGACGCCTGTGCCCGCCGGGAGGACGTACCGGGACAGCCGGAACTCGTCGATGGGGGTCTCGTAGACCTCCTCGCCGTCGGGGGACGCCTCGGGGCGCAGCACTCCGGGGTCGCTCGCCTCGAAGCGGACGACGCGCAGGAGTTCGGGGACGTCGACGTGCTTCGGGGTGAGGCCGCAGCGCAGGACGTTGTCGGAGTTGGCCATGATCTCGACGCCGAGGCCGTTGAGGTACGCGTGCGGGATGCCTGCGCCGAGGAACAGGGCCTCGCCGGGCTGGAGTCGGACGTAGTTGAGGAGCATGGCCGCGATGACGCCCGGGTCGCCCGGGTAGTGGTGGGCGATGTCGGCGTAGGGCGCGTAGTCGCCGCCGAGGCGGGTGCAGGCGGTCGCCGCCGCGGTGACGGTGTGGCGCATCTCCTCGGGGTCGGCGGTGAGGATCGCCGTGAGGACCTCGCGCAGGGCGGCTTCCTCGGGGTGCGCGTGCAGGAGGTCGACGTACGGCTTCAGGGAGTCGACGCCCAGGCCGGCCAACAGGTCGGCGGCTTGCAGCGGATCGCGGAAGCCGCACAGGCCGTCGAACTCCGTGAGCGCGCAGATCAGTTCGGGCTTGTGGTTGGCGTCCTTGTAGTTGCGGTGCGGGGCGTCCACGGGGATGCCCCGGCGCTCCTCGTCGGCGTAACCCTCCTTGGCCTGCGCCAGGTTGGGGTGCACCTGGAGGGAGAGCGGGGCGCCGGCGGCGAGGATCTTCAGCAGGAAGGGCAGTCGGGGGCCGAACTTCGCGACCGCCTTCTCGCCCAACTCCCGCTCCGGAGCCGCCTCGACGACCTCGACGAGCGTCCCGCGCGCGGTGCGCGAGGGTGCTCCGGGGTGCGCGCCCATCCACATCTCCGCCTGCGGTTCTCCGCTCGGCTCGACGCCGAGCAGCTTCGGGATGGCGGTGGTGGAACCCCAGGCGTAGGGGCGGACGGTGTTGTCGAGGCGGTCCATGTGGCTCTCTACCGGTTCTCTCTGCGTACGACCCGAGGACGACCTGGGTACGACGTGGCTTCGCGCCCCGTACGACGGTGTACGGCGGCTCAGGGCTTCGACGACAAGATCAGGCGCCCGAGGCGAGCGCGAGGTAAACGGCGGCGAAATCCGTCATGGCGATCAGCTCGGCGAGGGTCTCCAACTCGCCGCCCTCTTCCGGCTCCAGCTCGCTGATCGGCGTGTCGTGGCTGAGGGCCAGGTCACGGGCGTTCGGGGCGGCGGTGAGGCCACCGATCGGGCGGTCCCGGAGCAGCACCACGCGTGCGTGCAGCGCGGGTGCCTCCTCGACGCGGTCCCTGAAGAAGTCGTCCGGGTCGGCGCTCGCGGCGAGCGGGCCGGCCAACAGGGCGTTGTGCTCGGAGAGCGCCTCGGGCAGCTCGGAGACGAGCGCGGGGCGGCCGGCCAACTCCGCGAGCGCGGCGGCGAATCGGCGTCCCGCCGGGCCCGCCGACGCGCCCTCCGTCCAGATCACCGGGAGCGAGTCGGCGAGTTCGGCGGCGAGGGTCTTCGCGGGGTTGCTGTAGGTCGCGACGGCGGGCCCGCAGCGCTCGGCGACCTGGTCGAGCCGGTCGGCGACCTTCTCCAGGGCCTCGGGCGGCGCGCTGAGCAGCCCGGTGCGGTCCAGGAGCGCGAGCAGCGGGGTGAGCAGCGCCCAGAGGACTCCGGGGGCGGAGGCGGCCAGCGGTTCGTCGTGTTCGTACGGTGCGGTCGCCATCGGTACGAAGAGGCCGTGGGCGCCGTCCACCGCCTCGGTGAGGGGGCTGCGGGAGGGGGCTACGGCGACGACCGTGCAGCCGCGGCGGTAGGCCTGCTCGGCGAGCAGGGACAGGCCGGGCTCGCTGCCGTCCGGGGTGGTGATCAGCAGCAGGTCCACGGAGCCGGCCCAGCCCGGGAGTTCCCAGCGCAGGGCGCCGGCCGCGGGGGCCACGCCGGTGGGTGCCAGTCGGGTGACGGGGCTGGCGGCGCCAGCGAGCCTGCCGAGCAGGTCGGCGACGCAGGTGGCGGCGGCGCCGGGGCCCGCGATCAGGATGGCGCGGGGGCGGCCGTCCGGTTTCAGGTCGTTGACGCCGGCCTCGGCCGCGTGCCGGGCGGCGGTACGCACCCGGGCACCGGCTTCGGCGGCACCGCGGAGCAGGGCTCGGCGGTCGGCCTCGGTCAGCGCGTCCGGGGAGTCGAGCAGCGATTCGTCGAGCATGGGCGGCGGCCTCCGATCGCGTCGTCGTCGGTTACGCGGGGTGGCGGGCCTCGTCGACGAGCAGCACGGGGATGCCGTCCCGTACGGGGTAGGCCAGGCCGCAGTCCTCGCCGGTGCAGATCAGCTCGGTGTCCTGCTCCTCGAGGGGGGCGTGGCAGGCCGGGCAGGCCAGGATCTCCAGGAGGCCGGCTTCGAGCGGCATGGGGTGTCCCTCCAGGGGGTGTCTGCGACTGTCTGCGACGCTTCGGCGGATGTGCCTGGTCAGGGTACCGCCGGTGAGAGGTGTGCGCCGGGGTTGGGGCGGACGTCCCTGGGGGCTGCGCCCCCAGACCCCCCTTCGGCCTGAACGGCCTCGTCCTCAAACGCCGGACGGGCTGAGAATGCCGGCCGGTGCCCAAGAGGTGCGCCCCTCCCGACCAAGTGCCGCCCGACGTCAAGAAGAACCACCGACCGAAGCACCGTCACCCCCTGATGATCCCCAGCACCTCGTCCCGCACCTTCCCCATCGTCGCCTCGTCCCGCGCCTCCGCGTTGAGCCGCAACAGTGGTTCCGTGTTGGAGGGGCGGACGTTGAACCACCAGTCGGCGGAGGAGACGGTGAGGCCGTCGAGTTCGTCGAGGGTGAGGTCGGGCCGGTCCTCGTAGGCGGTGCGGATCGCGGTGAGGCGGGCCTGCTGGTCGTCGACCGTGGAGTTGATCTCGCCGGAGCCCACGTAGCGGTCGTACTGGGCCACGAGGGCGGAGAGGGTGCCGTCCTGGCCGCCGAGCGCGGCGAGGACGTGCAGGGCGGCCAGCATGCCCGTGTCGGCGTTCCAGAAGTCCTTGAAGTAGTAGTGCGCGGAGTGCTCGCCACCGAAGATCGCGCCGGCCTTCGCCATCTCGGCCTTGATGAAGGAGTGGCCCACGCGCGTGCGTACGGGTGTGCCGCCGTTCTCCTTGACGACCTCGGGGACCGACCAGGAGGTGATCAGGTTGTGGATGATCACGCCCGTGCCGCCGTTCCTCGCCAGCTCGCGGGAGGCCACCAGGGCGGTGATCGCGGACGGGGAGACCGGGTCGCCGTTCTCGTCGACCACGAAGCAGCGGTCCGCGTCGCCGTCGAAGGCGATGCCGAGGTCGGCGCCCTCCTCGCGGACGCGGGCCTGGAGGTCGACGATGTTGGCCGGGTCGAGCGGGTTGGCCTCGTGGTTCGGGAAGGTGCCGTCCAGCTCGAAGTACATCGGGACCAGCGTGAGCGGCAGGCCGGCGAACACGGTCGGGACCGTGTGGCCGCCCATGCCGTTGCCCGCGTCGACGACGACCTTCAGGGGGCGAATGGAGGTCAGGTCGACGAGGCCGCGGAGGTGCGCCGCGTAGTCCTCCAACGTGTCCCGCTTTGTGATCGTTCCCGTCGGTCCGGAGACCTCCGGTGCGCCCGAGTCCAGCCAGGATTCGACGAGTCGGCGGATCTCGGCGAGGCCGGTGTCCTGGCCCACGGGGGCCGCGCCCGCCCGGCACATCTTGATGCCGTTGTACTTCGCCGGGTTGTGCGAGGCCGTGAACATGGCACCGGGCAGGTCGAACGCGCCCGAGGCGTAGTACAGCTGGTCCGTGGAGCACAGGCCGATCTCGGTCACGTCGACGCCGCGCGCCGCCGCCCCGCGCGCGAAGGCGGCGGACAGGCCCGGGGACGAGGGCCGCATGTCGTGCCCCGTCACGATCGCGCTCGCGCCGGTCACTTGGACGAAGGCCGCTCCGAACAGCTCGGCCAACGACTCGTCCCACTGGTCCGGGACGACGCCCCGTACGTCGTACGCCTTCACGAGCTGCGACAGATCAGCAGACACGGGCCAACCCTCCAGAAAGTCCTATCGGTCGCCCCAAACTACCCGTCAGGACCGACGGTGCGACGGGCGGCAACCGAGCCTTCCACACACCGTTACTTCAGCTCGGAGCGGCTTCCGCGGCGGGACCGGCGAACTCCGGGACGGGCGCCGTCAGTTGTCCGGTGAGCGCAGCACCCGGAGATGACCCCGGCGCGCGACCTCCATGGGGTCCGCCGTGCGGGCGCCGCCTCCACCGCCGGCCCCGGCCGCCCGCTCCTGGGGACGGGCCGCCTCGCGCACGGCGTTGGCCAGCGCTTCCAGGTCGTCGCCGCTGGGGCGGGCCGGAGCGGAGCTGTCGAGGAGGCGGACGACTTCCCAGCCACGGGGCGCGGTGAGGCGCTCGGAGTGCTCGGCGCACAGGTCGTAGCAGTGGGGTTCGGCGTAGGTGGCGAGCGGGCCGAGGACCGCGGTCGAGTCGGCGTAGACGTACGTCAGCGTCGCGACGGCGGGGCGGCCGCAAGCGGTGCGCGAACAGCGACGTACAGGGCTCACGACGTTGGACGGTACCGCACTCTTGAGCGGGCCGCGACGACTCTCCCCCAGGTCACCCCACCGTGTCGGGCTGTGAGACGCCCCACACGCCTCACCGGCAACGCGCCACTGACCTGCGCGGACACCCCTTCCCGAGATCTCGAACAGGGTCGGACCCGGTCACCACTCGGCACAAACACCGTCAATTGCCTTGAGAGCGACGGTCTTGGAGACATACGGAATCGAGCCCAACCTTGGCCGGAATGGTCATCCGGCGACATGGCGTACGGAGCGCCCGGCGGCGGGTGGAGTCGGGCGGCCGGACCCGGCGGGGACTACGCTTCACCAGTGATGGACACCCCCGTACCGCCCTCTGCCGCCGGACCCGGGCCCCGCCGCCGCGATCGCCACGGCCGGGGCATGCGCGGCCCGATCGCACCGCCCCAGGTCCCGCTCGCCGCGAGCCGCGCCGAGGCGTTCGCGGATCTGGTGCAGGACTCCGTGGAGCGCCTGGAGCGACGCTGGCCGCAGTTGGCCGACATCGATTTCCTGGTCCTGGAAGTCCCTCGACTGGGTGGTGCGGGCGAGGGCTGGAACGACGAGTCGGTGCCCATGGGGGGCACGATCGCCGCCCGTGAGGGACATCCCGCGCGCGTGGTGGTCTATCGGCGCCCGGTCGAGATCCGTACGAAGGGGCGCGACGAACGGGCCGCGCTCGTCCACGAGATCGTCGTGGAACAGGTCGCCGAACTGCTGGGGCTCACCCCGGAGACGGTCGACCCGCGCTACGGGGAGGACTGAAACACCCTCCCCGCGCGCGTGCCCCGTGCCGACCGCTACTTCTGGAGGACCGACAGGTCCTCGTCCGTCTCGGGCACCGACACCGTTCCCCGGTCGTCGGGCAGCGTCTGGATCGTGAAGCCCGGTACGCCTTCCTCGGTGGCCGACAGGGTCCGGGCCGCGTACACCGGGCCGCCCGACTGGGGCTCGACCGTCAGCGCGTAGGTGCCCTTCAGGCCACCGGGGACCGGGAGTTCGACGTCCTCGGTGGTGCCGGCCTTGATCGTGTACGTCTTCGAGACGGGCGTACCGCCGCCGCTGCCCGCGGACGCGGTGACCTTGACCGTCGCGGTGCGGGTGGGCGCGACCAGGGACAGCGTGGAGCCCTTGGCGCTGTTGTCGGCGGACGTCGCGCGCGTGCCCACCGCGCCGGTAGCCGGGATGAACGCCGTCTCCTGCTTGCTGCCCTTGCCCCGTACGACCTTCAGCGCGGCGACGATCGGCACGGACTGGTCGGTCGGGGTCAGGACCAGGGAGCCCGGGTCGCCGCGCGTGACGTCGCCCAGGTCGACGCCGACCGTCATGCCCGCCTTGACGTGCACGGTCTCGTGCCCGGCCGGCGTGATCGTCCCGGTGGGCGAGGAGAGCCGCACCTTCAGGTCGGCGTCCGAGTCGCCCGGCGTGAAGGCGATCAGCCGCACGGAGGTGGCGTCCTTGGGGATGCCCGGCATGACCAGGCTGCCCGCCGGGTCGGTGGAGGCGGCCAGCCAGTCGCCGCCGAGCTTGGTGTCGAGGGCCTGCACGGATGCCCCGACCCGGCCGCTGCGCACGGTCACGTGCACGGTCAGGTCGGTCTCCTGGGCGTCGGTGAGCGTGGACAGCAGGATCGGCTCGCTGGCGTGCGGCTCGACCGTGATGCCCTCCCCCACCGTCGACTTGAGGTCGCCGTCCTTGCCGTAGAGCTCGATGTCGACGACGGCGGCGGAGTCGTCCGGGTTGGTGAGGTGCACGTAGTCGGTGCGGCCGGCGGCGGTGCTGGCGCCGGGGAACCAGAACTCGGTGTCCGGGGCGGTGCAGTTGACGCCCTGGAGTCCGCGTCCGCTGCCCGCGGCGACCTCGGTGGTCTCCTGGACGGTCCAGCCGGGCGCGTACTTGCCCTCGGCGGTGCCGAGCAGCGCGGGCGAGTCGGCGCCGGAACTGTCGCCGGTGGCGGGGGTGCCGGGGGCCTTGGGTTCCAGGACGGGTTTGGCGGGCTTCTTCTTGTCGGCCGTGCCGTCGCCCGACTCCTCGGTGACGGACTGGAGTTCGGCCTTGCCGCTGTCGTCCGTGCCGGTCGTGACGGGCGTGAAGGACGTGTACGACGTGTCGGCGAGGTCGGAGGTGCTGGGAGCCGGGCAGAGCAGGCTGGTGCGCTCCACGGGCAGTCGGGCGGCCGCCTTGGCGGTGCCGGCGCCGGACGCGGCCGGTGCCTTCATCTCGGCGAACCCGGTGACGGCGCCGAGCGCGACCACACCGGCGAGGAAGGACAGGGTCGTGCGGTTCACTGCTGGCTCCCGTCGGGGCGCTCGTCGCCGTGCGGTCGTTGCTGCTGGGCCGGGTCGTACGTCGGGTCGTAGGCGGGGTCGTAGTTCGGGTCGTAGCCCTGGTTCTGGCCCTGCCCCTGGCCCTGACTCTGGTCGTAGCCCTGTTCGTACGTCGGGTCGTAGGCCGGTGCGGGGTTCTGGCCGCCGTAGGCGTACGGGTCGTACTGGCCGCCCTGGTAGGGGTCCGCCTGGTACGACTGGTCGTAAGTGCCGGACTGGTACTGCTCGTTGGCCTGGTACTGCTCGCCGCCGTAGGTGCCGTACTCGGCGCCCGCGTAGCTCGCCGTGTCCCACTCACCGTAGGACTGCTGTTGCGGGATCGCGGCGACGGCCTCCTCCTCCGGAGGAGGTGTGGTGTTCGTCGCGAAGGCGTCGAACTGCCCGGTGTCCGCCGGGTCGTCGGTCTCGTCGGTGGACTCGGCCTCCGCCTGGGCGCGCAGGCGGCGGGCCCGGCGGCCCTCGCCCGCGACCGCCTGGGCCGGGATCAGCTCCGCCTCGGGGAGGTCGTCGTCGACGTCACGGCGGCGGCCCGGGAGGGCGAGCACGACGAGGACGAGGGCGAGGGCGCCCTGGGTCCACAGCCATGCGGTGTGCCCGATCGGGTCGTCGTAGGTGACGTCCAACTTGCCGCCGGAAGCCGGGAGTTCGAAGCCCTGGGCCCAGCCGTCGACCGTGGTGCGGGTGAGCGGTTTGCCGTCCAGGGTGGCCGTCCAGCCCGCGGCGGCCGAGTCGGCCAGACGCAGCACGCGGCCGGTGGCGCCGGACGGGATCGTGGTGTGGATGTCGACGGGTCCGGCAGCGACGGGCGTCGGGGCGGCGGTACCGGCGACGACGGCCGCGCGGGAGACCTGCGCGTCGACCCGCCACAGGGCGCTGCCGTCGGCCTGGCTGAGGCGGCTGAGGCCGGGGGTGGCGTCCAGGATGCGGCTGACCTCGCGGGGCGCGCCCTTGTGGACGAGGACGTAGCGCACGGCGAAGCCGCCGAGTTCGTCGGCCTGGTCGGCGCCGGAGCCGGCGACGAGGTTGGCGACGACCTTGTCGAGCTTGGTGTTCTCGCCGTCCGCCGCGGCGAACTCGCCGTCTCCCATGCGGGCGCCGGAGCCGCGCACCAGCATGTAGCCGACGTGGGCGGCGGAGTCGCTGTCGAGGACGAGGGTGCGGGCCTGGTCCTCGGTGCCGCTCTCCTCGGCGACGAACGCGGGCACCTGGGTCGGGTCGTGGCGCTCCAGGGGGCCGTCGGCGCCGCGGATCATCCAGCCGGCGGCGACGAGCAACGGGCCCGCGGCCGAGGCGAAGGCGATCAGCACGGCCACCGGCTGGCGCCACCCGAAGCTCTGCTCGGCGACACGCGCGCGTGCCCCGTCGGCGCCGAGCGCGGCGGCGGCGAGGAGGGCGAGGCCGTAGACGAGGGTCGCGGGGCCCGCCCAGGTGGAGCTGTTGGACAGGACGGCGAAGACGAGGCCTACGAGGGCGACGCCCCAGGCCGTCCAGATGCCGAACTGACGCTCGCTGCGCAGCAGGGCGGCGAGTGCGGCCAGGACGATGCCGATCAGCATCAGGCCGCTGACCGTGCCGGGGCCGCCCGGACTGGCGCCGAGGAGGTCGAGCGGGGTCGCGGCCCCGGAGCCGTACTCCAGACCGGCCTGCTGGAAGAAGCCGAACGGGAGGAGGGTCAGCGACCAGGGGGCCAGGATCAGCAGCGGGGTGCCGTACTGGGCCAGGAAGCGCGGTCCGTAGCCCACGAGGTCGCCGCGGCGCACGACCAGCAGCGCGATGCCCAGGAGCAGCGTGAGGGGCCAGATGATCGGCGTGAAGGCCGTGGTGACCGTCAGCAGCAGGGCGTACGCCCAGGTGGCGCGCCAGCTGCCGCGGGCGCCCGAGGAGTGCGTCAGGCCGCTGGCGGCGATGCCCGCGCGGGCCATCAGCGGGAGCAGCACGGCGAGGACGGCGGTGCCGATGCGGCCGCCCGCGAGGGCGCCGGTGGCGGCGGGCAGGAAGGCGTAGACGACGGCCGCCCACGCGCGCAGCAGGCGCGACTCGACGAGCGGGCGGGACGCGAAGTAGGCGGTGAACCCGGCCAGCGGGACCGAGGCGACGAGCAGGACCGTGACCGCGAAGCCGGTGGAGCCGAAGAGCAGCGAGGAGAGCATCGCGACGAGCGCGAGGTACGGCGGCGCGGACGGGGTGCCGCCGACGCCCACCGGGTGCCAGGAGTCGAGGAAGCGGGACCACAGCTCGCTGGAGTCGCCCGGTGCGGGCAGCAGCGCGCCGCCCGTGAGCGCGCCACTGGCGAGCAGGCCGCGGCAGGCGACGAGCGAGACGAGCAGCAGCACCAGGAACAGCACCGGGCCCGGCTTGCGGGCGATGCGCTTCACGCGCGCGAACTGCTCGATCTCCAGGAAGTCCGCGTCGTCGCCGCCGGGCCCCGACTCGACCGCGCCGCCGTGCCGGCCGGCTCCGGAGGTGATCTCGGGGTCGGATGTGTCGACAAAGCTGGCGGCGGCCTGTTCGAAGGTGGCCCGCACGGTCGCGCCGGGCGGCGGGAACAGGGGCCGCAGCTCGGCCTTGTCGATCTGTGCGCCACTTCTCCTGCGCCGCCCGGCGAGGATCCGCTCGGGGCGCAGCAGGGTCCCCAGGAGGCCGCGGATCTCGTCGAGGGCCTGTCCGGGGACCTTGCCGACGAGGTTGGCGACGGTGCGCAGCAGCGTGCCGACGACGACCCTGAAGAGGACCCAGGGCAGCACGGACGTACGGCTGTTGACGAGCAGGGTGTAGACCGCGCCGGCCTTGTCGACCTTGTGCGGGGAGGCGACGGTGCGGCCCGCGCAGTCGACGGCACGGCGCTCGCGCGAGGCCGCCTCGGCGTGCCGTACGACCGCCTCGGGGGCGACCAGGACGCGGTGGCCGGCGGCGGTGGCGCGCCAGCACAGGTCGACGTCGTCCCGCATCAGGGGCAGCCGGCGGTCGAAGCCGCCGAGTTCGTCGAAGACGTCGCGCCGGACGAGCATGCCGGCGGTGGAGACGGACAGCACGGGCCGTACGTGGTCGTGCTGGCCCTGGTCCTGTTCGCGGCGGTCGAGGCCGGTCCAGCGGCGGCCGGAGTGGGCGATGGTGACGCCGACCTCCAGGAGCTGCCGTCGGTCGTACCAGCCGCGCAGCTTGGGGCCTACGACGGCCACGTCCTCGCGGCCCAGTTCGTACTCCTGGTCCACGACCCGCAGCAGTTGCGCCAGGGCGTCCGGCTCCGGGGCGGAGTCGTCGTGCAGCAGCCACAGCCACTGGACGGGCTCGCCGTGCGGGAGTTCGGGCATGTCGTAGGCATCGTCGCGCCACGTGCGCGTGACGGGGTCCCAGCCGCTGGGGCGCTTCAGGTACGGCAGCTCTTCCGGGGTCAGCACGGTTGCGGTGCGGTTGGCCTCCTCGACGGCCTGGCCGAAGCCGGTGCGCCGGGCGAGGTGGAGCACGCGGTCGGCGCCGAGGGCGTCGGTGACGAGCTGGGCGGAGTCGTCCGCGCTGCCGGTGTCGGCGGCCATGACGCTCTGCACGGGGCGCTCCTGGCCGAGCAGCCCGGCGAGCGCGTCGGGCAGCCAGCGGGCGCCGTCGTGGGAGACGAGCACCGCGGTCACCACGTGACGCGGGAACTCAGGAGTGGCAGCGTCGTGTTGGGCTGCCGTGTGGCTGTGCACGGACATCGAGGTACGGGCCCCGGTTCGGTGGACTGCGGTGGACGCGCGCGTCCCGAGGGGACAGCGGTACGTCTCGGACGAGCGCCCACACTATCGGCTGGGCATGGCGACGGCCCGCCGCCTGTGGATAACCCAGTCGCGACGGGCCGTTCAGTAGGTCCCGAGGTGTACCCCGGAGCATGTCCCCGGGTCTGCCGTCCCGTTCAGACGGCGGCCTTCTTGAGGCGGCGGCGTTCCCGCTCGGAGAGGCCGCCCCAGATGCCGAAGCGTTCGTCGTTGGCGAGGGCGTACTCGAGGCATTCGGAGCGGACCTCACAGGCGAGGCAGACCTTCTTGGCCTCGCGGGTGGAGCCGCCCTTCTCGGGGAAGAAGGACTCGGGGTCGGTCTGGGCGCACAGCGCGCGCTCCTGCCAGCCGAGTTCCTCGTCCGCGTCGTCGACCAGCAGTTGCTGCACCAGCTCGGTCATGTGCGCCCCTCGTCTGTCTTTCGCGTCCCCGTGATGTGGCCGCCGTTACCGATGTCGGCTGAACGACACGAGTGAAATTACAAGTGTGCTGCTCCGGGCGAGTCAAGCCGAGATCTGCTATTGGGCCCCTTATTCACTCTGCGGAACCAAGGCCTAGCGGAAAGTGTTCAAATCGGCATAAACCTTGACAAGCAAAGGAGACCCCCCGCGGCCTCCTACCCCGAGACGGAGCCTGTACGGGGGAGGACGCCCAGGAGTTCGATCTCGTTCCACTGGGGTTCGAGCGCCCGGTTGTGCGCCATGTGTCCCGGTAGACACCTGAACAAACCTTTCACCTCGGAGATGAACCGGATGAGGTGAAACATGTCCCACATACCGGGCGTCGAGTTGACAGTGCGGGTGTGAACCGCTGTCCTTGTGGGCATGCTCGCGAACTCGGCACTCACCTCGACCCGCACCGCCGGGTCCCTCGGTGCTGCTCACGCTCGCTGTAGCTGTTGTTGCTGTTCCGGCTGTTGAGCCCCACGCGCTCCGGCCCCACTCGCTTGTCCGTCTGGTGACACCCATCCCCCGCCGTTACTTCTTACGCCGAGGAACTCCCGCACCCCCATGAACAGCGACAGCGACCTCCAGATCGCCGGCGACATCCTCGAAGTCCCGCACCTGCTCCAGCCCCCGCGCGAACACCCGGCCACCGTCGCCGAGTTCGTCGGCCTGGCGCGCTCCGTCGCGGCCGACCGCGCCCAGTGGGAACACCTCGTCGAGTACGACGCGACGAGCCGCTGGTACCACCGGCTGCGCACCGGCCCCGGCTACGAGGTGTGGCTGCTGTCCTGGGTGCCCGGACAGGGCAGCGGGCTGCACGACCACGGCCGCTCCTCCGGTGTGCTGACCGTCCTGGACGGCACGCTGACCGAGCGCACCGAGCGGGGCACGCGCGCGTTGGGGGCGGGCGCGCAGCGGGTGTTCGCGCCGGGGTACGTCCACGAGGTCGTCAACGACACCCTCGAACCGGCCATAAGCCTGCACGTCTACTTCCCCGGCCTGACCGAGATGCCGATGCACACCGCGTGCGCGCGACGCACGGGGTCGGAACCGGTCGACGCCGTGACCGCCTGACACGTTTCGGAACCGGTCGACCCGGCGGCCGTCGGGCCCGCGATGCGGTGACTGCCTGCCGCGTTGTCACACCCGCCTGCAAGACTTGTCCCTATGCGCATTGTGGTTCTGGCAGGCGGTATCGGTGGTGCCCGGTTCCTGCGCGGTCTCAAGCAGGCCGTGCCGGACGCGGACATCACGGTGATCGGCAACACGGGGGACGACATCCACCTCTTCGGGCTGAAGGTCTGCCCGGACCTCGACACGGTGATGTACACGCTCGGCGGCGGCATCAACGAGGAGCAGGGCTGGGGCCGTGCCGACGAGACCTTCCACCTCAAGGAGGAGCTCGGGGCGTACGGCGTCGGGCCCGAGTGGTTCGGGCTCGGCGACCGGGACTTCGCCACGCACATCGTGCGGACGCAGATGATCGGCGCCGGCTTCCCGCTCAGCGCGGTCACCGAGGCGCTGTGCGACCGCTGGCAGCCGGGGGTGCGGCTCATCCCCATGACGGACGACCGCGTCGAGACGCATGTCGCCGTCGAGGTGGACGGCGAGCGCAAGGTGATCCACTTCCAGGAGTACTGGGTACGGCTGCGCGCGTCGGTCGCCGCCGAGGCGGTCGTGCCGGTCGGCGCCGAGCAGGCCAAGCCCGCGCCCGGGGTCCTGGAGGCGATCGCGGAGGCGGACGTCATCCTCTTCCCGCCGTCGAACCCGGTCGTCTCCGTCGGCACCATCCTCGCCGTGCCCGGCATCCGTGAGGCGATCGCCGACGCCGGTGTGCCCGTGGTGGGCCTCTCCCCCATCGTCGGGGACGCGCCCGTGCGCGGGATGGCCGACAAGGTGCTCGCGGCGGTGGGCGTGGAGTCCACGGCCACGGCGGTGGCCGAGCACTACGGCTCGGGGCTGCTCGACGGCTGGCTCGTCGACACCGTGGACGCGGCCGCCGTGGCCGATGTCGAGGCGGCCGGGATCCGCTGCCGGGCCGTACCGCTGATGATGACCGACACCGAGGCGACCGCGCGGATGGCGCGGGAGGCGCTGGCGTTGGCGGAGGAGGTGCGGGCGGCGTGAGCGAGGTGCCGACGGTGGAGGGTTATCGGGTCTGGGCCGTGCCCGGGATGCCGGAGGTCGCGGCCGGGGACGACCTCGGCAAGCTGATCGCGGCGGCCGAGCCCGGGCTTCTCGACGGGGACGTGCTCCTCGTCACCTCGAAGATCGTGTCCAAGGCGGAGGGGCGCATCGTCGAGGCGACCGACCGGGAGGCCGCGATCGACGCCGAGACCGTACGGGTCGTGGCGCGGCGCGGCGCCCTGCGGATCGTGGAGAACCGGCAGGGCCTGATCATGGCCGCCGCCGGGGTCGACGCC
>NZ_JAENRY010000336.1 GCF_016612545.1 Streptomyces sp. MBT65 | reverse complement strand
CCCCAAGGGCGTCGTCGTCACCCACCGCGCCATCGGCAACCGGCTGGCCTGGATGCAGGGCGCGTACGAACTCACCGCCGCCGACCGGGTGTTGCAGAAGACGCCGTCCAGCTTCGACGTGAGCGTCTGGGAGTTCTTCTGGGCGCTGCGCGAGGGCGCTGCCGTCGTCCTAGCCGCGCCGGACGGACACCGCGACCCCGCCTATCTGGCCCGCCTGATCCAGGCCGAGGGCATCACGACGATGCACTTCGTGCCGTCGATGCTGGAGGCGTTCCTCGCCACCGACGAGGTCACCGCCGACCCCGCCTGGGCGCGCACCCTGCGCCACGTCTTCAGCAGCGGCGAGGCCCTGCCCGGCGCCGCCGCCCATCGCTGGCACGCCCTGACCGGCGTCCCGCTGCACAACCTCTACGGCCCCACCGAGGCCGCCGTGGACGTGACGTACCACGCCTACGACGGCTCGCCCGGCATCACCGTGCCCATCGGCCGACCCGTGTGGAACACCGGCCTGCGTGTCCTCGACACCTGCCTGCGCCCGGTGCCGGACGGCGTCCCCGGCGAGCTGTACCTGACCGGCGTCCAGTTGGCCCGCGGCTACCACCGGCGCCCCGCGCTCACCGCCGACCGCTTCGTCGCCGACCCGTACGCCACCGAGCCCGGCGCCCGCATGTACCGCACCGGCGACCTCGTACGCCGCCGCCCCGACGGCACGATCGACTACCTCGGCCGCACCGACCGCCAGGTCAAACTCCGCGGAAACCGCGTCGAACTCGGCGAGATCGAGGCCGAGTTGACCCGCATCCCCACAGTGGCCCGGGGCGCGGTCGTCATCCGCGACCAGCGACTCATCGCCTACGCGGTCCCGGCGTCCGGGGCCACCCTCGACCCCGCCGACCTGCGCGCCGCCCTCGCCGACGCGCTGCCCGCACCCCTGGTCCCCGAGGCGTACGTCGTCCTCGCCGACCTCCCGCTCACCCCCAGCGGCAAGCTGGACCAGGCCGCGCTGCCCGCCCCCGAGGCCGAGCGCGCCGAACGCCGCCTGCCCGAGCGGCCGTTGGAGCGGCAACTGACCGAGATCTTCGCGGCCGTCCTCGGCATCGAGGACGCGGGCCCCGACGACGACTTCTTCCGGCTCGGCGGCGACAGCATCAGCTCCATCGGCGTCGCGAGCCGCGCCCGCGCGGCGGGCCTGGAGCTCAGCCCGCGCGACGTCTTCACCCACCGGACGCCCGCCGCCCTCGCGCTGGCGGCCGGCACCGCAACGGCCGTAGCCACCGACCGTGTTGAGGCATTCACCCTCACCGACGCCGAACAGACCCGCGTCCGTGCCGTCGCCGCCCCGGCGGAGGTCGCCGACGTCTGGCCGCTGGCCCCCCTCCAGGAGGGCCTGTTCTTCCACTCGGCCTACGACGAGGGCGCGTTGGACGTCTACACCGTCCACGAGACCTTCGACTTCGCGACCCGCCTGGACACCACCCGGCTGCGCGCCGCCGTCCGCACCCTCCTCGACCGCAACCCCGGTCTGTGCGCGGGCTTCACCAGCGACGGCCTCGACCAGCCCGTGCAGTTCATCGTCGAGGACCCGGAGATCCCCCTCGAAGAAGTCGACCTCTCCCTTCTCCCCGCCGACGAACAGGACACACTCCTGCGGGAGTTGACGGACGCCGAGCGCAACCGCCGCTTCGACCTGTCGGCACCCCCGCTGTTCCGACTCCTGCTCCTGCGCCTCGGCGCGGAGCGCGGCGACAGGCTCGTCATCGGCCGGCATCTGATCCTGTGGGACGGCTGGTCGGCCTGGCTCTTCCTCGACGAGCTGTTCGCTCTCTACGAGACGGGTGGTGACGCCAACGCCCTTCCCGAGCCCGGCAGTTACCGCGACTACCTGACCTGGCTGGAGGAGCAGGACGACTCGGTCGCCACGGCCGCCTGGCGCACCGCGCTCGCCGGTCTCGACGAGCCGACCCTGCTCGCGCCCACCGCCACCGACGGCCTCGAACCGGTCATCCCCGACCAGCTCGACACCCGCCTCCCCGCCGAACTCGGTGACCGCCTGCGCGAGTTGTCCCCCGCCCACGGCCTGACCCTCAACACGATCCTCAACGCGGCCTGGGGGCTCACCCTCGCGTCCGCGACCGGCCGAGCCGACGTCGTGTTCGGCACGACCGTCGCGGGCCGGCCCAGCGAGGTCCCGGACGTCGGCAACATCATCGGCCTGTTCCTCAACACCGTCCCGACCCGCATCGCCCTCGACCCCGCCGAACCGGTCCTCGACCTGCTCCGCCGCATCCAGGGCGAACGCCTCGACCTCATGCCGTACGAGCACCTCAGCCTCGGTGTCCTCCAGGCCGAGACCGGTCACCGCAAGCTCTTCGACACCCTGTTCGTGCTCCGCAACAACGACACCGAGGAGCGGCTCGCCGACCTGAAGACCCGGCACGGCGCCACCGCCGTCGCCAACGTGGACGCCACCCACTACCCGGCCAACCTCGTCATCACCCCCGGCCGCGAGATCGCCGTCACCCTCTCCCACCGCCCCGACCTCGTCCCGACTGCCCAGGCGCAGGCTCTCCTCGACCGCTTCGCCCTCCTCGTCGACCGCCTCACCGCCGACCTCACGGCACCGGTGGGCTCCCTCGACGCCCTCCTTCCCGCCGAAGTCGAGGCGCTGCGGCGGGAGTCGGCGGACAGCCGGGTCCCCGACCCCGAGGACACCGTCGCCGACCTGCTCGCCGCGCAGGCCGAACGCACCCCCGACGAGCGGGCTCTGGTCTTCGGCGAGCGCAGCATGACGTACGCCGAACTCGACGCGGCCGTCAACCGGATGGCCCGGCTGCTGATCGACCGGGGCGCGGGCCCCGAGCGGGTCGTCGCCCTCGCCCTGCCGCGCTCCCTCGACATGGTGGTCGCCCTCTTCGCGGTCCTGCGCACCGGAGCGGCCTACCTCCCCCTGGAGTTGGACCACCCGGCCGACCGCCTGTCCCTGATGCTGGCCGACGCCAACCCGCTCCTCCTGCTCAGCACCACGGCCGTATCCGCCACGTTGGACGGCGAGATGACCCGCGTGTTGCTCGACGACCCCGACATCAAGGGGGAGTTGGCGGACCAGCCGGACACTCCCGTCCGTCTCCGCTTCAGCCTCGAACACCCCGCCTACGTCATCTACACCTCCGGCTCGACCGGCCGCCCCAAGGGCGTCGTCACCCCCTACCGGGGCCTGACGAACATGCAGTTGAACCACCAGAAGGAGATCTTCGAGCCCGCCATCGCCTCGGCCGGCGGACGACGGCTGCGCATCGCGCACACCGTGTCCTTCGCCTTCGACATGTCGTGGGAAGAGCTGCTCTGGCTCGTCGAGGGCCACGAAGTGCACGTGTGCGACGAGGAGTTGCGGCGGGACGCCGAGGCGCTGGTCGCCTACTGCGAACGCCACCGCGTCGACGTCGTCAACGTCACCCCCACCTACGCCCGACTCCTCATCGAACAGGGCCTGTTGGAGGGCCACGTCCCGCCGCTCGTGCTCCTCGGCGGCGAGGCCGTACCGGAGACGGTGTGGAGGGCCCTGCGCGACACCGAGGGCACCTACGGCTACAACCTGTACGGGCCGACCGAGTACACCATCAACACCCTCGGCGGCGGCACCCTCGACAGCGACACCCCGACCGTCGGCAAGCCCATCCGCGGCACCCGCGCCCACATCCTCGACGCCTGGCTGCGCCCGGTGCCCGACGGCGTCCCCGGTGAGCTGTACATCGCCGGAATCGGCCTGGCCCGGGGCTACTTGGACCGGCCCGCGCTGACCTCCGAGCGCTTCGTCGCCGACCCGTTCGGCGAACCCGGCGAGCGCATGTACCGCACCGGCGACCTGGTCCGCCGGGGCCCCGACGGCAACCTCGACTTCCTCGGCCGCACCGACGACCAGGTGAAGATCCGCGGCTACCGCATCGAACCCGGTGAGATCGAGACCGCGCTCAGCCGCCACCCGCTCGTCTCCCAGGCCGCCGTGGTCGTCCGCGACGAACGCCTCGTCGGCTACGTCGTCCCCTCCGGCGCCGACCCGTCCGAGCGCACCGCCGCCGAGGCCGCGCAGGTGGGGGAGTGGCAGGAGATCTACTCCGACGAGTACGAGGAGATCGGCACCGCCGTCTTCACCGAGCAGTACGACGGCTGGGACAGCTCCTACGACGGCCGGCCCATCCCCTTCGAGGAGATGCACGAGTGGCGCGAGGCCACCCTCGCCCGCATCGGCGCCCTCAAGCCCCGCCGCATCCTCGAAGTGGGCGTCGGCTCCGGCCTGTTGCTGTCCCGCCTGGCCCCGGAGGCGGAGGCCTACTGGGCCACCGACTTCGCCGCCCCGGTCATCCGCAAGATAGGCGAGGAGGTGCGCCGCGACCCCGCGCTCGCCGCCAAGGTCGAACTGCGCTGCCGCCCGGCCGAGGACCTGAGCGGTCTGCCGTTCGCCTACTTCGACACGATCGTCATCAACTCCGTCATCCAGTACTTCCCGAGCGTCGACCATCTCACCACCGTGATAAACGGGTTGATGGAGCTGCTCGCACCCGGCGGTGCCCTGTTCGTCGGCGACGTCCGCAACCTGCGGCTCGCCGGTACCTTCCACACCGAGATCCAGCGCGCCAGGGGCACCGCCGAGGCGGACCTGGAGCGGGCGGTGGAGCGCGGTCTGCGCCTGGAGAAGGAACTCCTCGTGGACCCCGACTACTTCACCACCCTCGGCTACGGCGTCGACCTGCGCACCAAGCGCGCCCAGCACCACAACGAGCTGTCCCGGCACCGCTACGACGTCGTCCTCTACGCCGACGACCCGGACGTACACCTGGACAACGCCCCGTCGGTCGACTGGGCCACCGGCAACACCATCGGCGAACTCCTGCGCGGCGACTGGTCGTCGGCCGAGGCGATCGGTGAACTCCTGCGCGGCGGCTGGTCCGCGACCGGCGCCACCACCGAACGCCCGCGCGGCGAAAGGCCCGAGGCACTCCGCTTCACCGGCATCCCCGACGGCCGTACGACCGAGGCGGGTGTGGACCCCGAGCACCTGCATGAGCTGGGCACGGCGGCCGGATACCGGGTGCTGACGACCTGGTCCGAGAAGGACGGCACCTACGACGCCGTCTTCCTGAAGTCCCCCGAACTGCGCCTGACCGGCGGTCTGTTCCGGCCCGGTGGCGGCACGCACCCGTACGCCAACGACCCCACCGCCGCCCGCGAGGCGAGCGCGCTGGTCCGGCGGCTGCGTGAGGACCTCGGCCGTGAACTGCCCGACTACATGGTCCCGTCGGCCTTCGTCACCGTCGACGGCCTGCCCATGAATGCCAACGGCAAGCTCGACGTCCGGGCGCTCCCCGACGCCGAACCCGCCGTCGCCCTCGGCGGCGGACGCGGCCCGCGCACCCCGCAGGAAGAGGTGCTCTGCCGCCTGTTCGCCGAGGTGTTGGGCCTGCCGGAGGTCGGCGCCGAGGACAACTTCTTCGATCTGGGCGGGCATTCACTCCTCGCGACCCGGTTGGTCAGCCGTGCCCGCACCGAACTGGGCGCCGAACTAGCCATCCGTGACCTCTTCGAGGCCCCGACTCCCGCTCTGCTCGCGGGCCGTGCGGACGCGGCGAGCCCGGCCCGTCCGGCGGTCACCCCGGTCGCGGACCGGCCCGCCCGCATCCCGCTGTCGGCCGCCCAGCGACGGCTGTTGCTCGTCGAGGAGATCACCGGCAGCGGAGTCGCCTACAACTTCCCGCTGGTCTTCCGACTGAGCGGAAGCCTCGACACCGAGGCACTGGCCGCCGCACTGCGCGATGTCGCCGGACGCCACGAGGCGCTGCGGACGGTGTTCCCGACGCACGAGGGCGAGCCGTACCAGCGGATCGTCCCGGCCGAGGAGGCGGTCCCGACCTGCACGGTCGTCGACTGCGCCGAGGACGACCTGCCCGCGCTGATCGAGTCCGCCCAGCGCCGCCCCTTCGACCTCACCACCGAACTCCCGCTGCGCTGCGAGGTGTTCAGGCTGGGCTTCGACGAGCAGGTGGTGGCCGTCGTCCTGCACCACATCACCACCGACGAGTGGTCCGACCGCCCCTTCCTCGCGGACCTCGACACCGCCTACGCGGCCCGCCGCGAGGGACGGGCACCCGAGTGGGCGCCGCTGCCGGTGCAGTACGCCGACTACACCCTCTGGCAGGACGACCTCCTCGCCCGCACCGGCGAGGCCCAACTCGCCCACTGGGCCGACGCCTTGCGCGGACTGCCCGACGAACTCGCCCTGCCCGCCGACCGACCGCGCCCCACCGAGCCGACCGGCCACGGCGGCAAGGTCCGCCTCGAACTGCCCACCGCCACCGGCCACGCCCTGCGCGATCTCACGACGGCCACCGGCACCAGCATGTTCATGCTGTTCCAGGCGGCCACCGCCGCCCTGCTGAACCGGCTCGGCGCGGGCGAGGACATCCCGCTCGGCGCCCCCATCGCCGGCCGCACGGACGAGGCCCTCGCCGACCTCGTGGGCTTCTTCGTCAACACCCTGGTGCTGCGTACCGACGTGTCCGGCGACGAGCTGACGTTCCGTGAACTCCTGGGTCGCGTACGGGAGTCGTCCCTCGCCGCCTTCGAGTACCAGGACCTGCCCTTCGACCGGGTCGTGGAGGCTCTCAACCCGCCCCGCGTGGCCGGCCGCAACCCGCTCTTCCAGGTCATGCTCGGCTACCACCACCGCTCCGAAGGCGACCCGGACGTGCTCGGTCTCGCGACCGAGTGGTTCGACATGGACACCGGCATGGCGAAGTTCGACCTCCACTTCACCTTCGTGGACGAGACCGGCCGCGACCGTGTGGTCCTGCTCCTGGAGTACGCGACCGACCTCTTCGACCACGGCACCGCCGAGCGGATCGCCGCCCGCATGGCCCGCCTCCTGGACCACGCGGCGGCCGAACCCGACCGCGCCGTAAGGGACTTCGACCTCCTGGCGGACTCCGAACGCGCCCTGGTCCTGGGCGAGTGGAACGCCACCGACCACCCCGTCCAGGCCAGCACCCTCCCGGAACTCTTCCGGGCCCAGGTGGCCCGCACCCCCGACGCCACGGCACTCGTCTTCGAGGGCCGGCGGCTGACCTACGCGGAGCTGGACACCCAAGTCGAGCGCACCGCCGGGGTGTTGGCCGCGCTCGGCGCGGGCCCCGAGCAGACCGTGGCCGTAGCCCTCCCACGCTCACTCGAACTCGTCGTCGCCCTGCTCGCCGTCCACCGCGCCGGAGCCGCCTACCTCCCGCTCGACCCCGACTACCCGGAGGACCGCCTCGCCCTCATGGTCGAGGACGCCCGCCCGGTGCACGTCGTCCGCGACACCCTGCCGACCGGTCCCGAGGCTCAACTCCCCACGTCCTACGACCCGTCGCACCCCGCCTACGTCATCTACACCTCCGGCTCCACCGGGCGCCCCAAGGGTGTCGTCGTCCCGCACGAGGGCATCGTCAACCGGCTGCTGTGGATGCAGGGTGAGTACGAACTCACGCCCGACGACCGGGTGTTGCAGAAGACGCCGTCCAGCTTCGACGTGTCGGTGTGGGAGTTCTTCTGGCCGCTGATCACCGGCGCCACCCTGGTCGTCGCCCGCCCCGAGGGCCACCGCGACCCGGCCTACCTGGCCCGGCTGATCCGCGAACAGGACGTCACCACCGTCCACTTCGTGCCCTCCATGCTCCAACTCTTCCTGGAGGAACCGGCAGCGGCGGCCTGCACCGGCCTGCGCCGCGTGATGTGCAGCGGCGAGGCCCTGCCCGTCGCCCTCACCCACCGTTTCCACGAGACGCTGGGCAGCGCCGAGTTGCACAACCTCTACGGCCCGACCGAGGCCTCGGTCGACGTGACGGCCGTGGAGATCGGACCCGACGCCACGAGCGTGCCGATCGGCCGCCCGGTGTGGAACACCCGCACCTACGTCCTCGACGCCGGCCTGCGTCCCGTACCGCCCGGCGTCCCGGGCGAGTTGTACC